>JBEIUM010000139.1:0-6729 GCA_040374385.1 Sediminibacterium sp. | reverse complement strand
TTTTTGTGAAGTTGGTGAGCCGCGTGACCAAGCCTGACCCTGCCAGAAAGATCGTGTACCGCTATGTGTTTTAAGTCCATAACAAAGGTTTTTTGGGGTTAATCCGGGTTAAAAAATTTACCCGGGAGACTTGTCGTCAACCCCCGGTTTTTAATAAAAAAAGGCCTTCTACGAGATAATTGGATTTTATCGAAATGAGGGCAAAAATAGGGGTATTTCGGCCAAAAATGACCGAAAACGGGTCAAAAATCAATAAAAATCAGAAAAAACGCCGAAAATCGGGGAAGGGCGGCAATTACTCTTTTCCCTCTTTCACCCGCTCTACATAGCTGCCATCCTTGGTATTTACCCGAATCAGTTCACCGTCTTCCACAAATAGGGGTACCATAACGGTGGCTCCGGTTTCAACTGTGGCGGCTTTGAGGGCCCTGGTGGCGGTATCACCCCTGAGTCCGGGCTCGCAATAAGTAATTTTCAAAACAATCTTTTCGGGCAATTCCGCACCGATGGGCTGTTCCGTTTCGGCATTAATGAATACAAATACTTCAGACCCATCTTTCAAAAACTGGGAGGCATCAATCATTTCTTCTGAAAGCGAAATCTGCTCAAAGGTTTCATTGTTCATCAGATTAATACCACTACCATCTTTGTATAAGAACTGAAAGGCTTTCTTCTCTACCCGAACCGGATAGATATTTTCACCGCTGTTCCAGGTTTTTTCGATGGATCTTTTATTATCTACACCCTTGAGTTTTGCCCATACCTTGGCTGCTGCCCGGGCTGTTTTGTTTTCGCCGAATTCTACAACGGAATAAAGACTGCCGTCCAGTTTAAGGATCATGCCACGGCTGATGTCGGAAGTAGTTGCCATAATGTTTGTTTTACTAGAGTGCCGCAAAAGTAGGTAATGGCCCTGAATTATGGCCTTTTCATCAATAATTTATCAGGGCATGACCCCCGAAAAGGAGTACGGGCAGCATTTCTGAATGTAAACCAGACCCGATTTTTAAGTCCACAGGCTGCATTTTCTGTCTTTTAAGTATCTCTATTTAGAGAAAATCCAATCCTATGAAAAAATTTTTAACCTACCTGTTGCTCTTGCTCGGCTTAGGCATGCAGACCACCCTGCTGGCAGGAACCTTTGTTATTAAGGGTACAGTAACAGACGAAAACAGACGCCCCATTGCGGGAAAGGTGATGTATATCTCCTCCGAATCAACCCAGTCGGGATGCAACATCCAGCGACGGGTTTTGACCAACAGCAATGGTTATTATGTAGACTCCGTGTCCTGCAACGGAGAAATTAAATTCATCAATGTACAGACTACCGACTGCAACGGACGGTTATTTCTGCATAAGATGGCTCCGGGTAGTACCCGCGTGATCGAAAGCAATTTCGTTTTATGTGCTAGCCCCACCATCCTTTCATGTAATGCCGCCTTCGCTGTGGTCGATGCCACCAACTCCCCCACACTTTTCCAATATGGGTTCCTCAGTGGCGATAGCAAAGCTGCACCCGGTGATAGCATCGTCAGCAGAACCTGGTTATTTGGAGACAGAACAGTACCGGTAACGGGTAATCAGGTGAACATTCGCCACTCCTTCCCCGGTCCTGGCACTTATCAGGTTACTTTATTAATCAAAACATTCAGAGGTTGTGAAAGCAAAGTGACCAATACAGTGGTTGTGAAAGAGCAACCCTGCAGAGTGAATACCAAAGTATTTATCAAAAGACAATCCGGCCTTTACCTTCAATTTAGTTCAGTTGAAGAAAACCTTGCTGCCGGTGATACCATCATCAAGCGAAGCTGGAATTTCGGTGACGGCAGTATCCTCGATGGCAACGAAATCAGTCCGGTAAAAAAATATGCCGACTCAGGCACTTATAAAGTATGCCTTCAATTCAAAACAAAATTTGGTTGCACAGGTGAAGCTTGTATCTCAGTACGCGTGAAGGACAGCTCAACTTACAATACTGCTTGCAGGGCTTATTTTTCAACACAGAGCGAAGGACTTGCTGCCTGGTTCTCCAGTGAGCAATCCAGTGCCGGCGTTATGCCCAACGGCTTACGCGATACCATCATCAGCCGTAGCTGGTATATCAATGATACCCTCGTGCCTGTTACCTCTTTAAACCCGGTCAACCTACGGAAATTATTTGATCGTGCGGGAACCTACAGCATCAAACTGGTTATCAAAACCAGAAGTGGCTGTGAAAGTAAATATGAGCAAAAAATTACCCTGCTTAACCAAAACTGTAACCTCAGCACCAAAGCCGTGGTTGTAAAAAGCAGCGGACTGGAGTTTTTGTTCGAAAGACTGGTGACCAACGTAAATCCCGGTGACAGTATCGTAAGTACTATCTGGAAATTCGGCGATGGCACCACGCTCGATCAAAGTCAGGGTCGCCCCTACAAAGCTTATCGCCAGGCCGGCAAATACACCGTGTGTGTTTATACCAAAACACAGCGCGGCTGCAGCAGCGAAGCTTGTATCACAGTGGAAGCAAAAGACTCTGTAGTTGCAACGGTAGACTGCAAAGCCACTTTTACCTACGAAGTAAAAGACAATGTAGTATATCTGAATAGCAGCCGTTCGACAGCTTCCAGCGGAGGTACGGCTACCAGTGCCGATAGCATCGTAACACGTATCTGGTATTTTGAAGCCAACTCCAATGGCATCAGTGTTCCCGGCAACCAGGTAGCCATGCGCTATGCTTTTGATAAGCCAGGAACCTATCCGGTCATCCTTTACATTAAAACGCGCATGGGTTGCGAAAGTAAATTTGTTGCCTATGTGGTTATTCCGCCGGTACAATGTCGCTTTGAAACCAAAATAGGCGTTGGAAGACATAGTGGCATGAGCTATAAATTCAATTCAAGCCATGCCGGTTTAAATGAAGGCGACAGTATTGTTAAACGTACCTGGAGCTTTGGTGACGGAACTTTCAATGAAGGCAATGAAGAGAGCCCAATAAAAACTTACAGCAAAACAGGCAAGTATAAAGTATGTCTGGTCGCTAAAACCCGCAAAGGCTGTACCAGCGAAAGTTGCATAGAAATTGAGATCAAAGATTCAGCCGTGGTTCCAGCAGAGTGCTTTGCCTTCTTTACTTATGAAATAGATAACAACATCGTTAAGCTGAATAGCTCGAGGTCAAGATCTTCTAACAACGGATCTAGTGCAACACAAGACACCATCGTAAGCAGAACCTGGTATTTTGGAAACAATACCAACGGAATACAAGTACCGGGCAACCAGTGGGACATGAAATATGCTTTTGATCAGCCAGGCACCTATACAATTACGCTTGTCATCAAAACACGCCTGGGTTGTGAAAGCAAATATGTAACCACCATTATCATACGCCCCTGGGACTGTCGCTTTGAAACCAGATTGAGTGTAAATAGACAAAGTGGCTTGACCTATCAATTCAGAGCTGAACATGCCGGACTGGGAAGTGGTGACAGCATCGTAAAAAGATCCTGGAGTTTCGGTGATGGCACCTACAACGAGGGCAATGAGGAAAAACCGGTGAAAACCTACAACAAAATAGGTAAATACAGGGTATGCCTCGTGTCCAAAACAAAAAGAGGTTGTGTAAGCGAGAGTTGCTTTGAAATCAATGTGAGTGATTCAGGTTTAGCGCCCAATAACTGTAAGGCCTTCTTCAGCTACCAGATCAACGGAACGGTAGTTTATTTCAACAGTTCACAATCAATGGGAGCACCTGCTTTAAGCGGAGCAGTTCAAGACAGCATCATCAGCAGAACCTGGTACCTGGGCAATGCTACCAGCGGGCCAACTTATACCGGAAATGAGGTTGAAGTGAAGTTTGATTATTTGAAGCCGGGAACTTACACAGCATATTTCGTGATTAAAACCAAATCCGGATGTGAGAGCAAGTATGCCGTAACCTTTACCATACCGCCTGTATGCAAGGCAACTGCCGAATTTAAGTTCGAGCAAATCGCCCCCAACAGGATACAATTCGCCAGTGGAGCCAGCACTACGACTGCCGGTGACACCATCACACAACGCATCTGGAGTTTCGGAGATAACACGGTGATGACTGGCAATGTATTGAATCCTGAAAAATTGTATCGCGCTGCCGGCACTTACAGGGTTTGCCTGCAGGTAAAAACAAGCAAAGGTTGTATGGCTGAAATCTGTAAGGATGTGAAGGTGCTGGATACCACCAACACACCGGGTACTACCATCAACTATCTGAAAATCGTAAGCATCAACCCGAACCCGGTACAGTCCAGAATGTTGGTGACTGTTTGGAGCCGTTTACCAAACATAGCAACCGAGTTTACGGTGTATGATGTGAATGGCAATCCGAAAATGAGTTTCAAAAAAGATCTGGCAGCCGGTAACAATGCATTCGAAGTGTTTGCTGACAGACTTAATCCGGGACTCTACTTCCTGCGGGTGGCCAATGCCTATGGCAGGGACAGTGCACAGTTTTACAAACAATAATCCATATCCTCCCCTATGCCAAGCCAGTCGGAACTTACTCCGGCTGGCTTTTTTTATGCCTCAGCCCGCCAGGAAAATCCCTAAACTTTCCATAACACTGCCATTTCAAAGCTGTTTTCGCCTATTTTTGCGGCGAACTTAATTCTTCACCCACATGTCAGTCTTAGTTAATAAAAATTCACGCATTCTGGTACAGGGTTTCACCGGTACAGAGGGCACTTTCCATGCCACCCAAATGATTGAATACGGCACCCAGGTTGTTGGCGGTGTAACACCCGGCAAGGGAGGTACAACCCACCTGGATAAACCTGTTTTCAATACGGTAGCAGAAGGCGTAAAAGCAACTGGCGCTGATGTGAGCATCATCTTTGTGCCCCCGGCTTTTGCTGCCGACGCCATCATGGAAGCCGCGGAAGCTGGCATAGGCCTGGTGGTTTGTATTACCGAGGGTATACCTGTTCAGGATATGGTGAAGGTGAAAAATTATCTCCAAACAACATCTACACGCCTGGTGGGTCCAAACTGTCCGGGTGTAATCACTGCCGGAGAAGCCAAAGTGGGTATCATGCCCGGTTTCATATTCAAAGCAGGACGTATAGGCATCGTTTCGAAAAGCGGTACCCTCACCTATGAAGCTGCCGATCAGGTGGTAAAAGCAGGTATGGGTATCACTACTGCCATTGGAATTGGTGGTGACCCCATTATCGGAACACCCACCCGCGATGCAGTTGAATTGCTGATGAATGATCCGGATACAGATGGCATTATTATGATTGGTGAGATCGGTGGTAGCATGGAATCAGAAGCTGCCCGCTGGATCAAAGACAATAACCGCAAACCGGTGGTAGGATTTATCGCTGGACAAACAGCGCCTCCCGGTCGCAGAATGGGTCATGCCGGCGCCATCATCGGCGGAGCAGACGATACCGCAGCTGCCAAAATGAAGATCATGGCTGAATGTGGCATCCACGTTGTTGCGAGTCCCGCCGACATCGGAAAAACCATGGCTGCCATTCTTAAGAAGTAGAAAGCATACAGGACTTTCCCCGTTTTTTTGAACAACTGCATTTACAGTCACTTCATTTGTTAAATTCGATGATTGCTTGTGCAATTGTAAAATCCATGCATCTTCGGAAAAACCGATCAACCGAAGCATATGTGGAAATACGCCTATTTCTTATTGATTGTATGTGTCACCTGGACAACTGTTGCACAGTCGCAAACTGTTGATACCACATTTAATCGGGAGTGGTTGGACATCGACTCGAATATTACCATTAACCGTCTCCCTAAAACTGCCCTCGAAAAAGTCAACCGGCTGTATCAAAAAGCTGTAGCCACCAACCTCGGTCCACAACAACTCAAGTGTTTGATTTATCAGCTTACGCTGGAAGCGGAAATAAAAGACGAGGGAAACATAGTTGCCATCAATCGGATAAAGGTTGAAATGTCACGCCAAAAAGATGCACTCACACGTTCAATACTATATGCATTGCTAGCAGGTCAATACCGGAGGTATTATGCTGCGAATAGATGGCAAATTGAAGATAGAAAGAACACAGGGCTAACGTCTGGTGATAAGATCGAGCAATGGAGCAGCGCTCAGTTTGATCGGGCTATTCTGCAATCCTATGAGAAAGCACTTACCCAACCGGATGAATTGAAAAAAATGCCGGTGAATGCCATTCGTGCAATCGTTTTCCGTGGCTCCGGTCAACTGCAGCCTGATAATTGGTATGAGTTGATATTACTAGATAGACTTTCATATCTCAAAGATCCCATTCTACAGAGCTACCAGCCGACATCTTCGTCGCAATGGAAACAGCTGGCTTTCATGCCGCCAAAACAGTTCATAGAAACAACGCTACCAAAAAATGATTCTTCCATTGAAATGAAGGTATTGGGTGAATATCAAAAACTACTACTTGCACAGCGTGATAAAAAAGGTACAGCAGTATCGGTAGCCTTACATATCGACCGATTAGAATGGGCCTGGCAACAAACAGGCGGATCATTGGCAAACAAAAAGAAGTATGTCGATGCGCTGCAAACACTGATACGTGACTATCCCGAATCGTTTGCCAAACACAGGGCATACTATCTGCTGGCTGAACTGGAAATAAGTACAGAAACCACCCGAAAAAATCACTCCGGGAAAACATCGGCTGACAATGGATATTTAAAAGCTGATTCTTTGCTGTCTATTGCATTAAAAAACAATGTAGTGGTAACTCCCGAAATAGTTGC
>JBEIUM010000081.1:0-10347 GCA_040374385.1 Sediminibacterium sp. | reverse complement strand
CCATTTTTCTGGTGCATATCGCTCATGGGCTCTTGCAGCCGGAAGTGCAGAGTAAAATTGTATCAATGCAGTACCATGTAACTGCTGGGCCTCTTTCGGACAAGTGCTACCTGCCAAACGAATATAGTTTTCAGCAAAGGAGGGATAAACGAGTTGAGGTGTTGCTGCTGCCATTATTTTTTAGGTCGGGTAAAACTTTTTTGCTTTCGATCATAAAGGGCATCAGCAGCTTGAATAGCCTGAAATGCATTTACGATACCTGCCGATTTGCAAAGGTCAGTCCATGGAATGAGTTGGCTATTTTTTTCTTCCCCGGGCCGGCAAGTGCTATCTCCTTTGAAGGAAGTGACGGTACTGTTGAGCAGCTCAATGATTTCTATTGCAGAGAGAGATGGATAGCGGGAGCGGATGATGGCGGCTATGCCTGAAACAATCGGGGCTGAAAAGCTAGTGCCATCGAGCCTGCCATAAAGATTACCGCCAGGTTGGGTAGAATAGATTTTTACTCCGGGTGCAAACAGGTCGACGATGCGACCGCTGTAATTGCTGAAAGAAGCTGATAGGCAGGGTCCGAACAGCAGATCGCTGCTGGCGCCGACAGTGATGAAGTTTTTGGCAGGACGATTCCAATTTTCCAGCCAGGCATGCGGGAATTTTATTTTCTCATCCAAGGAAACACTTTCATTGCCCGAGGAATGCACCAGCAATACATCATGTGCTTCTGCATAATAAACAGCGCTGTCGACCCAGCGTTTTTCCGGCGAATAGGATTTACCAAAACTCATATTGATGATACTGGCACCATTGTTCACCGCATAGCGGATGGCCAAAGCAATATCCTTATCATATTCGTCGCCATCCGGAACAACGCGTAAAATCATCAGCTTCACTGAGTCAGCAACACCATCCATGCCGATCCCATTATTTCTCAGCGCTCCGATAACGCCTGCCACATGGGTCCCATGCATCGCCCCCTCCATATCTGACATCACATCATTGTTGCCATAGAGACTATCTGAAAAATTGAAATATTGATCGTGCACTATTTCTGCCCGCATATCTGCCGGTGGGGAACTGCGTTCTGCAGAGTCAGCCCGCATTTTTTCCAACTCGGCTTTCAGTTCGAACATCAGCTGTTTATTGGTGACTTCGCTCTCGGCTTCAATGAGCCGAAGAAAAGTCAGGAATCCCAGTTTGGCATCTTTTCCGGGAGGGGAGGTTGGAATGAATTTCTCCAGGTCACTGACAGAGTAAACATCTCGCTTCATTTCATGTTTCAGCAACCCGTCATACTTCTGGAGGGTTCGCTCTGTCATTGTAATCAGGCGCATCTGGTTTTCATCGTCCGGCCCTCCCTGCATTTCTGCTGCCGTTTTTTTCCACCAGTAGTATTCCGATTTTTCTTGGGAGGATAGTAAGCCGGTATCATTTCCAAGTGTACTAAAGCGATCTTTGTATCTGTGATAGATCCTTGCTTTTTCGCTAGAGGCACGCCTCATATTGCGGCCATCTTTTCCACCTAAAAAATTCCAGCCATAGATGTCATCGATGTAGCCATTTTTATCATCATCGATGCCATTGCCGGGAATTTCACCGGGGTTGCGCCAAAGATTTTTTCTCAGGTCTTCATGTGTAGTATCAACCCCCGAATCTAAAATGGCTACAATCACCGGACCCGCTTTTCTCTTTTTCTCCTGCAAAAACTGGTAAGTCTTCTTTAATGAAATACCATTAACAGAATCAGTAATAGGATCTTTCAGGTGCCAGTCATTCAGCGACTGACTTTGGGCCTGTAGCGAGGTTAAACAGAGTAGACTAACAGTAAAAAAATCGATCCTTCTTCTGATCATGCGGGAGCGTTAAACAACAAAAATGATGAAAGCCAGTAATCCTGCGGCAAAAAAGCGCAGATTTTAAGAAAACCTTATCAAGTGGAAAAACAGGAATTTAGTCTTCATTGAGCTTGAACCGAATGCCTTGCGCCAGGGGCAGTTGACTTCCCCAGTTGATGGTATTGGTCTGCCGGCGCATATATGCTTTCCAGGAATCACTGCCACTTTCTCGTCCGCCACCGGTTTCTTTTTCTCCACCAAATGCACCTCCAATTTCTGCACCACTGGTTCCAATGTTCACATTGGCAATACCGCAGTCGCTGCCATTCACCCCCAGGAAGGTTTCCGCCTCGCGCAGATGCAGCGTAATAATTGCCGACGATAATCCTTGTGGAACAGCATTCTGTATGGCAATGGCTTCCTCCAGCTCACGGTATTTCATGATGTATAAAATCGGAGCAAAGGTTTCATGTTGAACGATGGGCATGTCGGGTGTCACTTCAGCCACGCAAGGCTGCACATAACAGCCGCTTTCATATCCCTTGCCTTCGAGTACTTTTCCTTCGACTATAAAATGTCCGCCTGCTGCCTTACATTGTTCTATGGCGTGCAGGTATTGGTCTACTGCCTGGCGGTCAATCAGCGGACCAACATGATTGGCTGCATCCAGCGGATCACCGATTTTGATCTGACCATAAGCACTGATCAACTGGTTTTTAAACGTGTCATAGATTGATTCGTGCATAATCAATCTGCGTGTTGTAGTGCAACGCTGACCGGCAGTGCCTACTGCTCCAAATACACAGCCAATCAATGCCATAGACAAATCAGCGTGTTGTGAAATAATGACCGCATTATTTCCACCCAGTTCCAGAATGGTTTTACCTAAGCGGGCGGCAACTGTTGCTGCCAGCTCCTTACCCATGCGGGTAGAGCCGGTGGCAGATACCAGCGGGATGCGACCATCACGGCTGATGCGTTCACCTACTTCGCGACCACCCTGGATCAGGCAGTTGACTCCTTCAGGAACACCATTACGTTCGAATACTTCGGCAACAATTTTTTGAACGGCTACGGAACAGAGAGGTGTTTTTTCACTTGGTTTCCAAAGTGTAACGTTACCGCAAACCCATGCCAAAGCAGCATTCCATGACCAAACAGCCACCGGAAAATTGAAAGCAGATATGATACCCACTATTCCTAAGGGATGCCATTGTTCGTACATTCTATGGGTAGGGCGTTCACTGGGCATGGTTATTCCATATAACTGGCGCGATAAACCCACTGCATAGTCACAGATATCTATCATCTCCTGCACTTCGCCCCAACCTTCCTGAAGACTTTTCCCCATTTCATAGCTCACCAGTCTACCCAGGTTTTCTTTCTGTGCGCGAAGGGCATCACCTACTTGTCTTACGATTTCTCCGCGACGCGGTGCCGGCCAGTTTCTCCATTGGAGGAAGGCGGCTTGTGCCTGAACCATGATCGCCTCATATGTTTCAGCGTCAGCTTCTATCACCGAGCCGATGATATGACCGTCAACTGGAGAAACGCTTGTTAACTGGCGACCAGCGCTGCTGATCCAATTGGAGCCGGTAGCATTGCCCGACTGTTCATTTTCAATTCCCAGTGCAGATAAAAATTGCATAGATGAGCTTTGTTGCGAAGTTCAGTAAAAAAAAGATGCAAAATGAAAAGAAGCTCCGAATAAGGAGGTTTGGAGCAGGGGTGCTAAGATTGAGACAGTTGCACCAGCTGATCGAAGACATGCGAATAGCTGCTGCCGATAGGAATTTCTTTGCCTTTTACCCAAAGCTTCGTTTTACTGAACTTTTCCACTTTAGCGACCGGAATGATGAACGACCGATGTACACGAATGAAATCCCGTGGCGGCAATTTTTCAGTAATATTTTTTAAGGTCATCAGGGTCAGTACCGGGGTTGGCTGTGTGTAAATCTTTATATAATCATCGAGTGCCTCAATCAGGTCAATATCTTTCAGATTGATCTTCATGATTTCATAGTTGACTTTCACAAAGATTGAGTTCAACTGCAATTCCTGCGAGCTGAGAAATTCTAAGTATTCTTTTGCTTTATAACATGCTTTCAGGAATCGATCATATTCAAATGGTTTCAGCAGATAATCGACGGCATCTACATTAAAACCCTCCACCGCATAGTCTTTAAAGGCAGTAGTAAATATCACGGGTGGTTTTTTGTTCAGGTTTTTATAAAACTGAACGCCATTGATATCAGGCATTTGAATATCAAGGAACAACAGGTCTACCTGATTTTTTGAAAGAAAGTCGCTTGCTTCATCGGTATTGGTAAAAGTTTTCTCAAGCCGGAGGAAAGAAATGCGTTGACAATACTCTGATATTAGTTGTAATGCCAGTGGCTCGTCGTCGATAGCTATGCAGTGGATCATCCCAGTTTTATTTCCAGATGAACGATATAATGTTGTCCCTTTGTCTCACAGGTCAGCTCGTGTCGGTTCGGATAGAGCAGTTCCAGCCGTCTTTTTACATTATTGATACCAATGCCGGTCTTTTCCAGATCGGAACCGGTGGTGGAGACAATATAATTTTCAGCGTGAAAACTGATACTGTCTGCATTAGACCGGACTAGCAAGTGAATATGAGAAGGCTCTTTGGTACTAACGCCATATTTAAAGGCATTCTCTATAAAAGGTATCAGCAGGAGGGGGGCTATGTTGGAAGATTCAATATCACCCTCCACCTGGAATCGAACTGTTACCATTTCAGTTAGTCGAACCTGCTGTAATTCGATATAATTATGAATGAATTCAACTTCCCTGCTCAAAGGCACAAAGTCATGCTGTGTTTCAGTTAAAATGTAACGCATGATCTTTGAAAGTTTCATTACGGCGGGCGCTGTTTTATCACTTTTCACCACCGCCAGAGAATAAATGTTATTCAGGGTATTAAAGAAAAAGTGCGGATTGATCTGTGATTTGAGAAAGGATAACTCCGTATTGAGTTTTTCATGTTCTGTCTCCTTTCTGTTTTGTTCAGTTTTAAGCCAGCGTTGAATCATGGAGATACAGGTACCTACCGTAAATACCAGCAGGAATAACACGGTATTATAACGACTGGCATAGGGCTTTCTGCCTTCCGGGCCATACATAGAGGGCCCTTTATAGGCCGGGTTGCGGATGAATTCCCTGTTTTGAATGGCAACGAGTTCTGGTTCCGCAATCCAATTCGCCAATACCCGGGGCACATTTAGAAAGATCAGCAGGCAAATTAAAATAGATAAGCAATACCAGAGCCATTTTTCCTTTACCAACAGTCGGGGCACCAGCCACAAGGTATTGAGGTAGTAGAAGAGTACGAGAAAGATGTTATTACAAATTATTGCCGCCAGTTGGTGATTGCTCATGCTAAAGTCACGCAGCCGCGGGAAAAAGACGAGATAGGGTAGCGCAAAGAAGCAGCTCCACACAGCAACGTGCGTGATGATGATGAGTATAACCCGGTTATTTTTTACAGGTAGTGTATCCGTTACTGGCATGGTTTCAAAATTACCCAAATTGGGTCATCGGAAAAATGAATTGGGTGAAAAGGTATCGCCTGTCGGTAAAAACAGCTTATTTATTATTTAGCCGGCAGGCTGAACCCGTGGATGCAATTCTTCGTATAAATGTTGTATCAGGCCATCCGCCAGTCCGATTTTTGGAACATAAATTTCCTCTGCATCTGCCCAGCGAAGCACATTGATATAGATTAATAAAGCTGGTACAATCACATCGGCCCTGTCTTCCCTTAAATTGTAATTCCGAATTCTTTCTTCCAGTTTGCAGTTAGACAGTTCTTTATAATAATCTTTCAATAAATCTATCGACAATGGTCTGCCATCTTTTTTCTTGCTCAGTGAAAAGATCTTATTGATGTTTCCTCCTGTACCGATGGCAGCAATTTTCTTGTATCCACGGGTCTTCACCTTGATGGTATCCTTCATCGTATCCCATTGTGCATCAGTGACCAGGTCTTTTAAAATTCGAATGGTGCCAATGTTAAAGGATTCTTTAAAAACCAATTTACCGTCTGCAAAAAAGGTCAGCTCGGTGCTGCCGCCTCCCACATCTATGTACAAGTAACTGTGGTCGGTCGCCATGTTTTCGGCAATGTGGTTTTCATAAATGATGGAAGCCTCTAATTCCCCGCTGATGATCTCAATCTCAAGGCCGGTTTCCATCTTTACTTTTCTGATGATATCGCTGCTATTGGCTGCATCGCGCATGGCACTGGTTGCACAGGCAATCACCTGTTTCACGCCGTAGGCATTGATGAGGTGACTGTAGGCTTTCATCGTCTGAAGCAGCATGCCTCTCTTCTCTTTCGAGATTTCACCTTTTTCAAAAACATCAAATCCCAGTCGCAACGGAACACGCACCAGGTTTAATTTATTGAATCGTACGCCCGACTCTTTATCGGAAACAGCTTCCGCAATCAGGAGGCGGGCAGCATTACTTCCAATGTCTATCGCAGCTAATCTCATGTACCGGACTGATTTTTCTGCCGCAGGTATTTATAGATCTCCACCTGAGAGCGGCAGGGTTTTTTACCAGCGGAAGGTACATAGTTGTTCGATAATTGCGCATCGAGCATCCGGGCTTTGACATTATCTCTTAATTGAATGTGGATAATATCTTTTAATTCCCGAGCCAGATCGGGATGAAAAATGGGTATGGCAGCTTCCACCCGATGGTCTAGGTTGCGGATCATCCAATCGGCACTGGAGATAAATACTTTTTCTTCACCCTGGTTGTGGAAGATCATAACGCGGGCATGCTCAAGGTATTCGTCTACAATACTGATAGCTTCCAGCGGGAAGGCCTGCTTCTTGGGGGCAATTAAAGGGCAATAGATTCCGCGAATGATAAGCCGCACCTGCACACCTGCCCTGGCAGCTTCATGCAGTCGTAAGATCAGTTCCTGGTCATTCAGTGAATTAAGCTTCAGAATAATCGAAGCCGGTTTTTTTGCTTTTGCCTGCTTGATCTCGCGGTTAATATTGGCAATTAATTCTTTTCGCATTTTTACCGGCGACACCAATAGTGTATTGCATTGACGCAGTTCTGCCATGCCGGCACGCCAGTTTTCCAGGTACCTGAAGATCCGGTTGATATCGGCCATAACGCGGCGATCAGCCGTTAGTAGACAATGATCACCGTAAACGCGGGCAGTTTTTTCATGTAGATTGCCGGTACTCACAAAACCATACTGTATGGTTTTATTTCCCGAACGTTTTTTGATGATACCCAGTTTAGCGTGAATCTTCATATTGGGAACTCCCAACAACACTTTTACGCCCTCATCTTCCAAAACCTTTTTCCACTCGAGGTTATTTTCTTCATCAAACCGCGCTTTTAATTCCAGCATCACGACTACTTCCTTTCCATTTCTCGCCGCATTGATCAGGGCATGAATCACCCTCGATTGCGAAGCCAGTCGATAGGCTGTAATCTTGATGGAAGTCACTTCCGGATCCATGGCCGACTCCCGCAGCAGGTCGATCAGGGAATTGAAGCTGTGGTAGGGGAAGTGAAGCATCACATCTTTCTTGAGAATAACATCGGTCACCCGCAGGGAACGCGACAGTTCAGGATGGATGAAGGCAGTAGGGCGGGGGCGGACAGATTCTTTTAACACCGCCGGAAAATCCATGAAGTGTCTGAAGTTGTGAATACGGCCACCCGGTATGATGTTACTCTTTTTGCCAAGTCGCAGTCGGCGTATCAAATATTCAAGTAGCGCCGCATCCATTTCCTTGTCGAATACAAAGCGCACCGGCTTTCCCTTTCTCCTGTTTTTGATCCCCTTCTCTATTTTTTCCACAAAGGTGGTACTCACATCGTTGTCAATATCCAGTTCCGCATCCTTGGTGACTTTGAAAATGTATGATTCAAAAGTGTCGTAACCAAAGTAAGAAAAGATCTGCGGTAAGTTGCAGCGAATCACATCTTCCAACAAAATGATGCTTTTCTTGTCTCCGCTTGAGGGCAACTGAACAAAGCGGTTGATCGACTGAGTAGGAATCTCAATCAGGGCATATTGATTTTTATAGGCGGTGGACTTCTTCTTCATGATCACCGCGAGGTAGATGCTTTTGTCGCGCAGATAGGGCATCTGGGGCAGACTTTGAATCATCAGCGGAATGATATTGGCCCGTACTTCTTCTTCGAAGAATTTCTTGACAAAATCTTTTTGCTCCCGGCTCAGGTGCTTGTCATCTACCAACCAGACGTGCTGTTTTTTCAGTTCTTTGAGTATCGCATTCCAAATGCGGTTGAATTCATTTTGCTGTTCCAATACGATCGTCTGGATATCCTGCAAAATATGTTGCGGATCATGCTCCATGTGGATGTTGATCTTACGGTGCCAGTTGCGCAGTTCAATCATTCTCTTGAGCGTGGCTACCCGCACCCGAAAAAACTCATCACTGTTATTGGAAAAAATACCTAAAAAGCGGATGCGTTGACTCAAAGGAACAGAGGGATCATTGGCTTCTTGTAAAACCCTGGCATTGAAACTCAACCAGCTGATGTCTCTTGGAATAAATTGTGTTTTCATGCTCATGCCATCATTACGCGAAACGTAAAATTACTATCCCTTTCAGTGGAGAAATGTTAACGAATTGTTGCCGGATCAGGAAAGGGCTGATTTGATCCGCTGAATCAGTCCGGTCGTGGAAAACCCTTCCACCAGTGGATTGATAACTACGCGGCCACCCCATGACATTACCTCGCTGGCACCAACGATTTGCTCAGGTTGATAATCTCCGCCTTTCACCAATACATCCGGTTGAAGCTTTGAAATCAGTTCCAGGGGGGTAGACTCGTTGAAAATAACAACAGCATCTACTATCAGTAAGGAAGCCAGTAAAAGTGCACGACTTTGTTCACTGTTCACCGGGCGTTCCGGCCCTTTTAAACCCCGTGTACTCTCGTCACTGTTGAGCCCAACTACAAGGAAATCGGCCTCCCTGGCAGCAGAGGAGAGAGAAAATATATGTCCCTCATGAAGGATGTCAAAGCAGCCATTGGTAAAAGCGATTTTCTTCCCCCTGATTCTCCAGCTGGCTGCAAGATGAACCATTTGATCTGCCACCATGATCTTTTGTTGGATAGCGTCTACTGCTCTCATGTTGATACTTTTTTATTGTAAAGGGGTAGAACCAGCAAACTGATGCCGCCCACCAGCACGACTATTAAAACTTGTGCAAACCATTGTAAGGTACCATTGGCTACACCCGTTGCATAATCAACACCATTTTGCTCTACTACGAATGCCAACAAAAGGGCATAGGCACCAATCCCTCCCGGCGTTATGATCATGCCGATGCTGGCAAAGGCAAGTCCGCTCACCGCCACCTGCAATCCTAACTGGTCGGTACCGACAGTGGCGTAGAAACCCAACCAGGTTCCACCTAAATACAATAACCAGATAGATATGGTATAAAAGAAAAATAGCTTTTTATGTTTTAGTTTTCGCGCGCTGGTCAATCCCTCCCAAATACCGCGGAGCAAACCTGTGATTTTTAGCAGGAGAGCTTTACCCCTGCCGGAATAAAAAACCCATCCCAACCATCCTGCGACCAGCAGGAATAAAATAAGAAAGATCCAGCCGGCAACGCCATTTCCGCTCTCCGAAGTTTTTTGCAGGTTAGTAATGTTCGCATAACTGCTTGTAACTACATCGAATTGCACCAATAGTGCCAATAAAAAAACGGCCAGTAAGCTGATCACATCAAATGCCCGTTCGGCCACGATGGTACCCAATACTCTTTCAACAGGTACTTTTTCATAACGGGAGAGGAGGGTACACTTCAACACTTCACCCAAACGGGGAATAGCTAAGTTGGCCAGGTAACCAATCATAACAGCAAAGAAAGTATTGAAAAAGCCCGGTTTATATCCCATCGGCTCCATCAATAGTCGCCAGCGAAGGGTTCTTAATACATGGCTGCCTGTCAAAACGAAAAACACGGGTAGGATGAGCCAATAGCGGGCAGTTTTTAATGAATCCTGGAATTTATTCCATTCACTGTCCGGAATCTCGTGTAAACTCCACCAGACAAGAAATATTCCCAGACCTAGAAAGAAACCATATTGCAAAAGGGGGAGAATAATTTTTTTCATAGCAAGCTGCATTCGTTCATCTCCATCACCTCATTCATATTAGATAAACGATGTATAAAGGTACGTATGTTTTGCTCAAAACATCTCTTTATCGCTTCGAATAGAGAGGCAACAACCCGTTAAAATTCATTGTATTTCAGCTTCTTTTACCCCCTCGCTTTCAACCGGAGTCAATATTATAGCGGAAAACGGCTGATTTTTCGTACTTTTGCAATCCGGTAAATTCCGCCGGTAAAAAAAGGCAGTGCTCATGTCTACTAAAAAGAGAATACTTTTCATTGCTACGGAAATGTCACCCTACCTGGAGTTGACAGAATTTGCAGAGGTAATAAACAAGCTGTCCATCAAGAGT
>JBEIUM010000243.1:0-3883 GCA_040374385.1 Sediminibacterium sp. | reverse complement strand
ATTTTCTATAAAAAGTCCGAACCACACAAAGCTTCTGTAACAGGAGATACAGTGGGTGATCCGTTTAAAGATACCTCAGGTCCTTCTATGAACATTCTCATTAAGTTGATGTCGATTGTTTCTTTGGTGATTGCTCCTACCCTTTCTCACATGCATACCGATAAAGCCAAGGCTGCGGGTTTACCAGAACAAAAGGTAGAGGTTATACTGACAGATAGTACTACAATGATTACCAATATCCAGGGTACCCCCGGAAATAATGCGGTAGTATCGGTAGATGAAAAAAAAGGGAACCCCATGCAGCTCATCGAAGCACTGAAAAAAGGCGGATATGAGAAAGAGGGTAAGCTGGATGTTCTCTATGAGAATGGCGTACTCAAAGTAAATGGTGCGGCCCTTGATTCAGTTGCAACTGATCCTTATCGAAGCTTGCTTCCCAGTTCACCTTCTTCCAAGCTCGAACTACATACCAAGCAATAAGTTTAAAAGCATTATTAAAGATCCGCCGATGGCGGATTTTTTTTGCCCTTTCGGGTTTAACAAAATTTAAATTGGGGGAAAGGCTGGGGCTTTGTAACTTGCTACGAATAAAATCGTATATATGGAATCCAGCAACGTTACAAAGCCTACAGAGAGTGAACTTGCCATCTTGCAAGTATTGTGGAACAAAGGTCAGGCAAGCGTGCGTGAGGTACATGAGGTACTGAGTGAACATAAAAATGCCGGCTACACGACCACCCTCAAACTCATGCAGATCATGCATGAAAAGGGTATTGTCAGCAGAGACGACAGCAGCAAAGTACATATCTACCGACCCAATATCAGTAGGGAAAATACCCAGCAACAAATCGTGGGGAAAATGATTCATACCCTTTTCGGAGGATCCAGTTCGCAATTGGTTTTACAGGCACTCGGCAATCATTCACCCAATGCGGCTGAATTGGAAGAGATCGAAGCGTTGATAGCGCAACTCAAAAACAAATAATCGAACATGATGGGATGGTATCACCTCATGAGTTCAATGGTATTTGCACTGGCAGACAGCTGCTGGATGGCTGCCATTTTATGGCTGGTGTATCAGTTACTATCCCGCATATTCCCGCTACAATCCACTCATCTTTACCGTCTGGGGTTTTTACTGGTGATTGTGCTAACGATTGGATGGCTGTTTGCCTTTTCAGGATACTTCTTTCTGAAAATTACGCCTGCCTATTTCACGCTTACTGAATTATTACCATCAACCGTTTTTAATTTGCCGGATTGGCTGATTGATGTCTTAGCAGCTTTTTATGCGGTGGGATTAACCTATCATGTTCTGATATACCTGCGTGCCAACAGGTCGTTGCAGCAGTTAAGAAAGAAAGGTATTACCATGCCTGTATATTGGCAACAATACCTAAGCACTTCAGCTGCATCGATGGGTATTCATCGCTCGGTGCAGATTTATCTCTCGAATCAGGTAGCTTCTCCCCTCACTTTTGGATGGTTACAACCTATTATTTTATTACCGGTAGCCCTGGTGAATCGACTCAGTGTCGAGGAAATGCAGGCGATACTATTACATGAATTGGCGCATATTAAGCGGAATGACTTTCTTCACCAGCGAATATTGATCTGGATGGAGATGCTCCTTTTCTTCAATCCGTTTGCCCGATTGCTTTTCAGGCAAATCCGATCGGAGCGGGAAAAATCTTGTGATGACACTGTCATTCAGCAAGGCATGCCTGTACTTCCCTACGTTACGGCACTCACCTGGTGTGCGCGCAACAGCCAATATATGGGTGGAACTTTAGCAATTACGGGGAAAGAGAACGAGTTGCTTGTACGCGTTAAGAGAATAACACATCCAACCACTAACCAATCAAAACTAGATATACGCAGCAGCATCCTTGCTTTCGTTCTGCTGGCTTTATTCAGTCAATTCGACATTTCAGTCCAAAAAAAATCAGCAGGTACGCCGACTACCTATCCGGTGGCAGCAGTAAGTAAAACAGCTGTGGTTCGTACCAACTACCGCAAACCACAACCGAACGTAAAACAAACGGTAGCCTTCAGGCAGTCTAAAAAAAACAATACAGTTAAAAGAAATAAATGGGATGAAAATTTTAATACCCCTGTATCGGAATCTCCCATAACTGAAAATACCTGGATACAATCGGTGAAAGCAACTGATCAACCAGATCTCAGATCTGTTCTACAGGATTTTAGAAATATACAACATCTTCCGTCAGATGAAGTGGTGAAACTGATCACTGCAGCATTGGAAAATTTTAATCCGGAAGAGCAAAGAGAATGGCGTATGTTATTGCGAAAAAGAATGTTCCAACAGCAATACACAGAGGATAAGCAAGATAGTTTACTCCATTTTATTCCACTGGATGCGTTGGACAAAGAAAATACTACATTAGTTGAGACCCTGCTGCAAAGAAAACTGCTCTGGTTGATCTGGTCGAAATGGCAGGAAAAACATTCACCATCGTTTGAACGGCTGCTGCATCGGGTAAATACTGATTCAATTGGGATTGAAAAAAATCCGATTCAATAAACTTTCCCCCACTTCGAATTAGCGAATAATCGTAACAGACCCTGCAATCGTAGGTTTACCGTTTCGAAGGTTAATCAGGTAATAGTAAGTGCCAACAGGTAACGCTTGTCCCTTGAATTTTCCATCCCAGGGTTGGGCATATCCATTACTGAAAAATACGATCTGACCATATCGGTTAACGATTTGTACGGTAGCATTGGGATAATCTTGTAAGAAATTAACCAGCCAAACATCATTGATACCATCACCGTTCGGTGAAAAAGCATTCGAGATTTCTGGAATAAAGTTGGGGGGATAAAGCAGGAAGGTAAAGCCAGCCAATGAAGCTGAGCCACCGGGTGTTGTGAGACTGACTGCACCCGAAGAACCGGTGCCAACAATCGCTACTATGGTGGTAGAAGAAAGAACGATGAAAGAGGCTACCGGAGTGCCTCCCAGGGTAACGATTGAAGTACCTGTAAAATAATTACCAGTTATGGTGATTGCCATACCTGAGGCAGCTGCTGTAGGTGCAAATGAGGTGATGATGGGTGCAGGAATAAAAGTGAAGCCAGCAAGAGAAGCTGTTCCGCCGGGTGTAGTCAAACTCACCGCACCAGTTGCCCCACTGCCCACAACAGCAACTATATAAGTAGAAGATACCACAGTAAAAGATGATACCGGGGTTCCACCCAAAGTGATGGCATATGTTCCATCAAAATTAGTCCCTGCAATATTCAAAAGTGCTCCTACTGCTGCAGTGGTCGGATCAAATGAAGTAATGGTTGGTGCAGGAATAAAAGTAAAGCCTGCTAATGATGCTGTGCCACCGGGCGTGGTTAGACTAACTGCGCCAGTAGATCCACTGCCCACAACGGCAACAATCGTTGTGGAGGAAACAACTGTAAATGAAGTGACGGGTGTGCCACCGAGGGTGAGAGCCAGGGTTCCGTTCAGGTTGGTACCGGTAATGGTGATAAGAGCGCCTGCTCCGGCACTTTGCGGAGCAAAACTGGTGATTGTAGGCGGGGAAATGAAGTTGAATCCTGCTAATGATGCAGTTCCTCCGGGTGTGGTAAGACTCACCGCACCTGATGATCCAGTTCCAACAATGGCGATAATGGAAGTAGCAGATACAACTGTAAATGATGTGACAGGTGTGCCACCAAGCGTAACAATGGAAGTAGCATTGAAGTTTGTTCCCGTGATGCTAATGAGTGCGCCTGCTGCAGCGGTGGTCGGTGCGAAGGAGGTGATGGTGGGGGCAGGAATGAACGTAAAGCCTGCTAATGATGCTGTTCCTCCCGGCGTGGTAAGACTCACAGCACCAGTTGAACCAGTTCCTACAATGGCAACAAT
>JBEIUM010000322.1:0-1983 GCA_040374385.1 Sediminibacterium sp. | reverse complement strand
TTTGAAACTTTACCTTAGATAAACCGGTCAATGAATAGAAAATGAAGCATTTGGTGAAGAAAGAAGCGAAAAAAATGGGTAATCACTTTGAAATCACCGTGGCAGTGGAAGAGGAAACCATGGGCTTAGAAGTGATTGAAGCTGCCTATGATTACATACAGACAATTGAAAATCAACTAACTACCTATAACGAAAACAGCGATACTGCAAGAATCAACGCAGCGGCTGGCATACACCCGGTAGAAGTACAGTCCGAAACCTTCGCCTTAATACATCGATGTCAGCGTATTTCCCGCATCACGCAGGGTGCTTTTGACATTTCATATGGTTCGGTCGACAAAAGCCTATGGAACTTCGATACCAATATGTCACGCCTACCGGATGCCGCCACAGCTAAGCGAATGGTACGATTGATCAACTTTGAGAACATTGAGTTGGATGTGCAACATGAGACAGTTTTTCTTCGTGAAAAGGGAATGCGGATAGGCTTTGGGGGCATTGGAAAGGGATATGCAGCAGAAAAAACCAGGGAATGGATGCGCCAACAAGGCATAACTGCGGGCATCGTGAATGCATCCGGCGACCTGACCACCTGGGGAAATCAACCCAATGGCAAGGCATGGACCATCGGAATAGCCGACCCTAACCAATCCAGCACCATCTTCTCTTACCTGGAAGTATCAGACATGGCGGTAGCTACTTCCGGCAACTATGAGAAATTCATTGTCGTAGACGGCCGAAAATATTCCCATACCATTGACCCACGAACCGGACTACCCATAACAGGCATCAAAAGCGTAACCATCATTACACCCAACGCTGAACTGGCAGATGCCCTGACCACTCCGGTGGCCATCATGGGCATTGATGCAGGACTTCATCTGATAAATCAGCTTCAGCAAGTAGAATGTATCATCATTGACGATGATGACCGAGTCTTTCTGAGTGAACACATCCATTTAGAAGATCACCGATAAAGGTGCTACCTTTAATAGAGCCAGTAATAAACGCATATGAAATACTTTTTCATCACAGCAGCCATCCTGTTGAGTAATGCTTTTACCGAAACTTCTGCTCAAACCTATGCGGAAAGATTAGGTTATCCCAAGGGAAGTAAAGTGATCATACTCCATGTTGATGATGCGGGTATGTCGAAAGAATCGAATGATGGGGTATTTGAATCCATCGAAAAAGGCGTGGCCAATTCTTTTAGCATCATGATGCCCTGTCCCTGGGTGCCCGCTATTTTTTCTTACCTGAAAAAAAATCCGCAGGCAGATGCCGGACTTCACCTGACCATGAATGCAGAATGGAAAGATTACCGTTGGCCTCCGCTCGCCGGCGCAGCTCAAGTGCCCGGTATGGTTGATCAACAAGGCGCCCTTTGGTCGGGTGTGATGGATGTAGTAACGCATGCCAAACCCGATGAAATAGCCAAGGAAATAGAAGCGCAGATTGCGCGCGCACGTCGCGCTGGCTGGGAACCTACGCATCTCGATTCGCACATGGGAACACTATTTGCAACACCGGCATACCTCGAAAAATACCTCACGATTGGTATGCGTGAAAAAATACCGGTGATGTTTCCCGGTGGCCACAGCACCCTTGTACAAAAAACCAACGGTGGTCTACTCTCAGTAGAACAAGCAAAAGCCATCGGAGAAAAATTATGGTTGGCCGGACTTCCCGTGATCGATGACCTGCACAATTCAAGTTATGGCTTTAAGTATCCGAAAGAAAAAATCAGTGATAAGGAGTTGCAAAAATTAGCGGCTGATCAATACATCCGTTCTTTTGAAGGATTGCAGCCGGGCATCACCATGGTGATCATGCATTGTTCTGTGGCAGGTGAACATTTCGACCATATTTCCGAATCGGGAACGATTCGCAGGGCTGACTGGCTGGCTATGCAGTCCCCGGAACTTAAAAAATATCTGCAGGATAATCGTATCCTGCTCACCACCTGGCGGGAAATGATGGAAA
>JBEIUM010000302.1:0-2316 GCA_040374385.1 Sediminibacterium sp. | reverse complement strand
TCTCAAGTCAGATTGAAGAGCCACATGGTTTACATAAGCAGACAATGCATAGCTTGCCGCCGTAGTTTTTTTGTTCTCGTCAAGACAAATAATTAGTTGTCTCCAGTTGCCCTGATCCCATTGTTCCATTTCCTTTAATAACGTTGCAACATCGCCAGGCTGACGGTACGGAAATACTTGTAATGTGCTATTGATTTTTTCTTCTTGCGCCGAAATAGCCGAAACGCCTATCAGCAGTATGAAAATCAGATATATCTTTTTCATGTGTATTTCTTTATCAGAAGCGCCAGGGAGTGCGCATCGGCTGGTGTATCAATCGATTGGCTTCTTCATCACGAATGAATTGTAATTTTTCCGGATCGAAATCGAGCGGGCGACCCAATTGCAGGGCTATTTTTCCCATATTGATGAGGGTACATGAGCGAAACCCATTGCTTTCGTTCAGCGCAAAGGGTGTTCTATATTTTACGCTATCGTTAAAATCGGTGACTTGAGGTGCAGGGTCGGGCATAGCAGCAATTTTTTCCTGCAGGTTGGGTATCGTTGATTTAAATCCGGCGAATAATTTTCCTTTGGGCCCCTCGATATAGGGAACATTGGCTTCTTTTGATTCGCCATCTAAAATAATCTTGCAACCATCAGCGTATGTATAGACAATCTTTCTGAAAGTACCACAGGCATCTACATGTTGTTGTTCTGCATCGATTTCAACCCTTATCGGACTTGTATCATCTTTCCCTAAAAAATATTGGATCGGGTCAAGGTAGTGCTGCCCCATATCACCCAATCCGCCGCCATCATAATCCCAGTACCCCCTGAATGTTCCGTGCACTCGATGCGGATGGTAAGGCTTGAAGGGTGCCGGACCCAGCCATCTGTCATAATCCAGCTCCGCTGGAATTGGTTGTTCGGTCAGGTCAGTTTTTCCTATCCAGTAGAACTTCCAGTCAAAACCGGTTGCTTTACTCACCGTCACTGTCAGGGGCCAGCCCAGTAAACCTGATTCAACTAATTTTTTTATCGGCTTCACAGTGGTTTCCATGCCGTAGAAAATGTCTTTGAAGCGGAACCAGGTATTCAGTCGGAACATCCTTCCTGTTTGCTGCATCACTTCTTTAACCCGAAGACCTTCACCGATGGTGCGTGTCATGGGTTTTTCACACCAGACATCTTTGCCTGCTTCTGCGGCAGCAATACTCATGAGTGCATGCCAATGGGGCGGTGTGGCTATATGAACAATATCTACTTCCGGCAAGGCAATCAGTTCCCGGAAATCATGAAAAGTTTTTATTTTTTCGGGCACCTTTTTTTCTGCGGCAGCGAGATGGGTTTGATCGACATCGCAAACAGCCACCAGGCGCGTATCCGGATAACCCATGTGAACCCTTCCCATTCCTCCTACGCCAATGATACCCTTGGTCAGCTGATCGCTGGGCGCAATGAAGCCTCGCCCCAATACATGACGGGGAATGATGGTAATGCCTGCAGCGAGTAAGGATGCTTGCTGTAGAAATTTTCTTCTGCTATTGACAACCTTCTTTTTCATCACAATTAATTTGATATCCGTAAAAGAAAATTACGTTAGTTGGAACCGGCCGCATTTCTTGAAAACAGTACAGGATTCAGCGGGGTATCAATGATCTCGTCAATAGCAGCACCGGGACACCAGGTATCCCAGTCCAACTGCTGATTATTATTCACGGGGGCTTTCAAACGCATTTCGCTGTCCATATAAATTACAGTCATCACCTTTCTCATTTGATTGCTGCGATTGGGTCCGGCCCGGTGAAAAACCCATCCGGAGTGGAAGCTGATTTCTCCTGCATCAAATGGTTCGGCAATATGAGGGCAGTCTGTTAATCGTAACTTTTCTCCTATCATTTGTTCACTATCATCGGAGATGCTAAGTTCTCTGCCTTCCAGAATGCGATGACTACCGGCACTGAATTCCAGGGGTCCCATGTCAGCAGGTACCGCCTGCAGTGGGATCCAGGCGGTAATGGTTTTATCAGTGCTTAATGGCCAGTAAAATTGATCGGCATGCCAGGGTGTATAACCACCACCGGGTTCTTTGAATAATGCCTGGTCATGGTAGAGTCTTACACCCGCAGTATTCATAAGCTGGGTAGCCAATGAAGCCAGTCTTCGACTAAAGACCAGTGCTGCTATCTGTGGATCTTCCCGCCATAGGTTCATTACTTGCAAAAAAGCCTTGCCGTAGGTGTCTCGTTTTGCGAGTGGGTCGGTTTTTTCTTCCTGGAAACGGTGCAGGTGTTCAGAAATCACCGCATTAAAAAAATGGAGTGTAGCAGTATT
>JBEIUM010000111.1:0-7971 GCA_040374385.1 Sediminibacterium sp. | reverse complement strand
GGTTGCCTCCCCGCGTGGAAGTATAGACAGATTCGGCTGAGAGAATAAAGCCCCCATCCCGGCGCATGATCACCTGGTTGATATAAAAATCATTGAAGGCAGTTTTGATTGATCCATCTCCTTTTGCATCTGCCCGCAACTCATCTGAGAACAAAGTTGTGGCGTGCATGACCTCTGTATGTTTGGTCTTATCCCATACCGCATAATATAGTCCGTCAATATTGCCTCTGCGCATTTTACTGAAGAGGGAAGTAACCACATAGTGCTTATTAATATTATCGGCACGAACCCTGATATTGTCAAGGTATACCCCCTTGATTTCCAATTCACCCATACTCAGGGCGTCCCAGAGTGGATCTTTAAAAATCAGGGTTACTTTATTGATGTTATCATTACTGGAAGTGCCGGATGCGCGTATACAAGCCATTTCCCCATCGTTGAACAACGTGAATTCAGAAAGAAAATCATTGCTCTGGGGCATTTCTATGGGAACCACCGAACGCTTTTGCAGGGTTAGTTCCTTGTTGAACAAGCAAGTGGTGAGGATATGACGACGATCATTAGAAGTATTGATTTTGAACAGCATGATTTGCTGCTTGTTCTCACTATTGATGATAGAGTAGATTTTATTGGCAGCAGAAAATGAAGTTCGTTGGGTAGAGTCCATCAAAATTTCCTTACCTACCGGATTGCCGGAAGGATCGATTTTCAGGGCTGCGGCGATGACCGTTCCCCGATAATAGTACTGGTAAAAGAACCAGGCAAAGTCAGGGTATACCAGGAAATCGGTACTGAGTAACCGACTCCCCTCCATCGGTAGTTTTATTTTATCGAGCAGTCGCATATTTTGATCGAAGGCACAGATAAAATGCTGGTCACGGTAGCTTTTATACACCAGGAAGCGACCTTCCAATTTTCCGATGAGCTCGAATTGAAGGGTTTTGGGGTCGGTACGGTCGGGGTCACTATAGTAGATGTTTTGGGCGGCCATTTCGCCTGCCAGTCCCAAAAACACCAGTAAAATGAATAATTTTAATCTTGCCATGCTACCCAAGTTATGGTTACAAATATACGCTCCCGGGGTTCTTTCCGGCAGCCTCAAATTCACTAAAAAACAGTATTTCCAATATTATACCCGAAAGCATTAAAATTACTTATACATTTGTTAAATCTAAAGGCAAAAGTTTCTCTGACCTGTGGGCAAGCAAACGAACAAAGCAACCGCTGCGGGACTCATCATCGCGCTGGGCATCATTTACGGAGACATTGGAACCTCTCCTCTCTATGTTCTCAATGAGATCATCAAAGGAAGAGTAATCAGTGAAGAACTGATAGTTGGGTCCCTTTCCTGTATTATTTGGACACTCACCCTACAAACCACTGTTAAATATGTTATACTAACCCTACGAGCAGATAACAAGGGCGAAGGCGGTATTTTTAGTTTGTATGCCTTGGTTCGCCGCAGAAAAAAATGGCTGGTTATGCCTGCCATGCTTGGAGGTGCAGCTCTTCTTTCTGAGGGCATTATCACACCCCCTATAACAGTAACTTCAGCGGTCGAAGGCCTTAAGCAGATCAATGCATTAAGCGATATCCAGCAAAGTACTATCATTGGTATCGTCATTGCAATTATTACCCTGCTCTTCCTTCTACAACAATTTGGCACTGCTTCCATTGGGAAGTTTTTCGGGCCCATCATGTTAGTTTGGTTTTCAATGTTGGCAGTTTTGGGTTCTATACACCTCATGGATGAAATCCATGTTTTCAAGGCCTTCAGTCCGCACTATGCCATAGAACTACTAAGCAAATACCCGAAGGGATTCTGGATACTGGGTGCGGTATTTCTCTGTACTACCGGGGCAGAAGCGCTGTACAGTGATCTGGGACATTGCGGTAAAAATAACATTCGCGTCAGCTGGATCTTTGTGAAAATATGCTTGTTACTGAACTACATTGGACAAGGCGCATGGTTACTTGCCAATTACAAGGGACAAATCATTCAAATAGATGGATTCAATCCCTTTATTGGTATCATGCCCTACTGGTTTAAATTAATAGGTATTGTTATTTCAACTGTGGCGGCTGTCATTGCTTCTCAGGCGCTGATCTCTGGCTCCTTCACTTTAATTAGCGAGGCTATGCGCCTCAATCTGTGGCCAAAACTGAAAATAAATTATCCGACAGAAGAGAAGGGGCAACTCTATATTCCCGGCATCAGTTTACTACTTTACTTCGGCTGCCTTGGTATTGTATTGTTCTTCCAAAAATCTGAGAACATGGTGGCAGCTTACGGACTTGCCATTACCATTTGCATGATGAATTCGACCATCCTGTTTTCCAACTTCCTTGTTAGCAAGCGGGTAAAGCCTGCACTCATTTATCTTTATTTAGGTGTTTATCTCACCATAGAAATATCATTCCTCATCGCCAATCTTCAAAAATTTCTCCATGGTGGCTATGTTACAATCATAGTTGGTGGCGCCCTTTTCTCTGTGATGTACGTTTGGTACCGCAGCAGAAAAATCAAAAATCGATACGTTGAATTTGTGCGGCTGGAACAATATGTCCCTCTGTTACAGGAACTGAGTAATGACAAAACCATCCCAAAACATGCTACCCACCTGGTGTATATGACCAGTGCCAACAATCCCAAAGAGATTGAGCACAAAATCATGTATTCTATTCTGAACAAGAAACCGAAAAGAGCAGATATTTATTGGTTTGTTCATGTGGATGTACTTGATGAACCTTACACCTGCGAATACAATGTAGAACATATTATACCGAATGATATTATACGGGTTGAATTCCGACTGGGTTTCCGCATGGAACAACGCATTAACCTGATGTTTAGAAAAGTTGTGGAAGACCTGGTACAAAACAAGGAAGTGAATATTACCAGCCGCTATGAGAGTCTAGAAAAAAATAAAGTAGCCGGAGACTTTCAATTTGTAGTTCTTGAAAAATACTTGAGTCAGGATAATGAACTTCCCTTCACTGAAAGAGTTATCATGAAAGTTTATTTCTGGCTCAAAGAGATAAGCTTGGGTGAAGAACGCGGTTTTGGATTAGACCCTAGTAATGTTTCTGTTGAAAAATTCCCGCTGATAGTAGCCCCGGTCGCCGACCTAAAACTGAAGCGTGTTTTTCATGACGGCTCCGAAGCATAGTAATGTAAGCGCCCATCTGATTACCGGTGATTTGGATATATGTAACCAATTAATCCTACCCTTTTGTCACCAACACTGATCTATATTATTGCAGGTTATCTGATTGTTGCACTCGTCATCTATTTTGTGCAGGAAAAATTTATTTTCAAACCAGAAAAACTACCACAAGATTTTGCCTATAAATATGATCTACCCTTCGAGGAGCTTTTTTTCCAGGTAGCTGAGGGAATATCCATCAACGGGCTCCATTTTTACTGCCCTGAACCGAAAGGACTCGTTCTCTATTTTCATGGCAACTCAAAAAGCATAAAAGGCTGGGCAAAACACGCGCGCGACTTTTATCGCTATCAATATGATGTTGTGCTGGTAGATTATCGCGGATTTGGAAAAAGTACCGGCAAGCGCTCTGAAGAGCATCTGCTCAATGACATGCAGTTCGTGTACGGAAAACTCACCGAACGTTTTCCCCAACACCACCTGCTTGTTTATGGAAGAAGTTTGGGAAGTGGTTTCGCCGCCAAGATTGCAGCTGACAACACACCACGCTACCTGATTCTCGATGCCCCCTATTTCAGCTTTACCAAAGTGGTACAACGTTTCACGCCTTTCCTCCCGCACCGCTGGTTGCTCCGCTACCAATTTCCTACCGATAAATGGATCAAAAAAGTTAATTGTCATACCTACATCATACATGGCACACGCGACTGGCTGATACCCATCCGGCACAGCGAACAACTGCAAGCCATCAATCCTCACAAGATTACCTTGATTCGGATCGAGGGCGGCGGTCATAACAACTTACCCACTTTCCCTGAATACCACAATTTTCTCCGCGATATTCTGAAATACTAAAGCAACCTATGCCGTCATTTTTTTCACCCCGCATAAAAACCATCATCAAGGTTGCCTTACTCGCCTATGCACTTATTGGAATTGCAGGCTACTATTTACAAGACCAATTACTACTACATCCGGTAACTATACCAAGCGGAAATAGTTATCAGATCAATCAGCCCTATCAGGAAATACAGTTGCCGGTTGATAGTACTACTTCCTTCCATTTCATTCAGTTTGTTCCGCCAGATGACACCATCACCAAGGGTGTCGTACTATATTTTCACGGAAACAGAGAAAACATCAACCGATATGCCCGCTTTGCACCTTCATTTATGAATGGAAATTATGAGGTGTGGATGGCGGACTATCCGGGTTTTGGCAAAGCAAAAGGAAAAGCCACAGAAGCACTGATGTATGAAGAAGCCAAACAATTATATCTGCTGGCAAGAAAAAAATATGAACCGGAGCAGATCATCATTTATGGAAAATCAATCGGAACCGGTGTAGCTTCCTGGCTAGCATCTGTCAGAGATTGCAGACACTTGATTTTAGAAACACCTTACTATAGTATTTCTTCGCTCTTGCAGCCTATTTTTGGAATCTATCCATTGAAACGACTACTCCATTTTCAATTCCCAACCTACTCATATTTGCCGGCAGTAAAAGCCCCCATCACGATTTTACATGGCACGTCAGATGGAGTCATTCGCATAAGTAATGCGAGAAAGTTAACCCCACTGCTTAAGCCCGGCGACCAGTTTATCACGATTGAAGGAGGTTCACATAATAACCTATCCGATTATCCGCTTTTCCAAAATACCATAGCGGAGATATTGCGAAAATAATGGCTGCCCAACAGCAGGCTATTGTGCATGATGTGCCTTAAACGGCAGTTATTTCTTCCAGCCGAACGGAACGACCGGATATATGAAGGTGATGCATGGCTCCGTGCTTGAGTGCGAGGTTATCTTCTTCATGACTGACCGGAAATCCAAAACAGACGGGAAAATCAAACGCTGCCGCCTGGGCCCGGATGACTTCCTCCGGGCTTGCACCGAATGGTATCGCTGTATCTTTTGTTTCAGAAAAACCTCCAACAATGAGTCCGGCTATTTGACCAAGCAAGCCACTCCGCTTAAGTTGAATCATCATCCGGTCAATATTGTAAATATATTCACCCACATCTTCCAGAAATAAAATAGCCCCCTTAGCAGGCAGGGCACTTTTGGTACCCGTTAGATGTGCAATCAAAGAAAGATTTCCGCCGATCAGTGGTCCCGATACCTGACCTTGCCTATTGAAAGCATGTGGCTTACATGAATAATGTAGTTTTCTGCCTATCATCGCACGATGCAAGGTTTCAATACCCGCCTTGTTTTTATTCGAAAAGGCACGTGCCATGGGAGCATGTAAACTGCAAATCTGAAATTGCCGATACAGGTGTGCATGTAATACAGTGATGTCACTGAATCCAATGATCCATTTGGGATGCTTGCGAAACCGACTAAAGTCAAGTTGATCAATGATACGGCTGAGTCCATACCCACCTCGTCCACATAATATAGCATTAATGGATGGATCATCCATCATTTGCTGTAAGTCGGCACAGCGTTCTTCATCTGTTCCAGCAAAGCTGTGAAAACGACCGCCTACGGTGGGTCCAATCTTCACCTGAAACCCCCAATGCTTTAACTGTTGCACACAGGCTGCTGTTTGCGCTATGGGTAAATGTCCTGAGGGACAAACGATTCCAATCGTATCACCTTTGCGTAAGAAAGGAGGCTGCTTAATCATACTTGTATTTCTGTTAAGGTAGAAGTTTCAGCTCCTACTGTCAATTGATGGGAGACGCCACATTTCATTGCCACATTGTTCTTCTGATGACCCACACAAAAATCAAAGCATACGGGGTAATCATATTCCCTAACCTGCTCCCAGACAATATCATAAATATCCTTACCAAATGGTTCATTGGGGTCATCGGGTCTGATACGGGTAAAGCTACCCACCACCAACGCTTTCAGGTCAGCAAGTTTACCGCTGCGTTTCAGGTTACAGAACATGCGATCGATGCTATATAGAGCCTCCCCCACATCCTCTACAAAAAATATTTTTTGGCGGGTATCGATGTCACTCGGTGTTCCTGCAAGTGTTTCCAACATTTTTAAATTGCCCCCCACGAGCACCCCGGTTACTGTTCCCGGCCGGTTACGAGGGTGTGCCGGAACTGTGTAGGAAAGTTTTTCGCCGAAGAGTGCCAGTCGCAGTGTTTCCATTGCTTGTAACTCGATGGGGTCAAAACGAGCCGGGTCAGCCGGGAATCCCTCGGTCATCTTGGCATGAATCGAGGCAATTCCAGCCTGCGCATGCAGGTGGCTATGAAAAACGGTGATGTCGCTATAGCCAATCACCCACTTTGGATGACGACGTAAAGAGGAAAAATCGAGGCGATCGATGATTCGTACCGCACCATACCCGCCGCGGGCACAAAGAATGGCTTTCAGGTCATGGTTATGAATCATATCCTGAAAATCTTCGGCCCGTTCATCATCGGTGCCGCCGAACGTATGATCTTTCTTTCCGACCGTTTTTCCGGTCACTACCCGCAATCCCCATTTCTCCAGATACTGAATGGCTGGTGCAACATCTTCCTGAAGGGCAAAGCCGGAGGGACAGGTGATACCAATGGCATCTCCGGGTTGTAAATGCTTCGGCACCAACCATTTTCGGGGATGCGGATGAGAAGGACTTGCCCATAATTGGGTACCGGCAGTTAGTGCCCCCCCTGTCAACAAAAATTGAGAGAGAAATTGAGACCGCTTCATGAAATAAAAGTAACATTTCACAGCGAATTAGCCACATTCATCCGGTAGGCCTTGTTTTTGTACCTTTGTGCCCGCATCTTGAATCATTTCAGCCCAGAGATGATGACAACCAATGTAGAAACATGCAAGAACCAAAGCGATACCTGATTACAGCAGCGCTGCCTTACGCCAACGGACTCAAACATATTGGTCACCTGGCAGGCGCCTATCTGCCTGCGGATATTTATGTGCGTTACCTGAAAGCCAAGCAGCGGGATGTGGTATTTGTTTGTGGCAGCGATGAACATGGCACTGCCATTCCTATCCAAGCTACCAAAGAGGGAACAACAGCACAGGCCATCATTGATAAATACCACCCCTTGGTGGAACAAAATTTCCGTGACCTGGGGATACAATTTGATATATATCATCGCACAAGCGCCCCGTTGCACCACGAAACAGCCCGGGAATTTTTTTCCCGCCTCAATGATGCCGGTCAGCTGATCACCAAAACCAGCGAACAATACTTTGATGAGCAGGCTCAGACATTTTTGGCCGATCGTTACATAAAAGGTACTTGTCCAAATTGTCAATTTCCGGGAGCATATGGCGATCAATGTGAGAAATGCGGCAAGAGCTTGAGTCCCGAAGAACTCATCAATCCCATTAGTACACTGAGTGGACAAGCACCGGTAAAAAAATTAACTAACCACTGGTATCTGCCGCTGGATAAGCACGAAGATTTTTTGAGGAAATGGATCTTAGAGGAACATGCCAATGACTGGCGCGCAACGGTGGTAGGACAATGTAAGAGCTGGATCGATGGCGGATTACAACCCAGGGCAGTTACGCGTGATCTCGATTGGGGTGTGGCGCTGCCGGAAAATGTAGAGGGTGGTAAGGGAAAAGTATTATACGTATGGTTCGATGCACCCATCGGTTATATCAGTGCCACCAAGCAATGGGCTATAAACCATGGCAAGGATTGGAGACCTTATTGGGAAGATAAGGAAACGCGCTTGATTCATTTTATCGGAAAGGATAACATCGTTTTTCACTGTTTGATTTTTCCAGCGATGTGCATGGCACATGGTGAATTTCAATTAGCGGATCAGGTTCCTGCGAATGAGTTTATGAACTTGGAAGGGGATAAAATATCG
>JBEIUM010000304.1:0-2300 GCA_040374385.1 Sediminibacterium sp. | reverse complement strand
GCACAGTACCTACAGTACAATCCCGGGTCTAACCACGGTAATAAATTTGAGCAGTTGGGCTCTATGCTTCCTACCCCCAATGAATACAGAACGGCCAGTGGTGCACCGGGACCAAAATACTGGCAGCAACGTGCCGATTATAAGATCAAGTGTGCACTCGATGAACCCAATTTAAGTATACGTGGATCTGAGACCATCACATATTATAACAACTCACCCGACGTACTCACTTATCTCTGGCTCCAGTTAGATGAAAACCAGCACAGCTCTGTGAACAATGCCAACTATCAGACCAGTTCTAATCTAAGTCGGATTTACACCACCGGTCAGCTGGATCAAATGGCTAATACCGGACAGGATAATGGCAACGGTGAATTGATTCAGAAGATCACTGACGTAAATGGTAAACCCCTTACTTACCGCATCAACAAAACGATGATGCGTGAAAATTTGCCTACCCCACTGAAGCCCGGACAACAATTTATTTTCTCCATCGACTGGACGTATAAAATCACCAACCGCTACCAATTTTTTGGTCGGGGCGGATACGAGATTTTCTCTGAAGACAGCAACGCCCTCTTTACCATTACACAATGGTTCCCGCGCCTATGCGTTTACAGTGATTTTCAGGGCTGGCAGAACCACCAGTTTGCAGGAACCGGTGAGTTTGCACTGGTTTTCGGCAATTACGATGTACAAATCACCGTGCCTTCCGATCATGTGATCATGGCGACCGGTGAATGTAAAAACTATGCACAAGTATTGAACCCCACGCAGCAGGCACGTTGGCAAAAGGCACAAACCGTGACTGAGCCAATTGAAATTGTTACCCTCGACGAGGCTAAGAAAGCTGAAAAACAGCGTAGCAAGTCCACCAAAACCTGGGTATTCACAGCCAACAATGTACGTGACTTTGCCTGGGCTGCCAGCCGTAAGTTTGTTTGGGATGCCATGCCTGCTTATGTGGAAGGAAAGAAAGTAATGTGTATGAGTGCTTACCCCAAAGAAGCCTATAATCTTTGGCGTCGTTATTCCACCAAACTGGTGGCACATACCATTAAAACCTACAGCAAGTTTTCAATACCCTATCCATACCCCACGGCCCAAAGTATTGAAGCCAGCAATGGTATGGAATATCCTATGATCTGTTTCAACAATGGCCGGACAGAAAAAGATGGTACCTACAGCGAATCCACCAAGAATGGTATGGTGGGTGTGATCATTCATGAAGTTGGACATAACTTCTTCCCCATGATTGTAAATAGTGATGAACGCCAATGGTCATGGATGGATGAGGGATTAAATAGTTTTGTGGAGTACCTGACTACAGAATTATATGACAATAAATTCCCTTCCCGCAGAGGACCTGCTTTTGCAATTGCTGACTATATGCGCTTGCCAAAAGATCAGCTGGAACCCATCATGACCAACAGTGAAAACATCATCAATTTTGGCCCTAATGCTTATGCCAAGCCTTCTGCCGGATTAAATATATTGAGGGAGACCATCATTGGAAGAGAACTCTTCGATGAAGCCTTCAAAGAATATGCACGTCGCTGGGCATTCAGGCATCCCACTCCCGCTGATTTGTTCCGTACCATGGAAGATGCCAGTGCTGAAGATCTGGACTGGTTCTGGCGGGGATGGTTCTATACGGTGGATCCTTGTGATATTTCTTTGGATAGTGTTCGGTATGCAGTATTCGATCCCAACATGGCAATGCCAAGCATGGGAGGACGAGTACCCGGAGCAGCCGGTGGACGCCCCTTGGCTAAACCATTGGTGAATTCCTTTGAAGATATTTCCAAAATCCGGAACCGGACCGATAAAAACACTCTTTTCCTAACAGATGTAGATACTACTTTGCGTGATTTTTACTGGAGATATGCGCGTGGTCTCGAACCCTACGATTCTGTAACAAAAATACCTATGCCTAGTCCTGCTACCCCCGAACCACTGACGGAGGAAGAAAAAGCCAAATATGCGGGCATGCATTTGTACGAGATCAATTGTTCTAACAAAGGCGGACTCGTTATGCCGGTGATCGTTGAGTTTACTTTTGAAGATGGAACAACGATGCGTGAAAATATTCCGGCACAGATCTGGCGGAAAAATGAAAAAAGCATGAGTAAGGTATATATGACACAGAAAAAAGCTGTTAAAATACAGATCGATCCGATGCGTGAAACAGCAGACATCAATGAGTCAAACAATACCTGGCCTAAATCGCCTGATGCCAGCAAATTCGCCATATTCAAAGGGAGAATACCCGGTGGTAGGGGAGGCGTTCCGCAAGGCAT
>JBEIUM010000313.1:0-2122 GCA_040374385.1 Sediminibacterium sp. | reverse complement strand
GCCAATAGAAAAACCGTTCAGTATACAGCTGAGGGTCTCACTTTTTTAGCATTTATCTTATTAGGTGCTGTATTCGTATTCCGGGCTACCCGTCGTCAGTTTCGTTTATCAGAGCAGCAACAGAATCTGATGATGGCCATAACACATGAACTAAAAACACCCATTGCCATTACGCGCTTAAATCTGGAGACGCTGCAAAAGCGGGAACTGGATACTTCCACACGCAACAAGTTGCTAAATAATTCCTTGTTAGAGACGGGTAGGCTGAATAACCTTTGTAACAACATCTTACTTGCAGCCCAGTTTGACAGTGGTTCTTACCGCGCTAATAAGCTGCCGGTTAATCTCTTTTCACTGATAGATCAACTGGCAAATGATGCCAGAACAAGGTATCCCGCCTATCAGATTGTTACTGCCGGCGACCCTGCTGCCGTTGTGCTTGCCGAAGAGTGGCTGTTAACGATACTCATCAGTAACCTTCTTGAGAACGCCTTGGCACACTCCCCCAAGCAGGAACCGATTCGGTTGGAAGTACATACCGATTCGCGTGGTGTAGAATTGGTAGTGGAGGATAAGGGACCAGGTATTGCTGCTGCTGAACAAAAAATGATTTTTAAAAAGTTTTATCGTACCGGGAATGAATTAACCCGACAGAAGAAAGGCACAGGATTGGGCTTGTACTTATGCCGAAAAATCGCCGATATCAACCAGGCAGATATTTCACTGGAGAGTGAGGTAGGTAAGGGCAGTCGTTTCAAAGTTTTATTCCCCTCCTTCCATGCATGAGCCGTACCAAATATTGCTGGTGGAGGATGAGGAGCATCTGCAGGAGGCATTGCAGTTGAACCTGCAGTTGGAAGGATATGAAGTAACCATTGCAGCAGACGGAGCCAAGGCACTGAGCATTTTCGGGCAGGCACACTTCGACCTGATCATTATGGATGTGATGTTGCCTGAAATAGATGGCATCAGTGTTACCGAAGCCATTCGGCTCACCAATCAGGAGATTCCCATTTTAATGTTGAGTGCGCGGAATTCGAGTGAATATCGGATCAGCGGACTAAAGAAGGGAGCATATGACTATCTAACAAAACCCTTTCACTTGGAAGAGTTATTGTTACGCATCGGTAAACTCATTGAAAAAAATAAGAAGCAAAAGCAACTTGTATTATTGCCAGACACCTATCAATTCGGTGAGAATATCCTTTATTTCAATGCCCGTCAGGCCACCAGCTACAATGGATCGCAAGTGCATCTCACCAAAAAGGAATGGCTGCTATTGCGACTATTGATTGAGAATAAGGGTGAGGTGGTGCCCAGAGAAAAAATACTTCAATTGGTATGGGGCTATCAGGTATATCCCAATACGCGTACCATCGATAATTTTATCCTCAATTTTAGAAAATATTTTGAGCCTGATAAAAGGCACCCCCGTTATTTCCATGCTGTACGGGGTACCGGATACCGATTCACTGATCAGTAGGGGAGGCATTTTCTTTGTTCTTTTTGACCCCGCCGGAGGCAATATCGACCAACGTTTTTCGTTTTAGATAGTTAATACATTTCTCATGTCTCTTTCCGCTATCAGTGATTTCCTTGAACCTATTTCAGTTGCAGCCATTTTAGAAGATGAGGTCTGTAGTGATCGTCAGCTCCAGCACTACATAAGCTGTTATGAAGATGAATTTCCCGACCTGACGCAAACTGACCTGGTTTTGATAGGCTGTTGTGAAATGCGTGGCGCCGGACCAGCTTCCCCAACTACCCAGGCTGCCAATGTGATTCGGAAAGAATTGTATCGCTTGTTTCACTGGCACAGCGAAATTAAAATTGCTGATGTAGGAAATGTGAAAACCGGAGCGCGGCTCCAGGATAGCTATGCGGCACTTAGTACAGTGGTGAAAGAATTGGTGGAAGCCGGTAAGAAAGTACTGATCATAGGCGGTTCCCATGATAATACGCTGGCGCAATATCAGGCATATGGTTCCTTGAACCGCATCATAGATGCGGCAGTGGTGGATGCGCGTATTGACATTGATATGGAAGGAGTAATGCCCGAGGAAGTATTTCTGGTGGAGATGTTCACAGGGATGCCCAACTTCCTGAAACATTATACCCACAT
>JBEIUM010000280.1:0-2885 GCA_040374385.1 Sediminibacterium sp. | reverse complement strand
GAGATTCCAGGCACAACGCATTGGAAAACCCTTTTGCAACCCGCTGATAGTCCGCTTTTGGAAAAAGTGGCTGCTATCAAGCCAACGATACCCACGAGTCACCTGGCTACTATTATTTACACTTCAGGAACTACGGGTACGCCCAAGGGAGTGATGTTAAGTCATAAAAATATTTACTCCAACGTTATGATGTCAAAGGAAAGCTTTCCTTTCAGGGATGCTCCGGGCTCCCGGGTATTGAGCTTTCTGCCTTTGAACCATATTTTTGAAAAAGCCTGTACATACATATATCTCTTTAGTGGCATCAGTATCTACTATGCTGAGAATCTTGATACCATTGGTGATAATCTTCGGGAAGTAAAGCCTGATGGATTCACGACTGTTCCCCGTTTATTGGAAAAAGTTTTTGAAAAGATCATGGCTAAGGGGAATGAACTGACAGGCACCAAGCGAAAATTATTTTTCTGGGCAGTTGATCTGGCAGAGAAATATGACAATTACAAATCGGGCGGCATTTGGTATAATATTCAGCTGGCGTTGGCTAAGCGACTTATTTTTTCGAAGTGGCGGGAAGCATTAGGTGGCAGGGTTTCATTCATCATCACGGGCGGAGCTGCCTGTCAGGTAAAACTGCTGCGTATTTTCAATGCAGCCGGTATTCCGGTATATGAAGGCTATGGACCAACGGAGAATAGTCCGGTGATCACGGTGAATCGCCAGGCTCCCGGCGGAATGCGCTTCGGTACTGTTGGGCCACCCGTGAACGGGCAGGAAGTGAAGCTAGCTGAAGATGGTGAGATCTGTGTGAAAGGACCGAGCGTTATGGAAGGTTACTATCTTCGGCCGGATTTGACTGCCGAAGTGGTGATAGATGGTTGGTTGTACACGGGTGATATTGGTGTTTGGGTCGACAAGAAATACCTTAAAATAACTGACCGTAAAAAAGAATTATTTAAAACCAGCGGAGGCAAATATGTTGCACCCCAACCCATAGAAAATAAATTCAAGGAAAGTGCTTTCATCGAGCAGATGATGGTGGTAGGTGCCGACAAAAAGTTCGTAGGGGCGCTCATTGTACCCTCCTTTGCCACCTTAAAAGACTGGATGCGGGAGAAAGGGTTGACCTATACAACCAATGAGGATGTAGTACATCACCCCCGTGTACTTGAATTGTTCAAAGAGCTTGTCGAGAGTTTCAATACTTATTTTAATCATGTTGAGCAGATCAAAAAATTTGAACTTCTGCCACGCGAATGGACCATCGATACGGGTGAGATGACACCCAAGTTAAGTCTCAAGCGGAAGGTGGTAATGGAAAAATACAGAGATGCGATTGAACGCATTTATGCAGAATAGTTTTAGAGAAAAACAAGACACGACCGCCCGACTGACATTAGCCGGGCGGTCTTATTTTAACCGGTCTTTAGCATCGAAAATGATGACTCGAGATGAATAAAGTTGGAAGTCTAATAATTTGTGCCGAATTTAGAATACTTTTCACCCGTCCTATCGACGGCTGACGCGGAAAATTATGGCCAGATGAATGTATCAGAAACCGATGTGCGGCCTATGCTGACCCAAATGATTGATTCATCCCGAGATCCAATTTTATTACTGGATGAACAGGGGCATGTACTTGCTGTGAGCCAGTCGCTGAGTCGGTTACTGGGTTTTTCAGCTACACCTGCTCCAGAGGAAATTCGATCACTTCTATTGGGAGAGGAGAAAAGCTGGGATGCGCTGATTGAAAAAAGTCGATTATCTCCTTTTGTGCATACCATCGTTACTGCTACTCAGCAAACGATAGTTGTCAAATCCATTTCTTTTCTGATTCAACTACCTGGTGCTGCCGGGAATAGCTGGCAGATCCGTTTGATTCCCCAGGAACCAGCTACTGCTCCTTTGCCAACTTTAGGAAAAGAGAATTCGCTGTACCTGGAAAAAGTACTGGAAAGCATTACAGATGGCTTTCTGGTAATGAATAAAAATGGTGACATCTTATTTTGTAACCAGCCCGCTGCCAAATTGGTCAGGTTGGAAAGTCCGGAGGAGCTGATCGGGAAAAATGTTTGGATCATTTTCCCTGAAATAAATGTGCTCAAGCAATATCCAGCGTACCCCTCCATCATGAAAGACAACCGGTCGCTGCGATTTAAAGAATATTTCCCTGCTTTTAAATACTGGATCGAATTATCGGTATATCCCTCGGATGAGAACCTGGTTATCTATTTTAAAGATGTTACCGAAGTGGTTCAGCGTAAAAAGTTGCAATTACTCGAGCGTGAAGTATTGGCTTTAAATGCCAATCCTTTCAAGGAATTACAAGAGATATTAGATGTATACATCTCCTCCGTTGCGCAAATATATAATGGGTTACCGTTGGTACTTTGGCAAATACAGGGAAATAATCTGCAAGCCTGTTCGGTTGCAAATGTGCCTGGCGCACTCATAGATATAATTTCATCTTTTCCGATTCAGCAGGCAATGTGGCCAGCTGCTAAAGCTGTTAATGAGAAACAATCGGTCGTACCCGATGATTCCGGCGTGAATGCGCAAGATAATGAATTTGGAAAACTGCTGTTTGCCAACGGCTTCATCGCATCGATGGCGCACCCGCTCATCAATGCAGCCGGGGAATGTTGGGGTGTTCTCGAAATATATATACAGGAAAGCCGAAGGGAATTAATTACGCAGAACGACCACGTTCAGCAAATGATTAATCTGCTTTCCATCTTACTGGAGAGTAAATTAGCACAGGAAAACATCCGGTTAAGTAATCAGCGGTATGATCTTATTTCACGTGCTACCAATGATATCATTTGGGAATGGGACATAGAAAAAGGATTGCTTGTTAAAGCTAATTCAGGGCTAGCTGACTTTTTTGG
>JBEIUM010000275.1:0-3040 GCA_040374385.1 Sediminibacterium sp. | reverse complement strand
GCTGTCGTTTTTTTTATACCCATACGATGGCACCCACCTGCCTAACAGGCAGAAAATGAACGGATCGGCTTAAAAGGAAAGCGATTACAGAAAACTTCATTATCTTAAAGTCTGATTTTCGTTCAACCGTTCATTACGCATTGCATGTCAGTAGGTAAAACATCCACCCGCGGCGCCTTTATTTTACTTACTTCTCTCTTTTTCCTTTGGGGTTTTGTGCATAACCTGGATCCGATACTGATACCTCATTTAAAGAAGGCATTCAGTCTATCTACGCTGGAGGCGGCCCTCGTTGATTCATCTATTTTTATTGCTTATTTCTTCATGGCCCTGCCAGCAGGATTAATGATTCGGAAGTATGGGTATAAAAAGACCATACTTGCCGGACTATTATTATTCTCAGTAGGCTCTTTTTTATTTGTGCCTGCTGCGGAAACGCGTCTCTATGTCTTTTTTTTAGGGGCATTGTTTATCATCGGTTGTGGACTTGCCCTGCTGGAAACAGCTGCCAATCCGTATGCTGCTTTATTGGGTGATCCGGCAACTGCTTCGCGCCGCCTAAATTTTGCCCAGGCATTCAATGGGCTGGCCGTTACGGTGGCGCCGATCATAGGTGCCAGTTTTATTTTAACCCGCGATGTTCCACCTGAAGTATTAGATCGACTGACGCCTGTGGCGCGGGAAGCTGCGCTGGCAGGGGAAGCGAGTTCTGTTCAACTACCTTATGCAATCATAGGAGCAGTTATCATTTTGGTAGCATTTGTCTTTCTGCAGATCGATATGCCCGATATACGTGAAAAGAACAAGTCGGCACCGAAATGGCAGCTGCTGGTCAATACCTGGCAAATTCCCCACCTGCGACATGCCGTATGGACACAGTTTTTCTATGTGGGTGCCCAGGTTTGTGTTAATAGTCTATTCATACTTTATGCCGCCCGTTCTGCCCAGATAGATAAAAATACAGCAGCTACTTACCTGGGTATCGGGTATGGTGTATCGTTTATGCTCGGTAGGTTCATTGGAACTTTTCTTATGCGATGGGTACCTGCTGCCCGCTTACTGACGATTTATGCGTTGTTGAACATCGTACTATGTTTACTGGCCGTATATCTGCAAGGAATGGCAGCACTCTACACCGTTTTCGCTATCAGTTTTTTTATGTCAATCATGTTTCCCACCATTTTTTCGCTGGGTATAGAAAAATTAGGATCACATACGGAAATGGGGAGTAGTCTGATCGTTATGGCCATTGTAGGTGGAGGCATCCTTCCCCTGGTATTTGGGTTTATCACAGATTTGACAGGTAACATACAATTTGGATATTATGTACCACTGGTCTGCTTCATCGTTGTTGCCTGGTTTGGCTGGCGTGGTCACCTGATTCAAAAAAAACCAGCAGTATGATTCAGCAGCATGTATTACTCCTCGACTTGAAAAATGATCCGGCATCGATTGCTGCCTATGAGTCTTGGCACTCCCGGGTTTGGCCGGGTATACTTGAGCGCATCCGTCGTTCCGGTATCCTTGACATGAAGATATTTCGTGCAGGAAACCGATTGGTTATGTTGATGGACACAGATGATACATTTGACTTTGAAGCCAAAAGCAGGACAGACGCCAATGACCCGCTGGTGCAGGAATGGGAAACACTTATGAATCAGTTTCAACAAACCTTGCCATTTGCAGCACCGGGAGAGAAATGGGTTCGCATGAAAAATATTTTTTCACTCAATGATTTATCAAGCGATGTTTGAGCTCACGAATAAAACAGCGATCATCACAGGTGCCGGCAGCGGTATTGGTAAAGCGATTGCACTACTCTTTGCCCAACAAGGAGCAGAAGTACACTTACCTGATATCAACCAAACCGCTGTTGAAACAACACTGGCGGATATTCAAGCAAGCGGTGGAAAGGGCATGGCCTATCTATGTGATGTAACAGCCGGTGAACAGGTAAAGAATACCCTGACAGCAGTCGGTAGTGCCGATATATTGGTGAATTGTGCCGGCATTGCTCATGTAGGAACGGTTACCCAAACAAGCGCTGAAGATTTCGATCGGGTTTATCAGGTCAATGTGAAGGGCGTATACCATTGCCTTCATTTTGGTATACCCTTACTGTTAAAAAAGGGGGGTGGTAGCATCATTAATATTGCCTCCGTTGCCGGCATTACCGGCATTCCCGACCGCTTTGCCTATAGTATGAGTAAGGGTGCCATCATCGCAATGACCAGAAGTGTTGCGAATGATTATCTCAAGCAGCATATACGCTGCAATTCCATTTCTCCGGCAAGAATTCATACCCCCTTTGTAGACGGATTTATCAAAAAAAATTATCCGGGACAGGAACAAGTCATGTTGGAAAAGTTGGCAGCTTCACAACCGATGGGGCGAATGGGTACTGTCGAGGAAGTGGCACAGTTAGCACTCTATCTCAGCAGCGATGCGGCGGCATTTATTTCCGGGAATGATTACCCCATCGACGGGGGTTATCTTCACCTCAATCATTAATTTGCCTGTTCATGTAGAACAAACAGGCCATCAAAATTTTATACCATGAAACTGATTCGATGGGGAAGCGTGGGAGAAGAAAAGCCCGGTGTTTATAGTAATGACGTGTGTTATGATGTATCAGCTGTAGTCAGTGATTATGATGAGCAATTTTTTTCATCGGGTGGGTTACAGCGATTAGCGGAAGCATGGAATCGGCAAACATTTCCCGCTTTGCCAAAAGGCATTCGATTTGGTTGTCCGGTCGCCAAGCCTTCCAAGATTGTTTGTATAGGGCTCAATTATGCAAAACATGCAGCCGAAACCGGAGCTCCGATTCCGTCGGAGCCTATTTTATTTTTAAAAGCTACGACCGCCATATCTGGTCCGTATGACCCTATCATTTTACCTCGTAACTCGGTGAAAACAGACTGGGAAGTAGAACTGGCTGTGGTGATTGGTAAGCGCGCAAGCTATGTTACCAAGGAGGAAGCGATGTCGCATGTGGCAGGGTATTGTCTTCACAATGATGTTAGTGAGCGTGCTTTTC
>JBEIUM010000185.1:0-5505 GCA_040374385.1 Sediminibacterium sp. | reverse complement strand
GTCAAATATTTTTCATAGATGCGGGTCAGTGAAAAATCTTTGAGCGCAAATTTAATGGTAGGACAAGCCTGCAAGGGCATGCGTTGTCGTAAGCGATTCAGGTAGACACTTGCAATCAACGACCGGTCGCCCGGGTCATTGGTTTCTTCCTCCACCACCGATGCAAGGATGTATATTTCACGTGGCGTAAGTGATAATTCAGCAGCTTTCTTGAGTCGATCATTTTGCAGCCAAAAACGCTCGCTCTGTGCGCGCAGTTTTGATAAAATCACCCGCATGGAACTATTTCGGTAATATTCATAGGTATCGGGTAAAATCATGGTGAAAAAAACAGTGGTGTCGACATCAAATTCCTGCAATGAATCATTCGATTGAATGAATTGCATGACGCTGGCAGAATCTATGATGAATTGTTTATCGATCAGGTGGGCAAAATCTTCTTTCAAGCGCAGTCGGTTGATCACCAAACGCACAATCGACTTACGGCTATTTTTCAGTTGCCGAGCCGTTTGATAAATCGTCTGACCCTTCCTGGCAGTATATTTTCCCGGTTGCACCAGTTCCCAGTCACCATATAGCCCGTAAAACAATTCAAACAAGAAGGAGAAACGAATGATCCCTTGCTCTTTCAGTTCCCGACCGACCGACTTACTTGAAATAGGTTTGGATAACTCAAATGTTTTCTCAGACAAAGGAAAATTGGTCTCCGGTATGGTGAAAACATACAGTGATGCTGCCAGGGGAATGAGGGGCAACCAGCGAAGTACTCGAAATAACCTTTTCATGACGTTGTTATACAAAAAAACCCTGTCCGCAGGCAGACAGGGTCAACAAGTTACGGAAGAATTATTATTTTTTTCCTGAGTCCTGGGTTGGCGCAGCTGGCGTAGCAGGTGCAGCTCCCTGGGGCTGTGAAGTGGCAGGCTGTGTGGTAGACACTTTCTGCAGCATCGAATCTTTATCAATGGTGCTGCCACCTTTCAAAAATAAGGTAGAAAACAGGGCCAAAACGGCAACTATACCGGCAAAGAGCCAGGTACCTTTTTCCAGGGTATCCGTGGTCTGCTTTACGCCCATAAATTGGTTGCCGATGCCACCTACATTACCTGATAAGCCACCACCCTTGGGGTTTTGGATCAATATGATGAAGGCAAGGATAACGGATGCCAGAACAATTAGAATTAAAAATAAGATACTCATAATGTAGATTTGATTTGCTCAATTCGAGTTGCAAAATAACTGGATTTTTCAGGAATCTGGAAACTTAATTTTAGGAATAACTGGATGGCCTGGTCCCGATGTCCCTGCCTGAGCAGTACTTCTGCCATGGCTTCCGTGACAACTTCCTCCCGCCGAACCGAGTTTACCGCATCTTCCGCCACTTTTTTCTCTAATTGTGAAACGGTACCTGATTTCTCGTTCTGTTTCACCTGGCGTAGCCAATCCGTAAAACTGAGCATTTTACTGGATAGGTTGTCCTTAGCACCTGTCTGCCAATTGACTTTAATGCCCTGAGAGGCGAAATAATCGACGGTATGCATGGGGCCTGACTGCTCAAATGGCAGTGGGGTATCCGGTGCAACCGGCTGGCGATAGGCTGAAAGCTGGGATGATAAAACTGAGGATAATTTATCGGTCGTCTTATCAGTCGTCTTATGGGTCGCCACCGGGGGTGGGGGGGAGGCTTCTGTTATGCCCCCATCGATCTTGCGAAGAATGGCCTGAACCGCTTCTACGGTTGGAATGGAAATGGGCTCTTTGATTGGAGGCAATTCAGTTGATTCAAGCGGAGCAACAGGCGCTGGTGTTTGCGCAATCGGCTCGGAAGCAGGGGAAACTTCAGGTGGATTGAAAACAGGTGAACTCCATTGTTCTGCTGCTTCTCTGCTCTCCTCGAGCTGATAAGCCCACCAACGTGGATTAAAATGGTACATGGTGGCTTTGGCTGCCTGCGCAGAAGCATCGGGGTGCTCGGTTGACTGATAAAAACAAGCCAGCAAGTTTTGTGCAGGTGCAAAATAGGGGTAGTTACTTACCGTCTTTTCAAGGGCAGTACCGGCACGTTCATTGTTCTCCATTTGTCCGGTCAGATGATACAAAGCTTTTTCCTGTAATGGATTCATTGTGGACTATAAAGCGTTACCAGTTTGAAAAGATACGATTAAAAATATCATCTGTCAGGTTACGTACGACTTCATCAGAAAGCTGAGCCTCCGCAACAGTAAATGATTGCGTGGCTGGATAATCAAAACTCCTGCTTACATCAAACTCCTCCGTTTTATTGGCTTTATTATTTCGCAGGGTCATGTGTACGGTAACGGTTAGACGATTGGCATTGGCCTGTGCTGCACTGACACCAACTGTTTGACTACCATCATAGGTAGTGATGACGCCATTGATCACATAATCGGCATCATCTGAGTTGGTGCGGGTAAGTTTGGTGGCTGATATAATCTTCTGCTGAATCTTATCGGTCAGTTTTGCCGCAAATTGCGGATTCACATACCGGGCTTTATTATCAATATAGCCAATCTTGACTGTCTTGATTTCCGGGTCAATCGAAGCATCATTGAATTTATAAATGCCACAAGACAACAGCGTGACGGAGATCAATACAGACAACAGCAGCATCCTGGTTGGAATGAAGTCAGGCAGCTGAAGCTTATTAATTTTATTCTTCGATATCATATTCCTTCAATTTTCTGTATAAGGTGCGTTCACTGATACCCAGATCATTGGAAGCATCGCGGCGTTTACCCTTGTGCTTTTTCAGGGCTTTTAAAATCAGTTCCTTTTCCTTGTCCATGATGTTCAGTGACTCTTCAACTTCAACATGGTGGTGAATATCGTCATCGTGCAGTATCATGGGTTGGGAGGAAGCTGATACCGGCGTAATGAGAGCAGGTGCTGTTGGTACAGGTGTAACCAATGAAGGCTCATTGGCAGCGGCAAGATCACCCATGAGACGCTCACGGGCCTCCTGCAAACTTTGACCCGGCATACCGGGGTTTTGCAGTATCTCCAGGAACATCTTCTTAATTTCAGTCACTTCTTTCTTCATATCAAAGAAGAGTTTGTATAAGATCTCCCGCTCATTGGCAAACTCACTTCCGCCTGTTGCTGATGACAAAACGGGAAGACGGGAAGTACGATTATCCGGCAGATATTTTTTTAACTCGTCTGCATTGACATGCTGTTGCGGACTCAATACGGAGATCTGCTCGGCGATGTTTTTTAATTCCCGCACATTACCTTGCCAACCATGGTTCATCAGTAACTGCTTGGCTTCATCATCTAACTGTACGGGGGCAGTTTTATAACGTTCAGCGAAATCAACCGAAAACTTGCGGAATAATAAAGTGATGTCTTCTTTTCTATCACGCAGCGAAGGCACCCGAATCGGTACTGTACTTAAACGATAATAAAGGTCTTCTCTGAATTTTCCGGTTCGGGTTGAATCCAGCAATTCGCGATTGGTGGCGGCGATGACCCGTACATCTGTTTTTTGTACTTTGGAAGAACCTACCCGAATGAATTCACCGGTTTCCAATACCCGTAATAACCGTGCCTGGGTTCCGAGCGGCATCTCACCAATTTCATCCATGAAAATCGTACCCCCATTTACAGTCTCGAAGTATCCTTTTCTGCTGTCGACAGCACCGGTAAAAGCACCTTTTTCATGACCGAATAGTTCGGAATCGATCGTTCCTTCCGGAATGGCACCGCAGTTAACGGCAATGAAAGGATTGTGCTTTCTGGCTGAAAGGGCATGTATGATTTGAGAAAAAACTTCTTTACCCACGCCACTTTCACCGACAATCAATACGGTCAAATCGGTACCCGCCACTTGAATAGCCGTATGGAGGGCATGATTCAATGCAGGTGAGTTACCTATGATACCAAATCTGTTTTTTATCGTTTGTATATCCATGTTATGCGTTGTTTAAAACAGGCTCCTCCACTTGTACCCCAAGAAGAGTGCCAGCTGTACAGTCCGTAATGTGCACCTGCACATAATCGCCTTTTGCTGTTTGACCATTTTTGGGGAAAATCACCATTTTATTATGGGAAGTTCTGCCTTGCCAATGGGCATCACTTTTTTTAGAGTTACCCTCAATCAATACTTCCCAGGTTCTATTCAGTTCCTTTTGCATGTTTCGCAGCGATTGAATTCGATGCAAGTCAATGATCTCTTGTAGTCTTCGCTTTTTGATTACTTCCGGCACATCATCTTCATACCGTCTTTCTGCCAGTGTACCCGGGCGCTCACTGTAGAAATACATATATGCCAGGTCATAATCACACTGCTCCATTAAATCGAGGGTGGCCTGGTGATCTTCTTCCGTCTCAGTACAGAACCCCGCGATGATATCGGTGCTCAGTCCGCAATCAGGTAATACTTCCCGAATACGAGCCACTTTTGCCAGATACCACTCACGGGTATAGGTGCGATTCATCAGCTGAAGTATTCGATTACTACCACTTTGAACAGGCAAATGAATGTATTGACAGATGTTCGGATAACGCCGGATGGTTTGCAAAACTTCTTCGGTTATGTCTTTCGGGTGTGAGGTACTAAAGCGAACGCGTAATAAGGGTGAAATGAGTGCTACTGCCTCCAACAGTTGGGCAAAAGTAACCGGCTCGCCTTTGGCTTCGTCCATCCAATAATAGCTGTCTACATTTTGTCCCAACAAGGTCACTTCACGGTAGCCCTCCGCCACCAGTTGACCTGCTTCCTGTAAAATGGAGGGTAGGTCTCTGCTTCTTTCCCGGCCGCGTGTAAAAGGCACCACACAGAAACTACACATATTATTACAACCCCGCATGATCGAAATGAATGCAGTTACACCATTGGAGTTCAGACGGACCGGTGCGATATCACCATATGTTTCTTCGCGACTAAGTAATACGTTTACTGCCTTATTGCCTTCATCAGCACTGGCAATTAATGCTGGTAAAGTTCTATATGCATCTGGTCCTACGACGAGATCAACCAATTGTTCCTGCTCCAACAATTGTTCTTTCAGTCTTTCTGCCATACAGCCCAAAATACCCACCAAAGCTGCCGGATTTTTTTGTTTCACTGTTCTAAGTGCAGTCAGTCGACGTCGGATCGTTTGCTCAGCCTTATCCCGAATCGAACAGGTATTGATCAAAATCAAATGGGCATTATCAGGTTGGGGGGTCGGACCATATCCTTCCTTCAGCAAAAGAGAAGCAATCACCTCGCTGTCAGCAAAATTCATGGCACAACCATAACTCTCTATGTAAAAAAACTTACGAAAGGGCTGGGAAGTAGCTGTTGGATCTAAGAAGACTTCCCCCTGCCTGGATTCATCATGCTCCAATTCCATGGCGGACGCTCTCATGTAAAGACAATTTTTGCAAAAATAACCATTTTTGATGGTAGTGTCAAATTGTCAGCATTGCATTATTGATTTCATATCTTATTCAAAACCAGTCCAAATGAGTTTTTTTATCCGTTATTTTGGTTTTAGTTTG
>JBEIUM010000318.1:0-2025 GCA_040374385.1 Sediminibacterium sp. | reverse complement strand
TGCGGACCGGACGGGACTCGAACCCGCGACCTCCGCCGTGACAGGGCGGCATTCTAACCAACTGAACTACCGATCCAAGAATATATTACAAAATATAAATATAATATATGCTATCTATGGGGTGCAAATATAAGGCGAAAGCCCCTGTTGAAACAAATCTTTTCCAAAAAAGGATGATGACGTATTTTTACCGCCTTATAATTGACTATGCCGCAATTCCCTAACAGACAGTTCCTCGATTTCGAACAGCCGATTAAAGAAATCTATGAACAAATAGAGGAAACCCGGAAACTGGCTGAAAAAAATGCTAAGGTGGATTACTCCGCTAATATCAGCCAACTGGAACAAGAAATCATTTCGAAACGGAAACAAATCACCGACCACCTCTCCCCCTGGCAAAGGGTTCAACTCAGTCGACACCCCGACCGGCCCTATACCCTGAAATACATTGAGAAAATGTGCGGCGATTTCCTGGAACTGCATGGTGACAGGAATTTTAAAGATGATAAAGCAATGGTGGGTGGCTTTGCCTCACTGAATGGTGAGACCGTAATGATCATCGGACAACAAAAAGGTATTAATACGAAGACAAGACAGTTGCGCAATTTTGGTATGGCCAATCCGGAAGGCTATAGAAAAGCCCTTCGCTTGATGAAACTGGCTGAAAAATTCAATAAACCCATCGTCTGTCTTATCGATACCCCGGGGGCATTTCCCGGCCTGGAGGCAGAAGAAAGAGGTCAAGGAGAAGCCATTGCCAGAAACATTTACGAAATGATCCGTCTCAAAGTGCCGGTCATCATTGCCATTATCGGTGAAGGTGCCAGTGGTGGTGCGCTGGGAATTGGTGTGGGAGATAGGGTACTGATGATGGAAAACACCTGGTACACCGTGATTTCGCCAGAAAGTTGCAGCTCCATCCTCTGGCGCAGCTGGGATAAAAAGGAAACAGCAGCGGAACAACTCCGCCTCACAGCTACCGATATGAAAGGATTCGGTCTCGTTGATGAGATTGTTCCGGAACCGCTGGGAGGTGCACATTGGGACTATCAAGAGGCTGCCGATCATTTAAAAGCATGTATCCTCCGCAACCTGGCAATGGTTCGTTCTTTGCCACCGGCTGAAAGAATTCAAATGCGCATAGAGAAGTATGGAAAAATGGGCTTCTGGGAAGAAACAGCACTATCCAAATAATTATTAAGTTCCACAACTTTACCTGCTCAACAACAGAAAAATTAAATCACTTGCTCAATCATATACTTCGTGGAACCGGTGTTGCAATAGTGACCCCTTTTGATGAAAAAAAGCACATAGACTTCCCTGCCCTAGGCAACATCATCGACTTCCTAATAGAAGGTGGCGTTGAGTACATCGTATCACTGGGAACTACCGGAGAAACACCTGTACTGGACAAAGCGGAGAAAAAAGATATTCTGCAATACACTTATGAAAAAGTAGCAGGCAGAATTCCGGTTGTAGCTGGCATCGGAGGCAATTATACCAAAGCGGTTGTGCAGGAAATGGAACAGTTGCCACTGGATAAAGCAGCAGCCATACTCAGTGTTTCGCCAGCTTATAATAAGCCCTCACAAGAAGGCATTTATCTCCATTATCGTTCCATAGCCGAGTCTTCCCCCCTACCCATCCTCCTCTACAATGTACCGGGAAGAACCGGTCGCAATATGACAGCCGACACGACACTCCGATTGGCTGCATTACCCAATATTATCGGTATCAAGGAAGCCAGTGGCTTAATGGACCAATGTGCGGTGATCCTACAAGAAAAGCCGGAGCATTTTCTGGTTATTAGTGGCGATGATGCACTTTCGCTTCCTTTGCTGGCAGCCGGCATGGATGGCGTTATCAGTGTTGCTGCCAATGCTTTTCCTACTGCATTTTCCACTATGGTTCGTCACTGCCTCGCAGGCAATTTTGATAAGGCAAGAATAATCAATAATAGGCTGTTACAGGTTTATGATCTCCTATTCGTGGAAAATAATCCTGCCGGCGTTAAGGCATTTTTAC
>JBEIUM010000343.1:0-1723 GCA_040374385.1 Sediminibacterium sp. | reverse complement strand
TTCTTCTACTGATAGTACCAGGTTTGGTTATCCCCGGAACTACCCACAGAAGCGGTGCTCTGGTTGCCTCCTCCCACAGAGCGAATTTGCGCCAGTGGTGTTTTTCACCCAGATGCCAACCGTGATCGCCCCAGAATACAATTATCGTATTATCTGCATGAGGGGATTTTTCCAGCCCATCCAGCAGTCGACCTATCATCGCATCACAATAAGCTATGGCTGCCAAATATCCCTGAATTGCTTCCTTCCATCGCCCTGAATCAAGAATGGCCTGATGGTCTCCAGATGGTTTTGCCATGGCAATTCCCGCAGGCGGAATATCTTTGAGGTCGTCCTCTCGATACGGCGGCAATTTGATTTGATCGACAGGAAATATATCATAATACTTACGGGGTACATTCCAGGGCATATGTGGCTTATGAAGCCCAAGCGAGATGAAAAAAGGCTTGTCAGATTTTTCCTGCAATTTTCTAATCCCGTATTTAACAATCTTCCATTCTCGCAAGTCTTCATCTTCGCAATCAAGCGGCGCAAACGCAATTCCGCCTACACCTGAATCGCCCTTGGGTTTGGGATCACGTCCCTCGTCCTCAAGATAATCTTCCCACTCTGAATGTCGGTCATAGGATCCGTGGTAAATCTTACCTGCACCGAATGTTCGATAACCGGCTTGCCGAAAGGCGGTCGGTAGTGTTTTTTCCGGTCCAATTACAGTGCGCCAATCGTTGTTGTTGTCGTAAACACCAGTTGTTGAGGGTCTCATCCCCGAAAGCAAAGCCGCCCTGGAAGGGTTGCAGACAGGTGCGGCACAATAGCTGTTGGTAAACTGCAAGCCCATCCTTGCGAGTCTGTCGATATTGGGTGTACGGGCCTGCGGGTTTCGCCCCAGATACCCTGTCCAGTGGTTTAAGTCATCTACAGCGATGAACAAGACATTTGGCTTTGATTCGGCCTGAGTATTAACTGTATTTAATAGCGTTGCAAGACATACAAACAATAGGGTGTATTTGTTTAGAAGCATAAATCATTCCGTTTCAGGATATGTTGAGTGTTTAGCAATCTCTGCTGCCTTCTAATACTGATACGAGTAGTCACGAATTATGATATTTGGTAGTGGCATTGTTGTCTTGTAAAAAATGGCCCGATATTAAAATGACTTATACAGGATGTTTTATCGGGGAGAAAAAACTTAAAAAGGCGTTGCGTAGCAGGCGGATATTTGTTTTAATTCATTTGCGAGGATGAGCCACAGGCAATGAATCGCCGATGAGCATGACCGGAGTGGGAGATCAGGTAATCGATTGACCATAAATTGAACGAATCAGTAAATGGAGTTTCAGGATGAACACGAAAAGGTCGAATCGCACTATATTGAAAGACCCGATTAATGAAATATTGGGTGTGTCAGGTGAAGTCTGTTCAGCAGTCCATTCCGGGTGTCGTTGTCAGATTATTCCAATAGAAGTCCTTATCAGATTTTCAAAAGACAAAAAGTTAACGCTTTCCGAGCGGAAGCGGTTTGCTGATACAGTTGCTTTTGAGATGGAATGGCGAAAACAGCGGAATTCGCAGGATAAATTTTTGCGAAATTCCAGAAATCTATTACCTGGTACAGAGGCTATCGCAAAACAGCCAAGTGTTTATATTTACACTTGCAGAAATACAACCTCGATACCGGGAACTTATATTTCAAGACCCTCATCCTCCACTGATCAGTCTGCCA
>JBEIUM010000220.1:0-4545 GCA_040374385.1 Sediminibacterium sp. | reverse complement strand
TCTTCTTCAGCTTGTACAGTGGAAGCGATTCCATCAGTTTTTTTACTTTTTCTTCATCTGCCTCCCTGAAAATCAGCACGGCGCCATTTCTGGTTGGTCTCAGAAAGAGATGCTCCAGAATACCTTCCTCCTTCCATCTGGCCACAACCTCCTGCTCGTGTTTTATTATTTCCTGAAAGTTTTCCGGAATGTTATCCGTGTCAATGGTCAAAATTGCCTGAATCATGTTCATGTTGTTCTTGTTAAAAATGGATAATCAGTGCCGTGAACTGTTCAACGGGCTGCTGATGTGATATATTGTTGTACGTGCTGGTGGGCGACAAACGGATAGCGGCCTTGTTTTCACCAACGGCAGCAACCATTTCCTGCATTATCTCCAAAACAAAACGGTTTCGATTTTCCATGCTCCCGCCATATTCATCATTGCGGAGATTTGAACTGTCTGCCAAAAACTGGTCGGGCAAATAGCCAAATGCTGCATGCAGTTCTACACCGTCAAAGCCCGCTTCCACAGCGTTAATCGCTGCTTGTTTGTAGTCCTGAATAATTTGTTTGATTTCCTCAATAGTTAATGCTCTTGGTGTTTTATAATCTTTCATTCCCTCCATCGTAAAATGCTGTTGCCCTTGAATGCCCAGAGCTGAAGCCGAAACCGGTTGTTCTCCATGCTTGACAAGCGAGTGACCCACCCGCCCTGTATGCCAAAGTTGTGCATATATGACCCCTCCTTCTTCATGTACAGCCCGGGTAACTTTTTTCCAGGCATTTATTTGATCCTGCGTATAAATTCCGGGGGTAAGCGGGCTGCCTGTGGCCTGTTTGCTGATATTGATTGCCTCGCTGATAATGAGTCCTGCACTTGCTCTTTGCCTGTAGTACAAAACCGTCGAGTCTCCGACTACTCCATCCATTCCCGCGCGGGAGCGCGTCATCGGAGCCATCGCCATGCTGTTTTTCAGCATTATCTTACCCAGGGCTACCTGTTTCAGTAATTTCATCTTTTTGTGTTTTTTAAATTTTGAGCTACAAAAATAGACTTCAATACTTTACTTTTGCAAGTAGTTACACTTGTGTACAGTAGTAACCCATAGTACAGTAATGCACAAAATCAGTCTGTTATGAAAAAAAATAATGCGACCAATGCTCAAAATACTTGCAGCCTGAAGGATGTACTTGATATCATTGGCGGAAAATGGGCCATGCCAATCATATACAACCTGTCGAAGGGCAAGATGCGCTTCAGGGAAATTGAGCGAACCGTGGAGGGTATCAATACAAGAATGCTGGTCAAGGAGTTGAAAAACCTGGAAGCTAACGGAATAGTCACCCGCGAAGTATTTGCAACGGTGCCCCCAACGGTGGAATACACACTCACGGCCAAGGGTGAGAAATTGCTCCCCAGTATCCGGTCACTTCATCAGTGGGGACAGGAGTTCGCGGTGGCTGAATCTGTTGATTAGAAACCCTGACTCCGGCAAATCGGGTGCGTTACAAATTGTCGCGTTCATGCTGTATTGGCCATTTGAACTATCCTCTACCCACCAGAGCCACTGCGGAACCTTCATTTTGCCTGTAAATGACCACATTTCATCTGCTTTAAATACTAAGAGCGTGTTCAGGATTCTCTGCCGTTGGCAAAAACAGGCTGATTTTTTGTCAGTTTTTGCGTTTTTGAAGGCGCATAGCCGGTGCTACGTAACTGAAAAAAGGTGAAAAATTGCGACAAATGAGCCGTTTTTGACTCGGCGAGAGAATCATTAACAAGCTCGTAGTAGTGCCATGTCATCAATTGCGCCTTATGTTGCACTATTTGAGGCCTATCGCAATCCGACCATGTTTCACAGGCTTGTCTTCATGGAATATTTCCCAGACATACAGCCCTGGATTCAGGCCGGTCGTTTCTATTATATTCATTCCGACCCTAACATTTGTTTGGTGCACAAGCTGACCTGTTTGGTGAAATAACCTAAAGAAGCAATTGCGCACATCGGTCGCGATCTGGACATGGATAAGGTCTTTTGCCGGATTGGGGAATACCGAAATGTTGTCACTTGTTTCAATATTCGGAGCGGAAACCGTAATAAGCGTGGTATCGCATAGGTAAGGTCCAAAATGGAGTTCATTATTCGGGTCGATATAGCACCGCAACCCCATAGGTCCTCCTTCGTAAAGCCCGAAGTCGGGCGTCAAAAAATAGGTGTTGCCCACTCCTGCAACGATCTCGAAGCCCCACTCGTACGGCAAGAGGGGGAAGGCTATGTGCAACACTTTCAGCGCATGGCCATTGACCAACAATTGACTGGTTGTGTCCACATGCACCAGCAGGCTGTCATATCCGCCGGGGGTACCCATACCGCCGATCACCCACGTGTCACCGGTTTCGGCACCAAAGTCGTACAATAGCTCGAAGCGCCCCGAAAGCAGGCTGTAAAAGAATACTGAGTCGTTTTGTGAATAGACGTACAATGGATCGGGCACTGTTTCCGATGGGACAAGCGGGAATGCCGTGCCAATCCCTATCAGCTTGCTGCACAGTTTCCCCTGATACATTTGCTTGCCTACCACCTCTACAACGTGCGGAAATTCTCCATAAGGGGGCGGAAAGAACGCTTGCTCGCTGTAGTACCATTTTGCGCCGACGGGGGCGAAATCCGTGACCTGCGCACTGGCGCGGGAAAACAACTGAAAGGCGGCAAGCACCCATAATATTCGAGTCTTTTTCATGATCGTTACGTTTTAGCGATGGAAAAATACCTTGCCGGAGGCGACGGGGAGCCCCCTTTTGTCATATAAAAAGAGATAGCAAAGCCCGTCTGTCCTTTGCTCGTTTATTTGCAGGCTGGGAGCGCCCGAAGGCCAGTCGTAGCGCTCCAGCAACTGACCATTGGCGGCATAGCACCTAAGTTCAAAAGCACCACCTGCCGCAGCCAGCGATTCGGGCAGGGAAACAAGGGTTGGCCCAGAAGAGGGGTTAGGACTGAAGCCAAGAGCAGGCAGGTTGTCGAATTTGAAGATCGGCTCAGATGTGGCAGTGACATACTGTGTGGTTCCGGCACAGCCCGGCACGAAGCAGCCTTCGGAATCTATGACTAGCAACACGACATTAGGGTTCCATGGCACCCCCTCTCCGTTGTAGTCGAACACGAGTCCGGTGGCGGCGATGCGCCCATCTTCCATCTCACACACATCAAGCAGTTCCATCTGCGGTGCCCAGGGGCGCAGCAGCGAGTCGGAGTAAAAGCGCTCCCAGCACAGTTCCCCGCTGTTGGACAAACGGAAAACCATGCCTTTCCCTTTGTTGGGGAGTCCTCCAGCACCGTAAAAGCCGGTGCCAATTATATCGCCGTTGTTTGCCTCCTTGATGCTGGTAATTATCTTGTAAGGCCATTTGTTCCATTCGTGCGTCCACACTATATTTCCGGCACTGTCAAAACCGTAGAGCAAGATGAAGTTCCAGGCGATTTCCGGGTCAACGGTAATGGTGTCCTTCATCCAGACGACGGTGCCACTGCCACCGGCAAGGGATGTTGAATGGGGTGGCTGGTTGTCTATTTTGGCATAATTCAAGGATCTTGTCCACAATTGGTTGCCGGCAGCGTCAATTTTGTGCAGGAAAGCGATATACCGGTATGTACCCAATACGGGGTGATAATAATAATCAATTGCAAAGGAGCTGATCAAAAAAAATCCGTCATCGGTAGGCGTGATGTCCCCATACCCTGCTGTTTGTGCAAAGGTGTCTGTAAGTATTTTGTACATAAGGATAGTGCCCGATGTGTCTGTCTTTACCACGCTGAGTTCCGATGTGGGATGCGGCTCAGGCGCTGGGGCCTCGACCAGGTATAAGAAATAATTCCCATTGGCAGTCTCCGTTATTCCCTCGCTGTACAAGTAGTTCGCGCTCAGGTCTGGGTAATAATTTATCCAGACAATCTCCAAGTCGGGATTCAGCTTGGCCAGGAACATCCGCATGGTAAAGTTGGCGGCTTTGTCACGCCACTCCCCGCTGAGCAGGATATACCCGTCTGATGTGATCCAGTAAGCTGTAATGGCCATATCGCCCTGTGGGCCATCGAATTCGATTTCTTTGATGATTTGGCGGGTATCAGCATCAATCATATAAACTTGATTTTTCCTATCTGAATTGCCGTTTTTTATGAACCCGTTTATGACATACACATATTTTCCGATGCTCCACAGGAGGTATCCTTTGTCTGCCTGAAACATGTTCTGCGGGTTGGGGTCAAAGGAGGTGGTAAATGTGCTGCCAGGTTGTGCCAAGGCGGAAAGCCCGACAAGGGCTACAAATGCGAAAAGTGTTGTTGTACGCATGGTTTGTAACTTAAAAAGCCTGGCGGCGGCTCGGCACCGCCGCCAGGCAGGGTTAAAAGGATCAGTGCTGAACCACTACTTTTTGGTAGGCAACGACGCGCCCCTGTTCGCGCAGCACGAACAAATACCGGCATTTCAGGGGTTTTATTCACCTTCGGCGGCTCCTTTTCGAGTTCCTCCAGCAGGGGCGTGAGGGCCTCAAACTCCCTGACT
>JBEIUM010000016.1:0-23441 GCA_040374385.1 Sediminibacterium sp. | reverse complement strand
GTCAAAGGCAAGCTACCCCCTTCCCCACCCAGCCACAGTTGCTGCGATCGCTAGCGAAACCAACGACGAATTTTGGCAAAAGAGAAAAAAAACAAGTACTTATTCCGTTTATAAAAACAATCAGTTTCTATTCACGCTACCCGAAAAAAAATTCAGATCATTTCGCGACTCCATTGCCTTGCGTACCCGTGACACTTTATTCACCCGAAAAGATGGGAGGGTTGATATTCATCCGTACAGTAAAAAAACAACTTCCGTTACCACGGAAAAAAAGAAAGCAACACCGCTGGTATTTACTGATAAAAAAGGGTATGTAAATCTCCGCTTACCTAATCCGCGCTTCTACAAATATGTCATTCGTTTTTTTGAATCCTCCGGAAAATTGGCATTTGAAATTCAGGCACCCAAAGAAGATTGGCTGGTGCTGGAAAAATCAAACTTTGTACATGCCGGCACTTTTGAATATGAAGTATGGCAGGATGGAAATCTGCAGGAAAAAGGACGCATATTCCTATCCCGCTGATAGCTGCTGATCAACTACAAACACTGTTGACCTTCACTTCTTGTACCAGCTGACACGCAAAAATGGTTTCGAAGTTTTTACAAAGCCGCTCTTTTACCTCCGCCATGGATACAGGACTGCTCAATTCTTTTTGCAATGAAGTGACCTGCTTATTTTGAATGCCACAAGGAACGATGCCATTAAAATAGTCCAGATCGGTTTGAACATTAAAGGCAAAACCGTGCATGGTGATCCAACGGCTGCATTTGATCCCCATGGCACATATTTTTCTTTCCTTACCGGTTATACCTGCATCCAGCCAAACGCCTGTTTCTCCTTTGCTTCTACCGCCGGAAATACCATAATCAGCAAGGGTTAGTATGATCACTTCCTCCAGACTGCGCAAATACCAGCCCAGATCGGGTTTCATCTTCTCCAAATCGAGAATGGGATAACCTACGATTTGTCCGGGACCATGAAATGTTATATCACCACCCCGATTGATGTGAAAGAATTCAATGTTGCGTTTTTTACGTTCTTCCTCCGACCAAATGAGGTGTTCCGGTTTCCCACTCTTTCCCAAAGTATATACCGGAGGATGTTCGACGAGTAACAAGTGGTGACGGGTGGAAGCAGCCTGTCCCTCGGTTTTCAGCCGGGTATTTTGTAGTAAAAGGGTTTCCTGATAATCCCATACCTGGCGGTAGGACTGGAATCCGAGGTCTTCAAAATATACGGGCTGCGACATGGAACAAAAATACACGTAAATCAATCAATAGTGGTGCAGCTTTTCAAATCCGGAGAAGCCATATGAAAGAGCTATTTTTGCACTATGTCTGAAGAACTGGAAATACAGGCCGATGATCCTTCCGAACTATTGTATGAACGCAGAACCTTTACTGTAGATAAGGGGCAGGAACCGGTACGGATTGATAAATGGGTGCAAATGCATCTTGAATGGGGCTACCCGCAATAAAATTCAAAAAGGTATTGAAGCTGGCTTTCTTACTGTGAATGGTAAGGTGGTAAAGTGTAATTACCGCATTAAACCGGGAGATGAGCTCATTTTGATGAGTTGGCAGAACCCGGAGCAGACCATACTCAAAAAGGAAAATATACCACTGAACATTGTATATGAGGATGCGGCTGTATTAGTGGTCAACAAACCTGCCAATATGGTGGTACATCCGGGTGTAGGTAATTACAGTGGTACCTTGCTCAATGGTATTGCCTACTATATCGATCAGCAGCAGCCGGATATTGACGAAGAAGCACTACCCCGGTATGGTCTCGTGCATCGCATAGATAAAAATACCACGGGACTGCTGGTGATAGCAAAAACGGCTGAGGCCGCTGCCCACCTGGCTCGTCAGTTCTTCAACCATACTGTACAACGGAAATATACAGCGCTGGTATGGGGGGATGTGGAAGCCGATGAAGGAACCATAACCGGACATATAGCCCGGCATCGCCAGCATCGAAAAATGTTTGATGTTTACCCCGATGGGGAAACAGGTAAACATGCCATCACCCATTACAGGGTGTTGGAAAGATTCCATTATGTCACCCTCGTGGAATGTGTGCTGGAGACGGGTCGTACGCATCAGATCCGCGTGCACATGAAACACATCGGACACACGCTATTCAATGATCATGAATATGGGGGTGATGGTATTTTAAAAGGTACGATCTACCAGAAATACAAACAATTCGTGCATAACTGCTTTGAGATTTGTTCCCGCTGTGCCCTGCATGCCCAAACCCTCGGATTCATACATCCCGTAACCGGTCAATCGATGCTGTTTGAGGCACCTTTACCCGCGGATATGCAGCAGGTGATTGAAAAATGGCGGCAATATGTTAAAAATGTGATCACGGGAAAGAACCAGTAAAGGTTCCTTCGACCTGAATGGCTTGAGAAAAGCTAAATCAGGTTCACTCAGGCGTTTTGGTACTGTATTTGTGTCATCCTGCTGATTGCCTATTTTTACCACTGAATTCTATACCTCTGAAGCGATTTTTGAAGATATTACGCATTACCCTGCTCGCATTCCTCGCCTGCCTTATTTTTCTGGTATTGGCATTGCAAACAGATTATGTTCAGAACAGGCTGATCGGATGGGTGACCCATCGGCTTTCCAAAGAACTGAAAACGGAAGTAAGCATCCGTCATATCCGCTTCTCCTTCTTTAATCAGGTGAACCTGGAAGGGGCACTGGTGCGTGATCAGCAAAAAGATACCCTACTCTATGCAGGACAACTTAAATTAAGAATAACAGATTGGTTCTTTTTAAAAGATAAAATTGAGTTGACCTATCTCGGATTGGAAGAAACCAAGGTGCGATTAAAAAGGAAAGACAGTACCTGGAACTACGCCTTTTTAACCGACTATTTTGCCAGTAGTGATACTACGCCCAAAAAGAAAAAACCGATTGATCTGCAGGTGCGTAAAATTGATATCAAACAGCTCGATTTTGTGCAGGATGACCGATGGGTGGGTGAAAGAATGATATTCAGGTCAAGGGCAATACTATTTGATGCAGAAGACCTGCAATTGAAGAAAAACTATTTCGCCATTCGCTCCTTGGAACTTGACCGACCTTTCTTCCAAATACAAAACCTAACTGGTCTTCGTCCGCCCTTACCCCCTGCCCCCCCGAAGGTAAAAGATACCGGCATGTATTTCAATCCGGGTCACCTGCACTTACTGGTGCGACAATTAAAAATTCACCAGGGCAGTATTTTTATCGATGATGACTTTGACCAACCGGTGAAAGGATTCGATGGGGCGCACGTAGACATGACCAACTTAACTGCTGCAATCGAGCAACTCGAATTCAAGGAAGATACCTTGCGAGCGAAAATTCAGTTGGGGGTAAAAGACCGCAGTGGACTCGAAATAAAAAAGCTGACCACCCAATTCCGCTTCACGCCTCAGCTGATGGAGCTGGCAGACATGGATCTGATAACGGGAAAGAGTCACCTCAAGAATTATTATGCCATGAAGTTTTCGGATTTTAATGAAGACTTCGGACATTATATCAGCCGGGTTACCATGGATGCCCGATTCAATCAATCCAGCATACACACAGATGACCTGGCCTATTTTGCTCCAGAGCTCAAGGACTTGCATACCTCCGTTACGGTGAGTGGTAATTTTCTGGGTACGGTAGAAGATTATCGGGTAAATCAACTCAGGGCGGAAGCAGGTAAACAAACATTACTTACCGGTAACCTGGAGATGAAAGGACTGCCGGATTGGGATAAAACCCGCTTCCGAATATCAAATGGATTATTGCGTACCAATGCCTATGATTTGGCACTGTTTTTTCCCGATCTGAAAGATGTAAAGGAACCCGATTTGTCGGCGCTGGGAGAAATAATCTATCGGGGTAATTTTTCTGGTGATAAAGGAAAATATATAACAGCCGGATCGATATCTACCCGCCTGGGTGGATTGGTGGCCGATCTGCAATTAACCCTACCTGCCAAAGGAGAACCGATTTATAAGGGGAAGTTGGAAACAGTTCGCTTCAATCTTGGGCGTTTCTTAGGAGACAGTAATTTAGGTGCTGTCAATTTCAAAGGTAAGATTGATGGCAGCAGCTTTGATTTCAAAAAACTAAAGACTTCCCTCGAAGGAGAAATCGCTTCACTGGAGTACAATGGGTACAACTACACCAATCTGCAGCTCAATGGCACTTTACAAAAGCGTTATTTCAACAGTGAGTTAAAGATCAATGACCCTAACATTGACCTGACGAGTTCGATGGAGATTGACTTCACCGGAGCCCTCCCCCGTATCAATGCTGTGGGAGACCTGGTTCATTCAGATTTAAGGGCACTGCACTTTACCAATCGACCGCTTCAGGTAACAGGGCTCCTCGACTTGAATTTCATCGGCTCCAACATCGACAACTTCACAGGATCAGCTAAATTCCTAAATGCAGTGATAAGAGACGATCAGGTACAGCTCTCTTTTGACTCGCTCAACCTCCAGGCGAGTAATGCAGATTCGATCAAGCTGATTCACCTGAGCAGCAATGAATTTGATGGCACCATCTTGGGCAAGTTCAGTATCCTTGATTTGCCAGCGAGCATTGTAAGCTTTCTCGCCAACTATTACCCCGCTTACATTCGACCTCCCAAAACGATACCCAATAATCAACAATTCAGTTTTGTTATAAATACCCGCAATAATTTCGAGCCGTATATTAAATTATTATTGCCGGGCAGTGGTGGCTTTAACAATGTAGTGATCTCGGGTTCAGTGGATACCCGTATGAAAAAAATCAGGATGGATGCCCGCGTACCCTATGGTATAGTGAATGGCATCAGTTTTTCAGGTTTCGATCTCCTGGGTAATGGTAACAAAGATACCCTGACAGCACTTGCCTCGATCAACAGTATACAGCTGAATGACAGCATTCATCTCCCCAATACCCGTTTAAAAGTTACCTCTCACAATGACCATAGTGTTGTATCCATTCGAACCAGTGCTGATATCACCCTGAACGATGCAGATGTACAGGCAGATGTCTACACCCTGACAGATGGTGTTCGCGTTCAATTCCGACCCAGCTCATTTGTTTTGAATGAGAAGAAATGGAACATCGAAAAAGATGGCACTTTCGCTATCCAAAATAAGGAAGTGACTGCCAAACAAATTCGCTTCACGCAGGGTTTTCAGGAAATCAGCATACAAACCGATGAAAAAGACGGGCACACCAATAACCTCGCCGTACAATTAAGCAATGTGGTACTTGGTGACCTTAGTTCCTTGTTTTTTCAAGATCCACGTATCGAGGGCATTACGAGTGGACAGATCTACCTGAATGATTTCTTTAATCGATTCAATGCAACTGCGCAATTAACTGCAGAACAGTTTCGTCTGAATGATGACTCGGTCGGACTAGTGAATATCAATGCATCTTACGACCAGAAGAGCGGACAGTTACCTTTCTCAGTTAGTTCACCTAATCCAGATTATCGCTTTTCAGCTAATGGCAGTTATAACTTGAAAGACACCACCGGAAATGCACTTTATACCGACCTGGATGTTTCAGATGCAAAAATTGATTTCCTGCGCTACTTTTTGTCCGACTTGTTTTCCGATATGCGGGGAAAAGCACAAGGCAGGCTGACCATCAAGGGCGACGCGAATGCACCAGACCTGTTAGGAGAAATCAGGCTTTTGAATGCCGGACTGAAAGTAAACTTCACCCAGGTCTATTATACCATAGATACAGCCACCATCACTTTTACTGAGGAGGGAATTGACTTTCATCGTTTCACGATTTACGACAAATTCAAACAGTCCGGTGTAGTATCGGGTAAGCTACTCGAAAAAGGATTCAGCAACCTGGTCTTTGACCTTGAAGTGGCCACCAATAAAATGCTGTTACTCGATACGAAAGCAACAGATAACAGTATCTTCTATGGCAAAGCAATTGGCAAGGCAACGCTAAAATTGAAAGGGCCTGAAAGCAAGTGTCTGTTATCGCTGGTGGCGGAATCGAACGATAGTTCACATATTTATATCCCCAATTCCGTTAGTCGTGAAAGTGGAACTGCTGATTTTATTGTTTTTAGGGAGTATGGTACAGAGATGGTGGCGGAAAAACCCAGGAGCAATTTTAATCTGAATATGGACCTCGATATCACCGCGACAAATCAGGTAAATATAGATGTGATTCTAGACGATGTGACGGGTGACGTAATCAAGGCAGTAGGCAATGGTAAGTTACGAATCCGTACGGGTTTCAATGAGCCGCTCACCATTCGGGGTCGATATAATATTGAAAGAGGTAATTATGATTTCAATTTCCAGTCAATTGTAAAAAAACCATTTGTACTGATTCCAAATGCGGGCAACTACATTGAATGGACGGGCGACCCTTATAAAGCCGACCTGCAGATTGATGCGCAATACCTGGCAGAAAGGGTGAGTCTCAATGATCTGGTTAGTTCCCTCAATATGAGTGGAACAGTGAAAGGATATCGGGGTGATGTATATGTAATTGCCATGCTGCGAAATCAACTGAATGCACCGGACATTCGTTTTAAAATTGATTTCCCCCAGGGTAGTCCGGTTAAAACCGATAACGAATTCAACGCATTCCTGAAGCGACTCGAGAACGATCAGAATGAGATTTTGAAACAGGTGGCCTTTTTGATTGCATTGAATAGTTTTGCTCCGGCAGATGTAAATGCGGGTGGATCTAACCCCTACTCGATTACTTCACTAGTTGGTAATACCATCAGCCAGGCGGTAACCAGAGAAGTGAATAAAATTTTATCCAATTTTCTTTACTCGGTATTTAAAGATAATAGTCTCCGTCTCGATATGGGAAGTAGCTTATACAGCAGCAGCAGCCTGGCGAGTCCGGGCGGTGGTGTGGTGGCGGATAATAACCGATTGGACAGAACAAGGGTTGACTTAAGATTGGCCTATGCATTCAACAATGATAATATCATCGTTACGGTCGGAAGCGACATCGATATCAACCTGGGTACATCTGCCTCTGTTCAAAGCAGTAACACCCAATGGCTACCCAATTTGAATATCGAATTCGTGCTTTCGAAAGACAGAAAGCTGCGGTTGATCATCTTCAATAAATATACCTTAGACGTTAGCTTTGGTAAAAGAAACCGCCAAGGCATCAGTATTTCCTATCGCAGAGATTTTGACAAGTTGATAGCTGACAAACCACGAGAGATACAAGTTCCCCCTCCACCCGAATTGGAAAAATAAAAGGATTAGCTTTTTTTCTGAGCGAGCAACCAGCGCACCGCCAGCTCATAGCCTTGCAATCCTAAGCCGGCTATGGTGCCCACGGCTTTGGCAGACACATAGCTTAACTTTCGAAACTCTTCGCGGGCTTGCACATTGCTGATGTGCACTTCTATAACAGGAACTGTAATGGCAGCAACGGTATCGCCGATAGCAACGGATGTATGCGTATAAGCAGCAGGATTCAAAACAATACCCTGTGCAGATCGAGCCGCTTCTTGCAAAGCGTTCACCAATTCACCCTCCACATTGGATTGAAAATAGGTGAATGAAACTTCCGGAAAGTCTTTACATAACTTCTGATAAAAATCATCAAAGCTCTGCTGGCCATAAATACCCGGCTCCCGCTGACCCAATAAATTGAGATTAGGCCCATTGATGATGGCGATATTCATACACAGGTTTTTACGAAGATAATAAAAATGCGTGGCTGCCAATGAGACCTGGACAGCCAGCAGCAATAGTTGGGCGAGGATGAACGATCGTCTTATTTCCGCATCATACCGATGAAATCATCGAAGAGGTAACGGCTATCGTGGGGTCCCGGGGTACTTTCCGGGTGATATTGCACGCTAAAGGCTGGCTTATTTTTCATTCGAATACCTTCGATGGAATCATCATTCAGGTTGATATGTGTCACTTCCACCCTTGGATGTTGACGGACTGCAACAGGGTCAACACCGAAGCCATGGTTCTGCGTAGTAATCTCACAACGGCCGGTGATAATGTTCTTCACCGGGTGATTCAAGCCGCGATGACCATGGTGCATTTTGAAAGTAGGAATATCATTCGCGAGTGCCAGTAATTGATGACCCAGACAGATACCGAATACGGGCAGGTCTTGTGCTAATATCTGTTGGATGGTGGTTTTTGCATAAGGCATAGCAGCAGGGTCGCCCGGGCCATTGGATAAAAAAAATCCATTGGGTGAGAAGGCTTGTAGCTCTTCAAACGGGGTTTTTGCGGGGAAGACACGGAGATGTGCACCGCGGGAGGTGAGACATTCGAGGATATGCTTTTTAACGCCAAAATCAAGCACAGCAACTTTCAAAGGTGCAGCCGGATCTCCCAGTTCATAGGCTGCTGTTGTGCTAACGGTACTGGCCAATTCGAGTCCGTCCATGTCGGGTACTTGTGCCAGCGCTGCCTGTAATGATGCGGGATCTGTGAGTTCAGTCGAAATAATGCAATTCATGGCACCTTTGGTTCGCACATGCGCCACCAGTGCACGTGTATCTACGCCCTCTATGGCTACAATCTGATTGGCCAGCAGGTAATCATGCAGGTTTCCGGTAGCCTGCATTCGGCTAAATTGCTCTTCCAGGTTTCTGCCTATCAAGCCACGTATTTTAACAGTGCTACTCTCTACATCTGTTGGTTTCACCCCATAATTACCGATATGAACATTGTTCATGATCAGTACTTGTCCGGTATAACTGGGATCAGTAAATACTTCCTGATAACCCGTCATGCCGGTATTGAAACAGATTTCTCCGGTAGCCGTTCCTGTTTTTCCAAATGAACGACCTGTAAAGAGGTGTCCGTCTGCTAACATTAGGTAGGCTGGTTGAAAACTGGCTGGCATGGTGTAGAATTTCAAGTACAAAAAAACAGTAAAGGAATCAGATTATGGGAGAAACTTTCTCACATTCCCCCAAAAAAAAAAAGGCAAAACCCGTAAGGATTTTGCCTAATAATATTGATAAGGGATGAATTATTCAGCCGGTGTTTCAGTAGCTGCAGCTGTTTCATCTGCTGCTGCCTGATTTTCAGTAGTCTCGGCGGCTTTTTTGGTAGCGCGACCACGACGGGTTTTCTTAGCTGGCTCGGCAGCTTTTTCAACACCTTTACCATAGATCTCATTGAAATCTACGAGTTCAATCATAGCTTTTTCAGCGTTGTCACCGGGGCGGATACCCAGCTTAAGAATACGGGTATATCCTCCGGGGCGGGCAATTACTTTTGGACCAATCACCGTGAACAGTTCTTTCACAGCAGCTTTATCCTGCAGGTGGCTGAATACCACGCGATGCTGGTTCATGATGGTTTCTTTGCTTTCGCTCTTCTTGGTTTTGGTGATCAGCGGCTCGATGTAAGTGCGGAGCGCTTTTGCTTTCGCCAGGGTGGTTACAATACGCTTGTGGGTAATGAGCTGGCTGGCCAGGTTACTCAAAAGGGCACAGCGGTGGGCTTTTTTTCTACCCAGTTTGTTTACTTTGTTTCCGTGGTTCATGACTTTTTGTTTTTACCCCGCACCGTGTCAGGAATTGCGGGGGGTGGCAGTGGTACTGCCGGGTTAAAAAAAACTGCCCAACACCAGTAGGTGCGGGCAGCGTTTATTAGTTGTCGAGGTTATCGAGACCCAGTTTATTCAGGTCCATTCCGAAGCTCAGTCCTCTTTCAGTCAGTACTTGCTCGATTTCAGAGAGTGATTTCTGACCGAAGTTTCTGAATTTCATCAGGTCTTCCTGCTCGTACTGTACCAGTTCGCTGAGGCTGTTGATTTTAGCAGCTTTCAGGCAGTTGAAGGCACGTACTGACAGGTCGAGGTCTTCCAGTGGCGTCTTCAGCACTTTGCGCAGTTGTAAAACATGCTCATCTACCACATCTTCTTTCTTATCTTCTTTGTTGTCGAAGGTAATGTTCTCGTCGGTGATGATCATCAGGTGTTGAATCAAGATGCGGGAAGCTTGCTTCACAGCTTCTTCCGGATGGATGGTACCATCGGTAGCAACGTCCAGGATCAGCTTCTCATAGTCGGTACGCTGTTCTACCCGGTAGTTCTCGATGGAATACTTTACGTTCTTGATGGGTGTATGGATAGAGTCGATGGCGATGTATCCGAATACGGCATCTTTCACTTTATTCTCTTCAGCTGGAATGTAACCACGTCCTTTACCAATGTGCAGTTCGATTTCCATTTTAGCAGAGGTATCCATGGTGCAGATCACCAGTTCAGGGTTCATTACCTGAAAGCTCTGTGACTGTTCGCCAATCATTCCTGCATTGAACTCTGTTCTTCCTTTAACCGTCAATACGATGCGCTCACTGAGCACTTCGTGGTCTACTTTACGCTTAAAGCGAACTTGCTTTAAATTCAAGATAAGTTCTGTTACGTCTTCGGTCACACCTTTGAGGGTAGCAAACTCGTGGTTGATACCTTCGATTTTGATACCAACCAGGGCATAGCCCTCCAGTGAACTCAACAATACCCGGCGAAGGGCATTACCGACTGTGAGACCAAAACCTGGCTCCAGTGGACGGAATTCAAACTGACCCTCGAATTCAGAGGATTTTTGAAGAACAATCTTATCGGGTTTCTGAAAGCTTAATATGGCCATTTTATTGTTATTTTCTGTTGTGTTATGGTAGTTGTTTTCTCTTACCAGTTGAAACGAAAAGCGACAGGACAAAGCCTGTTCGCTATCAGTTTATTTAGAATACAATTCGACGATCAGTTGTTCTTTGATATTTTCAGGAACGTTTTCTCTTTCAGGGAAAGTGATGAATGTACCTTTCATATCATTTTCATTCCAATCGATCCAGCTGAACTTAGGATTTTTACCGCGGGTCTTGCTGGTAACGGATGAATTAGCAGCGCTCTTCGGACGATAGGCGATTACATCTCCCGGCTTACATTGGTAAGAAGGAATGTTCATCACTTCGCCGTTCACGGTGATGTATTTGTGGTTCACCAGCTGACGGGCTTCCGGACGGCTGGCTGTTAAACCCATGCGGTAAACGGTATTGTCAAGACGGGCTTCCAGGAGTTTGATCAGGTTTTCACCGGTTACCCCTTTCAGACGCTGAGCTTCTTCAAATGTTTTACGGAACTGACGCTCGAGTACACCATAGGTATACTTGGCTTTTTGCTTTTCACGCAGCTGCAGGGCATATTCACCCAGTGTTTTGCGTTTGCGGGCAGCACCGTGCTGACCGGGAGGATTGCTGTTCTTTCCCAACCATTTTCCGTTGCCGAGAATGGGCTCGCCGAAAATGCGGGAGATCTTTGTTTTGGGGCCTGTGTAACGTGCCATAGTGCTTGTTGATTTTTTAATGACGGTGACCTATCAAAAAATCTAAAATAGATGGGTCACCCGGTTATGAAATCCGGTCGGTGCCGGGTTAATTTACACTCTTCTTTGTTTGGGTGGACGACAGCCATTGTGTGGCAGTGGGGTCACGTCTTTAATAGATGTAACTTCTATGCCAGATTGAGCGATGGAGCGGATAGCGCTTTCACGACCTGAACCTGGACCCTTCACGAATACATCTACTCTTTTCAGACCGGCATCCAAGGCAGTCTTCGCTGCATCGGCAGCAGCTGTTTGTGCGGCATAGGGTGTGTTCTTTTTAGAACCCTTGAACCCCATCTTACCTGCACTGCTCCAGCTGATCACCTGTCCGGATTTGTTGGTAAAACTGATGATAATGTTGTTGAAGGTAGCAGAGATACGCACTTCACCTGTTGCGTCTACTTTTACTACTCTTTTTTTGGCAACAGCTTTGGCGCTGTTTTGAGCTTTTTGTGGTTTAGCCATTTTTTTGTTTTGAGGTAGTCATTTAATGCTTCCGCTTTAGCGGACACCTGCTAACTCTCCCTTCATTTGAAGATCCAAGCGTACAGGATTTTGTTGACTGGCCGGGGCCCGTCAATTATTTCTTAGCGGCTTTCTTTTTGCCGGCTACTGTTTTACGTTTACCTTTTCTGGTACGGCTGTTGGTTTTGGTACGCTGGCCACGAACAGGTAAGCCCTTTCTGTGACGCAGACCACGGTAACAAGCGATATCAAGCAAACGCTTGATGCTCATTGAAACCTCACTACGCAGAGCACCTTCCACCTTGAATTCGGCGTTGATGATGTTACGGATGGCAGCTTGCTCCTCATCGTTCCACTGATTCACTTTCTTATCGAAATCAATGCTTGCTTTTTCCAAAATGTACTGAGCAGTAGAACGACCAATGCCAAAGATGTAGGTCAGTCCAATTTCCCCTCTTTTGTTTTTCGGGAGATCGATACCGGCGATACGAGCCATAATAAGTATTTTGTTGGTTGATGATGTTGATGGGTGAACTGCTATTGCAATCAGTAGGATTATCCCTGACGCTGCTTAAAGCGAGGGTTTTTCTTATTGATAACGAATAACTTGCCTTTGCGCTTCACGATCTTGCAATCGATACTTCTTTTTTTGATGGAAGCTCTAACTTTCATAAGAGTTGTTTTTTCGGTGGGCGGCCTAGACCTGTTTATTTATACCTGAAAATGATTCTTCCCCTGCTCAAATCGTATGGACTCATTTCTACACCCACTTTGTCACCCGGCAGGATACGGATATAGTGCATCCGCATTTTTCCGGAGATGGTGGCGAGTATTTCGTGGCCATTTTCCAACTTAACCCGAAACATAGCATTACTCAGGGCTTCCTGAATCACGCCGTCTTGTTTAATCAATGGTTGTTTGGACATACGATTTTTGGGGCTGCAAAGATACGCACTTGGACCCAGATAAAGAAAAAAACGTGGGTAAAATTCGCTTTTTTGTGGAAAAACAGCTCTTCCGGGGGGCGTCGGGGCGCCATTTTGGTCATTTTCTAGTTGATCAGGTTGACCGGCAGGATGATTTCCCACCGGTTACTGCCCTTACCGGACTGCCAATCGGCTTGTAAAAGCCGGCTATAGCGAAGGCCAAAGCTCACAGGTAACTGGTTCCACCAGCGGGTATCGAAATAGATCTCAGTGCCGGCCGAATTGTAGAGCTGTTGCCGGCCGGTTCGGCGACTTATGCCGATCGTATGATCATAAAACACAGCAGCCCGAACCCGCAGCACATAAACTACCTGGGCAAGACCTTTTTCGGGGTACCACAGCGGGAAATGGTAATTGATGGCAGCCCCCACCAGATCGGGATAATCGATGGCCTGATAACCCCGGGCAAAAGGAAAACGATTGGTAAAAAAGTATTGTCGCAGGGTGTCGCGGGTTTGCCAGGCAGCTGTAACTACCCAATGGTGTACCGGGGAAAAGCCCGGCAGCCACCAGGTACCCCGCAAAAACCACTGCTGCGCCTGCCGTTGAGCAAAAGACTGCCGGTAGGTTAACTGGTAGCTATGCGCCCATTGGGGAAAGATTTGCTGGCGCGCTTGCTGCACCTGGCTGGTATATTGCAAGCCTGTCTCGAACAACCACTGATCATATCCATTGAGCCATTTTTCCGCTTGCCCGTTATATCGAACCCGATTGTATTGCAGGGTTGATTGCCAGTTCAGGAAGCGATAGCGCTGCCCCCCGGAAAAATTTAAGGGGAGGCGGACGCCAAAATAGGTGCCACCCTCATTGAAATTGACCAGGGTGTCTGTGTTCCAGCGAACAGTGCGATGCCAGGTTTGCTGGGCTCCTACCAATGGTTGCAGGAATGTTCCGCCAAAAATTCCATCATATGCCAACCGGTGGCTGCCCTCATTCTGGTTATAGCGGTATTGAAACTCGTGCGAAAATGTTTTTAGCAGGTTTTCCCCATAGATGGTCAGGCTATATTCGGGTAATTCAAAAAAAGGTCGAAAACTGTGAAGATTTATGGGTTGGCGGGTGGTTCTGAATTGCTTGACTTGAAAACGGTTTATACCCAAAGTGTCATTGAACCGCAACTCGCCATTGTCATTGGATAGTCCGGGAAACAAAGTTGTCAACGCATCGGCACAGGCAATTTTTTCCCAGCGGGGTTTGAATAAGGCCAGTCGATGGCCATAACCCGTAAAAACAGTTGCGACCAAATTTCCCTGCTGCAGGAGAGCACCCTGATAGGTTCCGGTAGTGGAAGTAGCGAGTCGATAACAAGTGGAAGGTTGTGTCGGCAACAGCGCCCATATTTCATCTCTTCCCTGTCCACTGGTCGTGAAGAGTAAAGTATCACGATGCTCCTGCAATTGCGAAATAATTCGATTGGTAAAAGGAAGCAGGTATTGTAAAGAATCGCCGGCTTGACCGGAATGATAAACGATCGACATATAACCCCGGGTGTTTCTGGCAGTCGCATACCAGCCCCCATGTTGGGAGGAGAATTTCGGCTCTGCCAATTGATGTGCGGGAACTGATACACGTTGAAGCAGTTGACCACTGGTATCCAGCAGTACGATCGTCGCATCTTTTCCGGGCAAAAGATCTGAAGCCAATATCCTGCTCCCGTCTCCATTTATATCAGGCGTTGCCAATTTAGCTTTTCTTATGACACATCTGCTTTTCCCTGTTGCGGTTGACAATACAACCAGTTGGCTAAAATCGTGGTTACCCCATCGCTGATCGGGTTCGAAGGCAGCATAAATCAATCGGCCATTCCGATAGGAGAAAAAATCTTCGGCAGCAATATTTCGATCACTGATTTTTTCTTCATTACCGGTTATGCTAATGCTAAAAAATGCCGGTATGGCCCTGTCATTTTTCTTTAATACCACCACATGTTCATCGTCTGTGCGAACAGGAAGTAAATAATCGGTTAGTCCTTTCTGCGCTATGGGCGTTATAAATGTAGCGCTGCCAGTTGTATCGGTCAGCTTGCTGTTGAAGTCTTGCAAAGCCGCCTTTACAAAACCGGAAAAAGTGAGTCCGGTATTTTTTTTAATGGCAGATTGAAATGGATAAATGGGTGTTGAGAAAGTGGCTGCTGCTTTACTTACCCGCGGCCAGAAATCGTCCCCATATTTTTTTCTGCCGTAGGCGACGAGTAAATATCCCAGCGCATAGTGATCGGGAACATATTTTCGCAGAGAACCGTTGCGGAGGTAGGCATATGTGGCAGGCGGCTGGCTTTGAAAAAAGGCAGGCAGCTGGTTCATAAAACGGGGTAGGCGCCCCCTACCCTGTTCGGTTAGCCGCGTCTCGTTATCGACAGCTTCTCCTTCAAAAAACCAATCGGGAACAGAAAGTGCATTGGCAAGTGCCTGTCCTTGTTCACCCAGTAAAAACCGCATGGTATGTGAGAAGCCCGTATTCAGCCGATTGTATTGCTGCACGTGCTTCCATTCGTGAATGGCCAACATATCATTCCAGCGATTGGCTCCGAGTGTTAGAAGCGAGCGGGGCGGGGTGATGTACCATTCCGACCGCCAGGGCGCCAATCCGACATATCCGTTTGAGATCATGGTCTGATCGCGCAATAAAATACTGATGCGCTTATGGGGAATATTTTCCGAACGCTGTAATGCATGAAGTAATCCGGCTATACGCCTTGCTTCAGCTTCCATTGTGGCAGGAAAGACAATTCGAACGGTATCTGTTTGCAGTTCTTTCCACTTGAAGGAAGCGGGCGTTCCGCCGAAAGGCTGAGCGATTGTAGCCTGCCCTAACAAACAGAAAACAATCAACCAACAGATTTTTTTCATGGCATTTGATTCATTGCTTGGAAACAATACAAACGCTGATGAAGATCAAAATCAGGGCAATATTTCTGTTAACTTTTTGATCAGTTCTTCACCTCTCAAATTCTTGGCAACAATTTTTCCGGACGGATCAAGCAGATAATTTTGAGGAATGCCACGCACACCATATAATTTAGCTGCTGCATTGTCCCAAAACTTCAGATCAGAAACTTGTGTCCAGGTAAGTCCGTCTTTGTGAATGGCATCCATCCACTTTGATTTGGCACCCGGCTGATCGAGACTAACGCCTAAAATGGTGAACCCTTTATCCTTGAACTGGTTGAAAGCTTTGACCACGTTAGGATTTTCCTGGCGACAGGGGCCGCACCAACTGGCCCAGAAATCAATCAACACATACTTTCCACGCAGGGAAGAAAGTGCTACCGGACGGCTTAGTGTATCATCTTGTACAAAATCGGGAGCCATGCTGCCAATGGAAGTAAGTTTTGCTGATTGAATGCGTTTGTCAAAATTCTTGCCGGATGGACTGTTGCGGGTTGCGTCCGGAAGTTGAATGAACAAGGGTTCAACTTTTGCCGGATCCAGATCCATGCCGGCATAAGACTCCAGGCAGAAGATTGCGATGGGGGTAGACGGATTCTTTGCGATAAAATTTCCATAGGACTGGCTGATTTCCTGCTCTAATCCATCCGCTTTGGCAACAATAGATTCCTGTAGTTTTTGATCTTTGGCAGCAGCCATGTATTCATTGTACAGATCATCCATCTTGGCTGTAAGTGGCTTAATGGACGCTGTTAACTTGGTATAATCGTCGTGTGCTTTTGAGCCCGATACTTTTACATTTGAAAAAGAATCGGTGGACTGAATTTTTATATCACCGGGTTGAAGAAAAACCATGAACATATCCCGGCTTTGTTTGGCAGCGACTAATTTTCCTTCGGGTGTTTGCTGATACTTTACCCGCACACGGGCTGGTATTGCTTCCGACAGCTTTCCTTTGAAGGAATAGGTGCCATTGATATAATCCGAACTATCCACAACATTGTTGCCGGCATTTTGATATTGGATATAAACTTTAGCGATATTCAAGTTGCCGGTGGTGGCTGTACCTGAGACTTGAAATGATTTCTCGGTCTGGGCTTTTCCGCTCAAGATGAACAGACAGCCGGCCATGGTAAAAAATATTTTCATGATGTAGTTTTAATAATCAAATATACCCTTTTTAGGGAACTGCTTTAGGGTGTTTTTCCTGTTTTTCATTTGGGTAAATCGGTCATTCAATTTTACCCGGCAGTTTTGCGTGGATTGTTGCAATTTTGCAGGGTATGGAAGAAAAGCAACTGATGGATGTTCTCTCAGAAGATACCAGGAATATTCTTGGACTTCAATTACCTACGGACCCCCGTTGGGTGAACCTTGCGGCCTTATCACTTGAGGCTGTTTTAACCGATCATGCCTACTGCGAACAAAAAGCGGCCCTGAGCTGCATCAGCCTGATTCAGAAAAATCCTGAGAAAACAGTGTTGGTGCAAGCATTGTCGCCCATCGTATCGGAGGAGTGGGGGCATTTCAGGCTCGTGTTGAGTGAACTACACAAAAGAAACTTATCCCTCGGTAAGCAACGGAAAGACGCCTATGTGAACCGGTTACTCGAATTCCAAACCAAGGGGGGAAATCCGGATGACAGGCTGCTCGATCAGTTGCTGACCATGGCGCTGATTGAAGCCCGCAGTTGTGAGCGGTTTAAACGGCTGAGTGAAGGACTTACAGATGCTTATCTCCGGAAATTTTATCGTCGATTCATGGAGAGTGAGGCAGGCCATTATACTTTATTCATTCGGCTTGCATCTACCTACCAGCCGGAAGAAAAAGTAAGAGCCCGTTGGAAAGAATGGCTGGCATTTGAGGCGGGTGTGATGGAGGAAATGGAAGTACGGGGTGACCGTATTCACTAACCTTTATTGGGCAGCAGAAAAATAAGCAAGTTCCTCCTCCAGCTTGAGCCAGGGATATGCCGACAGTAAGTCCGCTGTTTTTCTGGCATACTCCTTTAGAAAATTTTGATGTCGGGGGGTATCCGGATGCAAGGGCAAATGTTGAAATGCAAGCCGAATGTCTTTCACAGAGGCCATGATGTTGCGCGATTCATCATCTACACATGCTTTCACCCAATGCTCCCAAACATATTTTGTTGCCTGATAATTCGGATGCACGAGATCTTCGGCATAAAAGCGGTAATCGCGCAAATCATCAACCACCAACTCATAAGCAGGAAAATAATGTACCGCTTCAAAAAGCGTTGCCAGCCGATGAACCGCCTGTAATAAAACTGCTTTACTGAGGTTGTTCTGAATGGTTCCTTCCCGCAGGTGTCGAACGGGACTAACTGTCAATAAAACCCTTAGCGTGGGCTGCTTTTTGAGCAAGGGTTCCAGCCAGGCAGCAAATGCATCTACAATGGTTGCGGGTTGTAGTAATTCTTTTTCAAACCAGTTGGCAGGAGCCTGGTGGTTATTCGCCACTACTTTGTCCGGCTGATAAAGTGGTGCTGCTTCCGTGAGTTGATATACCCAGGCAGAGCCGAGTGTTATCACCAACATTCCCGCCTTTTTCATATAATCATGTGCCTGAATGATCGAGGCATTGATTACGTCCAGACAATCAGCTATTCGGGGAGAAGAGAACTCCCCATGGTGATCCCAACTGTGATAACAATCATTGTAAAAAAACAGCTCTTTCTCTGTCAACGATTGGCAATTGGTGATGCGTTGGAGGCAGGAAAGCACGCTCACGGGATTGAATAATATCCCTTGCTGATTATCCATCACGCTGAATTTATAGTCCCGCAGGTATCCCGCCATGTTTTCAGTAAAGCAGGATCCGACCATTAAAATTGAATCCTGGTAGGTAATGGGGGGGGATAAGGGCTTGACTTCGGTGGTGAGCATCCACTTCATAGGGAAAAATTATGCAGGTGATTGCATTCGTTGCTTCATGGCTTCATACAAAATGATACCGGCAGCAACAGAAACATTGAATGAATTGAACTTCCCTGCCATAGGAATAGAAAAGAAATAATCGGCGGCTTTTGCCAGATAGGGTTGCACGCCTTTCCCTTCAGCACCCATGATTACGCAACAGGGACCTGTTAGTGGTAGTTCATGTATTTTTTTCTCAGCCCGCATTTCTGAGGTGAATACGGAAATGCCATTCAAGTGGAGGGTATCTACTGCCTTCAATAAACTGCTGACCCGACAAACTTGTATCCACTCCAGTGCTCCTGCACTGCTTTTCAGTGCTTCTTCCTGCAAGGCGCCCACACCTTTATCGGGAATGATCATGGCTTGTGCTCCACAGCAAACGGCAGAGCGGGCGATGGCCCCGATATTACGCACATCGGTGATGCCGTCTAACATGATAAATAGAGGCGTTTGGCCTTCGCCTACCACGAAGTCGATAACCTGTTGTAGGTCCATGTACCTGATGAGTGATCCGATTGCGATGATTCCCTGGTGATTGGCGCGGGTGAGGTGGTTCAGCTTTTCGGGAGGCACCATTTGTATCGGAATGCCTGCTTCGCGGGCAAGTTGCCTAATTTGCTGAACAGCATCGCCACTTATGTTCTTTTGGAACAGAATCTTATCAATCGGTCTGCCGGATTGCAATGCTTCCAGCAAGGGTTGTTTACCTATAATCAGGGTAGAGGATGATGGGGCCATGTACTAAGATATCATTTCTGTTTGGATTCTATCAGATGCAATTGAAGTTGAAGGAGGGCAGCTACACTGATGGCATCGGTGATTTCTCCCCGAGCTACCATTTCAAATGCTGTAGTGATGGGTACCCGCTTTAATTGTAACAATTCCGTTTCTTCAGGTGATGCCGGCCCGGGAGTAAGATCAGTGGCCAGAAAAACGATGGCCAATTCATCGGAAACAGAGTTTGACAGGTGCATCCTCAGCAATTCCTTCCAATTTCCGGCAGTTAGTCCCGTCTCTTCTTTTAACTCCCGCTGCGCACTAGCCAATGGGTCAGTGCCCAAGGGTGCACCCCCCTCCGGTATTTCCCAGCTATATTGTTGTAAGGGGAAACGATATTGTCCAACGAGCCAGGTATGTTGTTCGGCGTCAAGGGGAATAATACCAACAGCTATATTTTGAAATTGTACTTTTCCATAAATACCTTTTCCCCCCGATGGGTCAATTACCTGGTACTCGGTCAATTGGATCCAGGGGTTGCTATAAATTTTTTGCTCACCTAGTATTTGCCAGGGATTATGCTCCATGGTTTTTTTTGGTTTTAAATATCAGGGAAAGGGTTGCCAGCATGATATAAAGGATGGCTAGTGCTACAATTATAAATTTGATGGTGGCCACCCATTTCGTTAGTTGCAGGGTCGCAGGAAAAACATAGCCATATAACCCACCCAACATAAGTAAGTTCTCTATTACATCTAACATAGCAGCCAGCCATACTGCTTTTGCAAGCCCTTTACCTGCTGCTTGAATAGCTGTTGGTGTTTGCTTATCAGCCAGTATCCGGCATGCAAGGGAAAGAAAAAGCGCATAAGCCGGAATGTATAAAAAATCAATGAGGATATTATTGATGGTAGCAGTCCGGCTCCATGCACCTGTCAATGCTTCCCATCGGGCCATATTTCCTGCCATTTCCAGATCAACGATACCGCGGCTGCTGATGTCGGTTACCAAAGGTGCACCCTGTATGCGCAGCCAAACGGTAATGCCTGCAGTGGTGATGGCAGCCAGCCGAAGCGCAGCGGTCCGTTTCATGTGAAGGGTTGTTAAATGGATGTATGTTGCAAGGTAAATAAAAAAGCCCCTGCCGTTGTTGACAGGGGCTGAAAGGAATGAGTAGTTTTAGCGAAGTCCGAAAGCTTTTTTCACTTTCGAAACATGGTCGAGTTTTTCCCAGGTGAACAATTCAACCTTCATGGTTTTTGTTTTGCCATTGATATTGAACTCTTTCACTTTCACTTCATTCTTGCGACCCATGTGACCATAAGCAGCTGTTTCGCTGTACATAGGTGTTCTGAGTTTGAGGCGCTTTTCAATGAAATAAGGACGCATATCAAACAGTTGTTCCACCATCTTGCTAATTTGACCATCGGTCATATTCACTTTGGAAGTACCATACGTGTTCACGTTAATGGAGGTAGGTTTGGCTACTCCGATAGCGTATGAAACCTGCACCAGTATTTCATCTGCAACACCGGCTGCTACAAGATTTTTGGCAATGTGACGGGTGGCATAAGCAGCTGAACGGTCTACCTTGCTGGGATCTTTACCACTAAAGGCACCACCACCGTGTGCGCCCTTTCCACCGTAAGTGTCTACGATAATCTTTCTGCCGGTGAGACCGGTATCGCCATGCGGTCCGCCGATCACGAATTTGCCGGTCGGATTGATGTGATATTTGATTTGATCGTTGAAAAGCTTAGCATATTTTCTATACTTCTTTTTCACCCGTGGAATTAAAATATCGATGATGTCTTGTTTGATCTTTGCGAGCATTTTTCCTTCTGAATCAAAATCATCGTGTTGGGTCGATACCACGATGGTATCGATGCGAACGGGTTGATTGTTATCATCGTACTCAAGCGTTACCTGACTTTTAGCATCGGGACGCAGGTATTTGATTTCTTTATTTTCGCGGCGAAGGGCAGCCAGCTCGATTAATAATTTATGGGCCAGGTCGAGTGCCAGCGGCATGTAATCTTCGGTTTCATTGGTTGCATAACCAAACATCATACCCTGATCACCGGCGCCCTGGTCTTCTTTATTCTTCCTTTCAACACCCTGATTGATATCAGAAGATTGTTCGTGGATGGCAGAAAGAATACCGCAGCTTTTGGCTTCGAACATATATTCAGACTTGGTATAACCAATTTTCTCAATTACACCGCGGGCAATTTCTTGCACATCTAGGTAAGCTTTTGATTTTACTTCTCCCGCTAAAACAACTTGTCCGGTAGTAACCAGGGTTTCACAGGCTACTTTTGATTGCGGATCGAAAGCAAGGAAATGATCGATGAGTGCATCGGAAATCTGGTCGGCCACTTTATCGGGATGACCTTCGGAAACACTTTCAGAGGTAAATAAATAGGGCATTTTATCAATTTTAATGCCGCAAATATAAAGATAAATTACGGGTAACCAATAGAGGAGTATACAATAGCCACGCAAGTGTGGATATTATTTGCACAAAACAATAAGAAGTAGGTGTATTTATTTGCCCGCGAGGTGTTGGTAGATTTCGATGTAATCGGTTAAATCTGAATCCCATCCTTTAAAGGGCAATACCTTTTTCCCTTTTACTTTACTGAATTCGTCTAACAGACTTTTTTCAATGTTATCATCGCCAAAACTAATAGCATCAGCATAATGGGCTCCCCCTTTGAACATGGCAGCGTTGCTGGCATCTTTAAAGGTATCCAGGTCTTTCTCCCGAATATTGCCATTAATAAGGGCTTTCTTCACCAGGTCGGTACCGAGGATATCGGGAAAGGTATTTTGACCAATAGTGAAGAGAATTTTGCTATTAGAGAATACGGGTTCTTTTTTATACGCTACTTTAATGTAAGCGGGAATCAGGCCAGTCATCCAGCCACTGCAATGGATTACATCCGGAGGCCATCCGAATTTCTTAACTGTTTCTAATGCGCCCTTGCAGAAGAAAATGGTACGGAGCAAATTATCTTCAAACCATTCTTCGGAATCATTATGAAATACCTGCTTTCTTTTGAAGAAGTCTTCATTTTCTAAAAAGTAAACTTGCAAACGTGCATTGGGCAGGGAAGCCACCTTAATTTGCAGGGGATAATCATCATTATCAACTGAAACATTGATGCCGGAAAGCCGAACCACTTCGTGCAAACGATGCCGGCGCTCATTAATTACTCCAAATCGCGGCATGATACAGCGAACTTCTAAACCACTCTCATTACTCTTAATTGCTAACTTGTTAATTACCTCGGCGAATTCAGTCAATTCGAGGTAAGGAGACATTTCGGTAGCAATGAATAATATTCTCTTCTTAGTAGACATGTGCACTGCCGTTTAGTTCCGGCTGAAATCAACCGGAGTGCAAAGGTACGAAAAATCAACCTGATTTAACAGGAAAAGGGGTTTAGCACCCAAATGAATACCTACAACTTGCTGAAAATCATTGTTTTTTAATACAAAATACCCCTGTGCTATCTGGGAACGAAAAGCGTTTTAGAAAAAAAAGCTCCGTACCTTTACCTATCTTATGCCTCATTAGGAATCTATTTTTTTCTTAATGAATGAAGTCGCCAACTATGAAAAAAGCCTTTCTGGGATTGCTACAATATGGATTTTTTTTTGGGCTCGGAATATTTTTAGTGTGGTGGAGCCTTCACCAAATTCCTGACCAGGAGTGGGAAAAATTTCAGCAGTCGCTCCGAACAGCCCGCTTCTGGCTGCTCATTCCGGTATTTTTAATTTTATCGGGCAGTCATGTTATCAGAACCCTTCGCTGGAGGCTATTGATGGAACCGATGGGATATACTCCTGGTTTCTTGAATAGTTTTTTTGCCGTAATGATTGGATATCTGGCCAATTTAGCCATTCCCCGTTTAGGAGAAGTACTCAAATGTACCCTCCTCTCCAAATATGAAAAGGTACCGGTAGAAAAAGTATTGGGCACTATTGTGGCGGAAAGGGCTTTTGATGTGATTAGCCTATTGGCAGTTTTTTTACTGGCCCTGGTGCTGCAATTCGACGTGGTAATGGG
>JBEIUM010000211.1:0-4844 GCA_040374385.1 Sediminibacterium sp. | reverse complement strand
GGCAGTGATTGCCAGCTTGAAGGAAAAAAAGATCATTCAATAAGCAAGCAGGTGAATACCAGAAATCCCAGAACCGGCCAAAAAGATTATTTCGTCGCTGAAATACCAACAACTGTTATCGCAGATGAATGTAAGCAACTCAAAGCTGCCCAGTATAACTGGAGTTCAGGTGGGTTAAAAAAACGATCAGCAATTCTTCAGGAATGGAAGACATTTATTGAAGAGGAACGTGCAGCATTACTGGGAGCACTACAATTAGATACCGGAAGAATATGGGAAACCAAATTAGAAATTGATCTGCTTTTTAGCAGTATAGACCGCTGGTGTAAACTTGCGGAAACATTTTTCGAGGAATCACCTTCAAAAGCCACACAGATTCCCTTCATTCGCTTACAACAAGATTGGGTTCCCTATGGCCTGGTAGGCGTGATCTCTCCCTGGAACTTTCCACTGCTTCTTTCACTTATCGATACAATTCCTGCATTGTTGGCGGGTTGTGCAGTAATTGTAAAACCCAGTGAAGTAACGCCCCGATTTATTGAAGTCATCAATCGAACTATTGCGAAAGTACCTGAATTAAATGCAGTGCTTCGTTACGTTGCCGGTGATGGCAAAGTCGGTGCCGCGCTGGTCGACCATGCGGATCTCATCTGTTTTACAGGCAGCACAACTACGGGAAGAAAAGTATATGCTGCGGCAGCCCAACGCATGATACCAGTGTTTCTGGAACTGGGCGGGAAAGATCCGGCAGTTGTTCTTCCTTCGGCAAACTTAGAAACTGCTGCTGCTTCTATCTGCTGGGGTGGAACAGCCAATGCCGGACAAAGCTGCCTGAGCATTGAACGTATTTATGTGCATGAATCAATATCAGAACAATTTGTTGAATTACTGACAAAACGAGCTGCAGACCTGATGCTGAATGCCGACAATATCCTTCACGGTGAAATCGGACCAATTATATTTGAAAAACAAGTAGCAATTATCAATGAACATTTACAAGATGCCTTTGATAAAGGAGCACAACTACTTACAGGAAGCAGACAATGTGAATCGATCAATGGCGGCTACTACTGCAGACCTACGGTTTTGACACAGGTGAATCACAGCATGAAGATCATGCAGGAAGAAACTTTCGGACCCATCTTGCCCGTTATGACGTTTCGGGATACGGCAGAAGCGATAGCACTGGCGAATGACAGCGTTTATGGACTAAGTGCTGCGGTTTTCGCAGGCACGACTGAAGAAGCAATTCAGATTGGTAAACACATAACAGCAGGAGCCATCAGTATCAATGATGCTGCCCTAACAGCCATCATGCATGAGGGAGAAAAGTCTTCCTTTAAATTAAGCGGTATTGGCGGAACACGCATGGGTGCTGCTGCATTGAAAAGATTCCTGCGTCAAAAAGTATTCATTATCAAAGAAGGGAATGATTATTCCCCATGGACCATTAAGCTTCAAAGAAATCAATCAACATGAAAAAATTGTTTGTCTGCATGCTTTGGCCTGTGATGGCTGCCTCTGCCCAGGAAACTTCCGAGGGAAAAATGCTTTTAAATCGATTCAGAGAATACATAACGGGTGATTTTGACAACAGCCGTCAAGTGATGGCAGAAATGAAAGCAGGAAAAATCATTCATCCGCTGGCAATACATGTAAATCGCGTTGCCGATGATAAAGTAATCAATCAACCTACAGACTTGAATGGTTTTTTTATATTGGAAGAGAGCTACTATTTAACGAGCGGAAAAACGATGGAAGCTAAGCCCTACCTTTTTCTATTCACCCTTAAGTCGGATGGAATCATTCACCTCACTACTTTCCAACTAAATAACTACACAAAGGAAGAATTACGCAATGACAATGCAGCACTCAAATTTGATTATAAGTCACTTGTGCCTTCCCCTACATTCCAGGGTGCCGATTATACCTGGAACCCCCGCCAAAAAACTTTTTCTACTGTTTCGGTTAATGAGTTGGGTAATGGACTAAAATTCACTTTAAGCGAAACCTTTACCGCCAAAACCTTACAGGTTATGGAATTAATGGAAAAAGATGGCCACCGACTGACAACTTATGAAACGCCGATTTTGTATGAACGAAAGCAAACCAAATAGTTACTCAGGCGTGCATTAATTGCAGACAGACATCTACAAACTGAATGAATTGTTTTTTCTCCTCATTACTGAATTGAGACAGCATTTTCTTGTTATAAGTATAACGAAGCTTTTCGAGTTTTTCAACCAGTTCGATACCCTGTGAGGTAAGGGAAAGTCTTTTACGTCGTTTATCTTCCTTGTCACTGATTTGTACGACCAGTTTTTTCCGAATAAGCACATTCAGCATATTAGTAATGTTAGCACGGCTCACGTTCATGGCTTCTGCTAATTCTTTTGCCATGAGTGGCTTGGTATGTGGATGCAGCTTAAAATACAGGATATTAGGATCTTTCGCCAATAACAATAATATGAACCATTGCTGCGTGGTGATGCCGAATTGCTGGGTGATGATATCTCCATTTTTTTTCCAGGTCTCGGATAATTTTATCGAGTGAAAAATAACGGAGGCATTAATATTTTTCTTTAGCATACAGGCACTACTTTAACTGATGATGGCCCCTTTTTTAGCACGGTGATTGATATAATAGGTTGCCATCAGGGAGAAAATAGTTAGAACGATCATCACCATAAATGCTTTTTCATAGTTGCCGTTTACTTTTCGCATAGAACCCAATACGGCTACTCCAATAGAAGCACAGAGGGTGTCAATAAAAGAAAGCAAGCCAAGGATCGTTCCATAAGCAGCACCACCGAACAAGTCAATGATATATAACTGGATCATTGTAAATGTGCCACTATATCCCAAACCAAACACGATGGCACAAGGAACTACCCACCGGTTATCGCGCAGACTCCAATAGAGTAGTAAACATCCCAGCAGCATATTAAATACACTTAATAGCATGATTTTTTTCACGCTGAATTTATCACCCAGGTATCCGAACAATAATTTCCCCAATAAACCAAAAAGGAAGAAAACACTTTGCAGCAGACCACTCTGCTCTACGTCTAAATGTAAATCAACCTGGTAATTGCGCTGATTTTGTATGAACCCGCCAATGCAAAACCAGAGGGCTGCAGTGATAAGAGCGACCAAATAAAAGTCGAGTGACAACAAGGCCTTTTTTAGAAGGGCGCGACTGGCGACTTTGTCAACCTTAGGCTGCCTTCCAATGGTTCCGGGAATGCCATCTGCTGAACTATTGATAATAGATGGATGACTGTAGATCAATAATGCAGGTATGATAATTAAGCAACTACAGAGAATAAACTGATTCTGTACGGCTGCCTGCCAACCCAGTGTTTTGATCCATTTACCCACGATAGATGCAAAAATGGCAGGACCAACGCTACTGGCCATGAGTAATATTCCTGTAGCAATACCTTTATATTTTACAAACCAATTATTGATAACATACATACTGGTAAGCAACCCAACCAGGCATAGAAAGAGAGGATACACGATTACAAATAGTTGTATCATTTTAAAACTGGTGGCAATAGATAAGAAGTATAACCCAGCCGAAACCCCAAATGCACCAGTCAGTATGATTTTTTTTGGTGAAAACTTTTCAAGCAAGTTGCCAACAAAAGGCAGGGGCAGCGCTAGTACCAGATATAAAGTGGCAGCCAAACCGGTTGCCTTCCCAATGTCTACATTGAACGCGCGAGCAAACTCAGGCAGGTAAAGATTGAAGGTATTCAATACAATACCATTACTTGCCATATACATAAGGAATAAACACGCAAGTACCACCCAGCAATAATATTTCTTCATAGTATAGCGATTAATAGTTAAAATGATAAAACAAAGTCTATATCTTATTTTAATTCCTCATCCCATGATACCTCGAACCGCTCCCCCATCTACTGAAATGGTTTGCCCCGTGATGAACCTGCTCGAAGGGCTCAATAGCCAGGCAGCCAGTGATGCAAAATCAGTCGCCTCACCTAAAAACCCGACTGGAATTTGTTGAATGGCTGTAGCCTTCACTTGATCGAATGGCAAACCAGTCTGCTCACTTTTCTTCTTATAAATCCGATCGATAGCTGGCGTATTATGAGAGCCTGGCGCCATAATATTTAACGTAACACCACTGGCAGCAATTTCCTGCGAAAGCGTTTTCACCATTCCTACTACAGCAGCCCGAAGTGAGTTACTCAATACTAAATTTTCCAAGGGTTGCTTTACCGTAGCACTTTCGATGAATAAAACCCGCCCATATTTTTGATGGACCATGCCGGGAATAAACAGTTGTGCCAGCAGTACTTTCCAGCGCAAAAGGAGTCGATAAGCATCATCCCAATCCTGGGCAGTTGTTTCCATAACAGTTTTCGCCGGAGGGCCTCCAGCATTGATTACAAGTCCATGCACGATACGGTCTTTGGTAAGAGCCAACAAAGCCGTATGGGTAGCTTCGTCGGAGATATCACCGCAAACTGTGGTGATTTGTTCGGGTGCCGTTAGCTGCAATGCTGCTAATTTTTCATTTCCCCGCGCAACTGCTATAATGTGAGCGCCTTCTGCCAGCAATTGCTCGGCAATGGCTTTCCCGAAACCGGAGGTGGCGCCCCCCACAATAAACAGCTGTCCCTTGATGTGTAAATCCATTTTTTAATATTTCAGTTGATTAATGTGGCCTGAACAGGAATTGACCGGCAGGCTCACCCATTACTGTACCATTTTCAAAAATTAATTGCCCCCGTAAAAAAGTGGCGGTTACTTTTCCAGTGAAGGTGTGTCCTTCAAAAACCGAATATCCCTGTGTGCTTTCCGAATCATCG
>JBEIUM010000012.1:0-28324 GCA_040374385.1 Sediminibacterium sp. | reverse complement strand
ACTTAGACATATTTAGAAGTAACTATAAGTATTTAGATCTAGCTGCAAATACTTAGAAGTATTTGCAAGCAATTAGAAGTATTGCTAAGTAATTATAATTGGCTACGAATTATATAAGGGGCTCAATAAAATCGCGGTACATACTGGAGATTAATAGTAAAGGAAAGTGATTAGAACTATCTGCAAATGCTTAGAAGTAATTACAAGCAATCTCAAGTGCTTAAAAGTAATTATAAGGGACCTCAAATACATCTAAGTATTTATAAGCAATTTTAAGTACTTACAAGAAATTTGAAGTAACTATAAGTAAATAGAGTAAGCTGTAATTAATTAGTGTAAGTAGTAATTAATTAGAACTAGCTGTAATTAGTTAGATTCAATTACAAGTAAAAATTCTTTACGCCAAGAATTTACAGATATTGGTACCAGCGCTTATTTACATCCCAATTCTCCATTTCACGAGCTACATCGGAAAGGAAAGAGGCACCCATGCTGCCATCAATGATACGGTGGTCATAGCTGAGTGATAAGTACATCATGTGACGGACAGCTATCACATCACCATCGGGTGTTTCCATAACTGCTGCCCGCTTCTTGATGGCACCTGCTGCCAGAATAGCTACCTGTGGCTGATTGATAATGGGTGTGCCCATCAGACTGCCAAAGGTTCCTACATTGGTGAAGGTAAAAGTACCGCCCGCAGTATCATCCGGTTTTAGTTGGTTGGTACGCGCAGCATCCGATAATTGATTGACAGCCTTGCTCAAGCCAACCACGTTCATCTGATCGGCCCCTTTGATGACAGGCACAATCAAATTACCAGAGGGTAGGGCAGTGGCCATACATATATTGATGTCCTTGCGTAAAATAATTTGCTCACCGTTGATCGAACTGTTGATGAGAGGGTAACGTTTCATCACATTAACAATACACTCAATGAAGAGCGGTGTAAATGTGAGACGGGTGCCTTCTCTTTTTTCAAATTCATCTTTCACTCGCTGACGCCAAAACACCATATTGGTTACATCGGCTTCCGTGAAACTGGTAACGTGCGGACTCGTTTGCACGCTGTTTACCATGTGCTTGGCAATCAGTTTACGCATGCGGTCCATCTCCATGATTTCCGTCTCCCCGGAAACAATCACCTTGGCGGGATCCGACCATTTGCCATCTTTGGTGGGAGCAGTTTGTATCGGGACTACCGGAATTGGTTGTTTCGTGGCTGTTTCCAGCGTGGCTGCCTGAATAACAGGAGGCGCAATTACTTCTTCCGGCACACGCACTACCGCGGTGGGGGGCAGCTGTACAGCAATCAAATCGGCAGGAGGAGGTTCCACCGGTTCTACAGCTTTTGTCTCTTCTATCGCAGGCACAGCCGCCAATGTGGCCGCCTGGGCAACCTCACTCCATACATCAGCTAAAGGTGCAGGTGACGTATCTACAGACTTGGGAAGAGGTGAAGCAACTGGAGCGGTGATTTTTCCTGCGTTCTTATCGGCTACATACTGTAAAATATCTTTCTTCGTCACGCGGAATTCGAGGCCGGTTCCGGGAATCTGTTCCAATTCACTCATGGAAATACCTTCCCGCTGTGCGATGTTCAAAACGAGTGGTGAATAAAACCGATTGACACCCGTTTTGCCTGCTGGCCGTTCTTCCGCTACGACTGGTGAGGGTGTATAAGGAACTTCCGGCGCATCCGCCACTGCCGCTGTAACTGCTTCATTCACCGGTTCTGGTGCAGGAGTGGGAGGAGGGGGTGGAGGAGGTGGTGCTTCGGGAACTGTTTTTTCTTCCGTGATGGTGGTGGAAGTTGTGGCGATCTCAGGTGCTTTTTCATTGACGCCGGTTTCAATGCGGGCAATCACTGCACCAATCGGCACAACATCATTCGCTGCATATAACAACTCAGCTATCGTTCCGGCAGCAGTAGAGGGAACCTCACTATCTACCTTATCTGTAGCAATATCAAGTACCGTCTCATCCAGTGATACTTTATCTCCCACCTGTTTATGCCATTTCAGGATGGTGGCTTCCATGATGCTTTCGCCCAACTTGGGCATTATCAGTTCAACAAGCGCCATAGTTAGTTTGCAATCGGTGGTTTAATGATGACCGTATGGTTATTGACCGGTATCTGTTTCGATGGGGGATACAAGTCGAATAAGGACATACGATGCTATAAAAATCAATAACTTATAGTTACAAATTTCCCTGATTCAAACTCAAATGTAAACGTAATTCAACGAAGGATATTCACTTGTTGTCCACAATGGCTGCATGGAGGAGCCGCAGGGTATGTGCTGCGGTTAGTTCGATGTTCCTTTTTCGGTCAAATCGGAACCGCATTTCCTGACTTTTTACCCCTTTGGCAGAAGCCACGGCCATCCAGACCAGTCCAACCGGCTTTTCTGCCGTAGCCCCATCCGGACCCATAATACCGCTGACAGCAATGGCATAGTCAGCTTCCATCAGCAGTCTGGCAGCAGCTGCCATTTGCTCTACCGTAGAGGCACTCACGGCCCCATGTTCCTGCAGACTAGATGCTGTAACCCCCAGCAGTTTGGTTTTGATCTGGTTATCGTAGCAAATAATCGAGCCCTTGTAATAGGCGGAAGAACCGGCATGGGAAGTGAGGAGGTGGGCAATATATCCACCGGTACAACTTTCTGCCGTAGTAACAGTGGCATTGTTTCTCTTTAGAAGCTGACCAACGGCTTTTTCGAGCGGGATATCTTCATCGGTGATCAAATGATCGGCAACCCTTTCTTTGAGTACACTGAAATGATGCAAGATCTCTTGCTCCAATGTTTCTTTTTCGGTGCCCCAGCCACTCAGCCGCAGTCGTACCATGCCATAATTGGGCAAGTAGGCCAGTTTGATGTTTGCTGGCAAATTGTTTTCAATATCGGCAATCATCTCTGCCAGGAATGATTCTCCTACACCGGCTGTTAACAAAGTGCGGTGTAAAACCACCCCTGTATCGAAGTGTTCCTGCAGCAAGGGCAGCACCTTCTCTTTCATCAGCCATTTCATTTCGTGGGGCACCCCCGGAAGGGAAACATACCAAACATCATCTTTTTTGAAAAGCATGCCTGGCGCAGTTCCCCGCTCATTGTGTAATACGGTACATACATCCGGTACATCCGCCTGACGAATATTCCTTTCGATCATTGGACGCTTGAGCACCTGCTGAAAAATCATTTCAATGTGACGTAGGGTGGGTTCGTGTGTCACCATCTTTCCCCCAAAATATTCGCACAATACCGGTTTGGTGATGTCGTCGGCAGTAGGTCCCAATCCGCCGGTAAGAATCACAATAGAGGCACGCTTACTTTCCGCATCAAGGGCTGCACGAATGTCTCCTGCCTGATCACCTACAGCAATCCGATGTTTGAGTAGAATACCAATCTGATTTAATTCACCGGCGATCCAGGCACTGTTGGTATCAATGACCTGTCCGATCAATAATTCATCACCAATGGTTATGATGGAGGCAAAAACTTTTTCCGGCATGCTGAAGTGCGTTAATTTTAACGCAAGGTAACTTCATTTATGAAAAGATGTACGCTCCTGTTGGTCCTTTTATTCATATCGGCAGCCATCGCTGCACAAACACTGCAAGAGCGCCTGAAGCGTGCTACGACAGATTTGTTGGCTGACCCGCAAATGCGTTATGGATTGCTGGGATGGCTGGTAATTGATGCCGATACCGGTGATACACTTGTCAGCTGGAATCCAAATACCGGATTACCTCCCGCCAGTTGCCTGAAAATTATTACCAGCGCAACAGCATTTGAATTACTTGGCCCCTCTTTCCGGTTTGCAACGGCTTTTCTGACCGACGGTGAAGTCAGCTCGGGTGTGTTAAACGGCCATCTATTCATAGAGGGGGCCGGTGATCCGGCACTGGGCAGTCAACGATTTATTTCTACCCAACCGGCTCAACAAGTAACTCAATGGATGTCGTTGTTACAAGCATCCGGCATTCAACGTATCCGCGGACAAATTTTGCCTTGGAATCATCATTGGTCGGGAATACCCACACCCGGCGGATATACTTGGAATGATATCGGTAATTATTATGGTGCCGGCAGCGATTATCTCAACTGGCGAGAAAACCAATACGATTTAATCTTGCGCTCCGGTGCACGTATAGGTGATCGGGTAGAAGTAGTTACCGCTCAACCTTTTCCTGTAGGCGTCACTTTTCAGGTACATACGACGGCAGCTGAAAAGGGAACGGGTGACCGGGCGAATATTTATCTGGCGCCCAGAAGTAAATTGGCTTATGTGGATGGAACCATACCGAGGGGTGAAAGTAATTTTATTATCTCCGGCTCACTGCCAGACCCTCCCATGCAACTATCGCAGGAGCTGACAAAAACTTTTCGTGCACAAGGACTCCCGGTAGATGAGCAACTGCAGCCCGACTCAAGTCGCATAGACCTGCAGCCACTGATGTACCATTACTCTCCGGCATTTGATAGCCTGAACTATTGGTTCATGAAAAAAAGTGTGAACTTGTATGGCGAAGCCTTTGTTCGTGCCATCGCCAAACAGCAGGGTGGCTCTGGTTCGCTCGATGAGGGCCTCGATAAAGTTCGTGCATTTTGGAAAGAACGGGGCATTGCACCGGGGGCCCTGCGGATGCAGGATGGAAGTGGATTATCACCACAAAACCGGGTGACCGCGGGTGCGCTTGTTAAGGTGTTACAATATGCCAGCAAGCAGTGGTGGTTCAAAGATTATTTGCAGGCTTTCCCTCGCTATAACAACATGACATTGAAAAGCGGAACCATCGGAGGTGTTAAATCATTTGCCGGCTACCACACCACAACTGAGGGAAAAAATGTAATTTTAGCTATCCTCGTAAATAATTTCGAAGGATCTGCCGGCAGTATGGTTACTAAAATGTTCACCCTGCTGGATGAATTAAAAAAATAAACGGATTTATTTACCCACTTCAATTCTACTTATGTCACAAAATTTTTCCAACCACAAAAAGTATGTACCAGTATACCACTATGTGCTTCTCCCTGCATTATTGGTGTTGTTGATCGGTTCTTTTGTGAACCTCGCCCATTCAGATGGTAGTAATTTTTATTCTGCCTCGCTTATCTGTTTCCTGTCAGTTATTCTGATCATCATTGCTTTTTATGCCCGCATGTTCCCGCTTGGAACACAGAACAGGGTGATTCGTGCCGAGGAGAATTTGAGACATTATATTTTGACCGGTAAAGCCTTACCCTCCGGGTTACGTATGTCACAGATCATCGCATTGCGTTTTGCATCTGATGAGGAATTTCCAGCACTGGTGAGCAGAGCTCAATCGGAAAATTTATCTAGCACAGACATTAAAAAGGCCATTCAAAATTGGCGGGCTGATCATTATAGGATTTGATTCGGAAAGAAGGGCGCTAACTTCTCCCGGAGGAAATCTGGCATGCGCATGCGCTTATTGGCGACAGCGTCTATGAACATCAGGGTCACATGTCCGGTTGTCAATAGTTTCTTTCTTTCATTGAACACCTCATGATGGAAGGTGATTTCATATTTTTCCGGTAACTGTCGCAGCATTGTTTTGATGGTAATCAGATCGTCGTACCTGGCCGGTCGCAAGAAATTGGCATGCAACTCCACGACTGGCATATGAACACCTAATTCTTCCATTTTCTTGTAGGAAAAGCCAAGGTCACGGATACATTCGGCACGGCCCACCTCAAAAAATTGTGCATAATTGCCATAGTAAACGATGTTCATCTGATCGGTTTCAGCATACCTGACCCGCAGGGTGGTGATGTGTTCGTACATAAGCTTCCGGTGACTGTAAAAATACAATAATCCTGCTGTTCGGATGATTGTCTTTCAATGAGATGCAGGTATCGATTCCGGGATTGACAAATCCACCCTTTCGGCTGAACAGCTACTTCTAACGCGCTTTTAATGAGATTTGAAACGGACTTTAACATCCATTTTCAAATCGTTTTGTATATTCGTGTACGCAAATCCATTATCTTTCAGCAGGATGCAGCAGCTGCTTTATAAATACCTGATACTGAATAACCGCCTGAATATCCCTTCCCTCGGAAGCTTTTCAGTGAGTTATCAGCCCGCAAGGCTGAACAGCAGCACAGGCACCCTTGACCCCAAACAACCCATTCTCCACTTTAAAGATGGTCCGCCAGCTACCCCTGATACCGGGTTACTTCCCTTTTTGGCAGCCGAAATGAGCATAACACCTGCCTCAGCCGCTAATGAGTTGCTGAACTTCTCATTGCAGGTAATGTCTGAACTGGTTGAAAACAAAAGAGCCAGGTTGCGTGGATTGGGTACATTAACGAAAGATATAGGCGGAAACCTGCATTTTGAACAGGAAAATAGTTCTGTTCCCGTACAAACGGCTGTGGTGGCGAGAGAACCCGCTTTTGTTGCCACTCCCATGCCCGCTGCACCTATGCCCGCAGCAGTTGCGCCGCAGCCAGCAGTTGCTACTTCGATTCCAGCTTATACGAACGCAGAAATACCCGCTCGCCCCGCCACTTCGGCGATGGCACCTACTACTGCCAGTAAATTGCCACCCGGTCAGTTAGACCCTTCACTGGATTATGCCAGCATCAATAATTATCAGGAGTCACCTGAATTAGCAAAGGTTCGCCAGCAACTTGCTCAAAGAAGGGAGCAGGTCAATGCTGTTTTTGGTGATTTGCGGGAAGCCCGAGAACGAATGAATAGGGTACCCATGCCCGGACAGCCAGCGACAAATAGTCCTGCCTCTTCTCCCGCAGGCTCATCTAACTTTTCTTTTCAGGCTCAACCATCTGTTCCTCCCAGGCCGAGACCCGAACCACCGCCCCTGCGAACTTCACCCACCACGGGCAGACGTCCCAATCCACTGCTGACTCCTAATCAGACGCCATCAGAGCAACCCACATGGCAACCGGATGCAGCAGCACCCTTTAGAAAAGATAGTGAGGCATTTTCGGGACTACCCATTGAAATGCCGCAGCGACCATCGATGCGACCCAGATCGACCCCTCCATTTGCTGGTGATACACCGCAGCCCTGGCGCCCCACTGTCGATCCAATACCACCGGTAGAAAATACCGAACCGGTACCCGCCTGGGGTAAGTTGAATCGTCCTACTCCTCCGGTGAATCGTGGATGGAATCCACCTGCCCGAGAAACGGAGCCTACCATACCTTTTTCTCGCCCGGTTACCCCTCCTGTACCTGAAGTTGGAAACGTACGTGATATGCGTAGGTCACCCCTGCGTAAACAGCCTTTACCGAATACCCCGGTAGAAGAAGCTGCGGCTGAGCCGGCAAAAAGGAAATGGCCCTGGAAGCGTGCTGAAGCTGCTACATCTGAAGACTTTTCACTGCCTGCAAGATTTGCGGAGGAGGAGGAATCGGATGACACACCTCGCCCCGGATTTTTTAGCAGATTAAAAGCTTCCATCACAGGAATTTTCCGCAGAAATCAAGAAGAAGCCACCACCCTGGTGGAAGAGCAATATCCCGATGAGGAAGCACCCAGAGGTGTTGTCGGACTCATAAATAAGGCCAGTTCTAAACTGAATGAGATCAGAGACAATGAATTGGAAACAGATGCGACACAGAAAAAAGATTTCTGGTGGATCTACAGTATTTTCCTCGCTTCCGTTGCTACCCTCGCACTTATTTTACACATGCTGTAAGAAACTTTCCTTTCGTACTTTTGCATTTCTATGACTGAAGGTGTTGCTTTTGCGGCTTGTATATGTTGTGGCCATTCGCCGCTTGTTCCTGCGTTTTCGGTTACCGATCATTCTGTTTCAGGTGAAACCTTTCGCTTACTGGAGTGCAGTTCCTGTGGTTTCCGTTGCACGGAAGCTGCTCCCGATGCAGCTCACATCGGTCCCTATTACGCATCCGATAACTATATATCCCATACCAATACCAACCGGGGTATTGTCAATCGCCTCTACCAATGGGCACGTCATTTTACGCTGCGACAAAAACGCAGGCTGGTAGTGAAAACGACCGGTATGCAACAAGGTAGTTTGTTGGAAGTAGGTGCCGGTACCGGCTTTTTTGCGGAAGCTATGCTGCGAGCCGGCTGGCAGGTCACGGCATTGGAACCTGACCCGGGTGCTCGTCGTTTGGCGAAGGAAAGAGCAGCCCTCAACCTGCAGCCTGCAGAAGAACTGTATCAATTGCCGGCAGCATCATTTGATGTGATCACCCTTTGGCATGTGTTGGAACATGTACATGACTTATCTGGTTATTTGCAACAGTTCCACCGGCTGCTGCGACCCCATGGATGGCTGATGATTGCCGTACCGAACTATCAGTCAAAGGATGCCACCCATTATGGCCCACATTGGGCAGCTTATGATGTTCCCCGTCACCTCTATCATTTCTCTCCCGATGCTATGGATTCATTGCTGACAGGTCACCAATTTAAGCTGTCTCAATTGCGCCCTATGTGGCTCGATGCTTTCTATGTATCGCTACTGAGTGAAAAATATACATCCGGTAAAACACGCCTGCTGTCGGGCTTCCTGATGGGCGCCATGTCTAATCTGACAGCCTGCTTTGACAAGCGGAAAACCAGTTCTCTGATCTATTTGTCGCGCAAGCAATAAATTTTATTGGAAACGTACTTCAAATAGTGCAGGCCAATACTTGCCTGTTATGAAAAAAGTTTTTTTGACAGGGTGGTAGGCAATTCCATTCAATACATCTGAGCGTACGGCAGGAGCAATATTATTCTTCCCCATGATACCGGTGAGATCGGCACGACCTACTACTTGTCCGCTGGTTGGATCGATCTTCAGAATTTGATCGGTCAGGTATTTATTGGCATAAATAAATCCATCCACCCATTCGAGTTCATTGATGTTCTCTACATAGCCATTGTTGTCAGCAACGCCAACTGAGCGAACGATTTTTAATTCCTTTTCTTTTGGATCGACAAAGTAGAGACTATTCCCACCCGTGCTGATGATAAGCTGGGATCCATCGGTGGTTATGCCCCAGCCTTCATAGGGCCAGTCGTATACTTGTGGTAGTCGCTTGAATTGGAGGTCGTACACAAAAACTTTGTGATCCTGCCAAGTCAGCTGATAGATCTTATTGTTGAGTATCGTAATCCCTTCCCCAAAATACTTCGGATCAAGCGCCGTCTGTTGCAAAGTCTTGCCAGTGCTGACATCTACTTTCTTGAGCTTACTTTCTTTGTACATGCCTGTTCCTTCATACAACTCGTTGTTGTGAAAAAGAAGTCCCTGGGTAAAAGCTGTTGTGTCGTGCGGAAAAACATTGATAACAGTATAAGACATGGTCTGTACTTGCGGCATCGGCTGTACGATGGAATCTGCGCTGGAAGATGATGAATTATTTTCGCAGGCAGCCAAAATAAGCAAGGTAGCTACTACACCTATTTTTTTCATCGGCAGGGGTTTAGACGTTGAATCGAAAGTGCATCACATCACCATCTTTCACGATGTATTCTTTTCCTTCTATACGCAATTTACCATTTTCGCGACAAGCAGCTTCACTGCCATATTTAATGAAATCATCGAATGCAATGACCTCCGCTTTGATAAAGCCTTTTTCAAAATCCGTGTGAATCACACTGGCTGCTTGCGGTGCCTTCCAGCCTTTCTTAATCGTCCATGCCCTCACTTCCTGCTCACCGGCAGTGAAATAAGTATCTAAGTTCAGCAGGTGATAGGCCGATTGAATGAGGCGATGAAGCGCCGGTTCTTTCATGCCATACTCTTCCATGAACATCTTGCGGTCATCTTCCTGCTCCATTTCTGCAATTTGTGCTTCAATATTATTGCACATCACAATCATATCTGCACCTTCCGCGGCAGCCGCTTTTCCCAATGCCTCGGAGAAAGCATTACCGGTGTGCATACTGGCTTCATCTACATTGGCAACATACAAAACAGGCTTATCTGTCAATAAAAAAAGATCTGCAATGGCTACTTTTTCCTCCTTGCTTAAACCCAGGGTATGAATATTCTTGCCCTGCTCAAGATGGGTTTTACAACGACTCAGGATATCAAATTCAGCTTTGGCTTTGGTATCGGTACCCACCCTTGCCATTTTCTCTACCCGCTGCCATTTCTTTTCAACGCTCTCAAGGTCTTTCAGCTGTAATTCTGTTTCAATGATCTCTTTATCTCCTACCGGATTGATTTTGCCTTCTTCACGCAGTACATTTTCATCTTCAAAGCAGCGGATCACGTGAATGATAGCATCCACCTCGCGGATATTTCCAAGAAACTTGTTGCCCAGTCCTTCCCCCTTACTCGCTCCCCGCACCAGTCCGGCAATGTCTACAATCTCCAGTTGGGTGGGAACAATGCGCTTTGGATTGACCAGTTTGGCCAGTTCCTGCAAGCGAGTGTCGGGTACGTCCACCAAACCAACATTGGGTTCAATGGTACAAAAACGATAATTGCTCGCTTGTGCTTTTGCACTGTTGCTGACCGCATTGAAAAGGGTCGATTTTCCCACGTTGGGTAAGCCTACGATACCTGCCTGTAATGCCATGTTGCTTGCTTTGCGGGGCGACTGCCCCTTTTTCAGGGTGCAAATATAGCTGGTTTAGCTGCAAGGAAGATGGTTTTCAGCAATGGAAACCCATTCTCTGGCAGGAATTTATTATTTTCAAAGCATAAATCGGATTATGGCACTGAACTACGTTTGGATCTTATTTTTTGTGATAGGTCTCTTGATTGCACTGGTGAAGTTGATTGTCTTTCAGGATTATGATATTTTTCGCAAGATTGTAGAGGGTATATTCGACGCTTCGAAATCTTCCGTAATGGATATCGCCCTGCCGCTGACGGGGGTAATGGTGTTTTTCATGGGTTTGATGAACATAGGAGAGAAGGCGGGCGCTATTCATTTGCTGGCACGCTGGCTGAATCCATTCATGAAGCGCTTATTCCCCGAAGTGCCCGACCGCCATCCTGCTATGGGACAAATGGTGATGAATTTCAGTGCCAACATGCTTGGCCTCGACAATGCAGCAACGCCTTTTGGTTTAAAAGCGATGGAAAGCCTGCAAACCCTCAATCCCAACAAAGAAACGGCTTCCAATGCCCAGATCATGTTTCTGGTTTTGCATACGAGTGGATTGACTTTGATCCCCCTTTCTATCATTGCTTATCGCGCCGGTGCCGGCAGTACCAATCCTACCGGTGTATTCGTACCCTTGATGATTGCAACGGTGACAGCTACCATAGCCAGTATCATTGTTACCGCCATCTACCAGCGCCTGCGCTTCGATTGGGTGATGGTCGCCTGGTTGAGTTCACTGATTGGCGGGGTATTGTTCTTTGCCTACTTTATTTATCACCTTCCCTCTGTGAAAGATGCGCCCAATGCCGGACTCATGACCAAAGAGACTTTCAGTAATGTATTGGGTAATCTCATTCTCTTCCTTGTCATCTGTACTTTTATCATCGGTGCATGGATAAGAAAAGTGCATGTTTTTGATGCCTTCATTGAAGGCGCCCAACAAGGCTGGCAGGTCATTATCAAAATCATTCCCTATCTGGTAGGGATAATTGTGGGTATTCGTGTTTTTAGGGAATCCGGTGGCATGGATGCACTCATACAAGGTATTTCCTGGGTACTCCTGCAACTCGGTATCAGCAATGAATTTGTGCCTTCGCTGCCCGTTGCCATTATGCGTCCTTTTAGTGGCGGGGGTGGCCGCGGACTGATGTTGGATGTTTTCAAGAACTATGGCGTGGATAGTTTCCTGGGTAACCTGGCTTCTATCTTTCAGGGAAGTGCCGACAGTACATTCTACATCATCGCGCTGTATTTCGGTAGTGTGGGAATCAAAAAAGTACGCTATGCGATCTGGGCCGGATTACTCGCTGATCTCATTGGCGTAATCGCTGCCATCTGTATTGCTTATCTTTTTTTCAAGTAATGACAAGTAATGCATTACTGGTTGACTTCAATATCACGGAAGGTCAATAAACTATAATCCATGTTCCGGTAAATGATGCGGTATTTGCCCGGATGTAAATAGAGATAATAATTGCCATCACTTGCGAGTTGATAAGTCTGGTCGGCGGGTACACAACTGCCGGGTCTCCTTTTCTGAATTTCCTCTAAATAATAGGCTTGCACCAGCCAAGACTTCTGATGCGCAGCAGGTAAGGAAATCGATTTTTTCCAACCATTGAAACGCATCCAAAGTGGCCGCTGATTATTATAGGCAGGAGCAGGATGCCATATCAATGCCGTATAATTTGGGTCACTCCACAGCAAGGCCTGGTTCTTTTGCATCGGAACCACCGGCTTATCGGCAGGCTTATTGTATTGTAACCAATCATATAGATAGGCACCAATGGCATCTACACTGCCGGGGGTAAGGGTACACTGATCGATGCTGACACAAGGTTCTCCCAACCAGGAAGAGAGATAGAGCGAAAAAGGCAATGCAGGTTTCTTGTCTTCATTCAGTACGACTATTTCCGGTTGTGTCACGACCAACATTTTTTCACCTCCCGGCATTTTCCGAAAATAATCACCCAATTGAATGGCCTGTTGTTTCTTTCGTTCGTGTAGCGAACTGATCTTATAATCCGGTTGACAGGATATGACCTTGAAGCCGATGCTGATGGCAAGGCGGATGAATTCAGCAATCACTGGTTCGGCAGTAAAAATACCATCCTGCACCGTTATTTCTTTCAGCGGCTGCTGTACCGGATGAAGCAAATCCATGGCGAGATGGCGATATCCCTGCTGAAAAAGCGAATCGAGCCATCCTGCCAGCAGCACGTAAGTATAAGGTTTCAGATAGGATGCATTGACAAGGGTTATTCGGCTGCCGGCTGTTTGTTGATAGATGAACTTTCCAGCATCCATCAGGGTGGCGTTGAGGAAAGGCTTTGTCAGTTGCTGCACCGTTGTCTGTTCTTCCCGCGTAAGCGAGCCTAATAACTTTTTTTCGTACCACAGACTACTTTTAAAGTCGGTGAGTCTGCATAGTGCATCATTCAGCAGGTCATAGTGTGCAGCCGTATCAATCACCGCCCTGTTTTTTTCTCGCTGCATAGCTTGGCGTATCGGGAGTAGATAATTGATGCCGCCCGAATCGATGGGGGTTATCAGCCAATTGGTATCCATCACTTTTGCCGGGAGCGAGAAGTAATATTTTTTTAATTGAATGAATGCATCGGATTCTTGTGCTCGTGCTGTAAATGCAGGAATAAGTAGCAAGATGATCCAGGTCAAGCGAACGAAAATAGGGCGGTGCTGCATGACCGAAAAATACGGAATGTATTGTTATAGTTTTCCCAATGCTTCTCGTAGCAGGTCTACACCGATGGTGGCAGGCTGTTCAAAGCAGGTAATACCCGAGATACCGGTGAGGGCTGGAAGTTGTTTGTCAATCACAAAGATGGGCACTTCATCGGGTACATGTCGAACCAATCCTGCTGCGGGGTATACTTGCAGGGAAGTACCAATGATGACAAATACATCTGCCAGCGCCATTAATTCCATTGCAGGAAGCATTAGGGGCACTTCCTCGCCAAACCAAACGATATCAGGTCGGAAGGGTGCTCCATCGGGCGCTAATTGTTCCATCTGCATATCTTCCCTTATAGGTGCTTTGATAGTTGAATCTTTTTCACTCCGCATACGCAGGATCTCGCCATGCAAGTGTAAGACTTTACTGCTGCCGGCTCTTTCGTGCAAGTCGTCAATGTTTTGCGTGATGATATAAACATCATATGCTTGCTCCAATTCTGCAAGTACAACATGCGCACGATTAGGTTGAGCTGCCAGTACCTGTTTTCTTCGCTCATTATAAAAGCGTAGTACCAACGCCGGATTCTTTTTCCAGGCATCAATATGGGCTACCTCGTAGATGTCATATTCTTCCCAGAGCCCATCGCCATCGCGGAAAGTGCGTATACCACTTTCGGCACTAATGCCGGCGCCGGTCAGCACGACCAGTTTTTTTCGGGAAGTAGCCTGCATGGTGAAATGGTTTACTTAGCGACTGGTTTGCGCCATCTTTAGAATTAGTGTCCACTCTGCCGGCTTAACAGATGACACAGATAAGCGGCTCAGCCGCAGCAGATCCATTTGTGCGAGCAGTGGCTCCTGTTTAATGGCTGCCAGTGTTACCGGTTTTTTAAGTTTTTTGTAAGGGCGCACATCTACCACCACCCAGGCCGGATCGGTAGTTGTCGGGTCAGGATAAGCCTCCCGAATAATTTCTGCAATGCCGACAATTTCCAGTCCCTCATTGCTGTGGTACCAGAATGCTTTGTCACCTTTTTTCATCGAACGCAAATTATTGCGGGCTGCATAATTTCTGACACCATCCCAAAGCGTTTGCCCTTCTTTTTCTAATTGTTCCCAACTGTACTTGAAAGGTTCTGATTTGATGAGCCAGTAATTCATATGAAAAGATTGAAGAGGTAAGTTGTAGGACTGGAGTTATTCCCATCCTGCTGCCAACACATCGGCGAGGTGCATAACACGCAGGTTCATCTGCTGATGTCGCAGGTAGCCATCGAGGTGCATCAAACAACTCATATCTGTGCTGATGATATATGCTGCGCCGGTATCGGCAGCGTTGCGTGATTTTTGTTCTCCCATAGCAATACTGATGGGTTCAAACTTCACGGCGAAGGTTCCACCAAACCCACAGCAAGTGCTGGAGTCGTTCATTTCCAACAGTTCAAGTCCCTCGACCTTTTGCAGCAGTCTACGTGGTTCATCTTTGATACCACATTCCCGCAAAGCGGCACAGCTGTCGTGATAGGTGGCTTTACCATGTAAAACGGCACCGAGGTTGTCGACAGCTAAAACGTTGATTAGAAAGGAAGAGAACTCATGAATTTTTTCGGACGTTTTTTTGGCACGTTGCTGATAAGCAGAGTTCTCAAACAAAGATTTGAAATAATTTTTTACAAATCCGGCGCAGCTTGCGCTGGGGGTACGATGTACTCCGCTTGTTCAAAGTCAATAATGAATTTGGTACAAACTTCTTTTGCTTCACCCCAGAAGCCTGCATTGAAAGCGGGTTGACCGCAGCAGGTTTGTGCCGGATTATAGATCACCTCACAGCCGGCCTTCTGCAACACCTTTACCATATTGATACCAACAGTAGGATACAATTGATCGATGAAACAAGGTATGAATACATGTACTTTCATCGGCGGTTGCTGGCTTTTTTTAGTTCGCGGTTTAAAGCTATCATTTTTAAGGCGGTGATAGCAGCTTCTTCTCCCTTGTGGCCATGCTTTCCACCTGTTCTTTCTCTGGCTTGTTCTTCATTCAATAAAGTGAGTACACCATAAATGACAGGCACATCCAGTGATAAGTTCAGTTGGGTGATCCCGTCTGTGACGGACTGACAAACATAGGTGAAGTGGGGGGTGTCGCCTTGTATTACCGAACCTAGTGCGATGTAAGCATCAGGTAGTTGTGCACAATAGGTATAGTGATTTTTGATGGCAAAGGGAATTTCAACGGCGCCGGGTACCGTGAGGGTGCGCAGGCGACAACCTGCAGCTCGTAAAATTTTCTTTACACCCTTTTCCAATTGATTTACAGTCACGGCATTCCACTCGGTCTTCACCAAAACGATAAAGGCATCCTCTGGTGTGGGGATGCCTTTATGTAAAAGATTATTTCCTGTACTGGCCATAGTGGACTACTAGTCTTTTTGAACACTCAAGCGATTGATGTATTTATCAGCCTGATAGCCTTTTTCTGTTTTTGGATACTTTTCTTTCAGTTCTTTATACAATTCCAGTGCCTCGGAAGTCTTACCCATGGTTTCAGATAAGAGGGCTGCGCGGAAAAGATATTCTGCAGAATTGCTTTCGTCTTTTTCAAAGTGATGAGCTGCTTTGAGATAGGCAGTTACTGCCTGGTCTTTTTTATTGAGTTCTGCGTAGGCATCACCCAGGTTACCATAAGCCAGCAATTGTATCTGTGGGGCATCAGTTGAGAAGTCTTCCAGGTACTTCACTGCATTGGCATGTTCTCCCAGGTGGAGGTAGCTGATACCGGCGTAGAACTTAGCCAGGTTGGCGGCTTTGGTGCCACTAAAAGTCCGCATCACATACAAAACTCCCTTGCTTTGACCGTCGCCATTCAGCACGAGGCGGGAAGAATCCAGCGTGAAGTAGCCTTGTGATTTGAAGAGGGCATCAGCGGCTTTCTCCTCATTGGGTTTTTTTACATACTCATTGTAGCCATACCAGCCTGCAATCAGTAATATAATGGTGGAAATACCTACCAGTATTTTATTCTGATGGGTCTGCAAAATGCGCAGTCCTTTTTCAATACCTTCTTCTTCGTGAAATGCTTTCGTACTCATGTTGGGTTTTTTTCAGTTTCAGTGTTGCTGCAGGGATTAGTCTACGATGAAAGGATAATTATCGTCTACATAAACATCCTTCAGCAGTTCGGATTCATCCGGCCAGGGACTTTCTTCTGCAAAGCGAACACTTTCTTCTACGATCAGGTTTATTTTTTGGTCGATTAGTTCGAGGTCGGCAGCAGAAGCATACTTGCTATCCAGAATCTTATTCCGCACTTTTACCAGTGGATCCTGTTCGCGGTATTCTTCTACTTCTTCTTTGGTGCGGTATTTCTGGGGGTCAGATATGGAGTGACCCTTATAACGGTAGGTTTTGAGTTCCAGCAGGGTAGGACCCCCTCCCTCACGTGCTCTTTTTACTGCCCGTGAAACATGTTCGTGCACATTTTCCGGAGTCATGCCGTCTACCTTATCTGCCGGCATATCATACGCATCTGCCAGCTTGTAAATATCAATAACGTTTGAGGTTCTTTCAACAGAGGTACCCATGGCATATTGGTTGTTCTCACAAATGAAAATCACCGGTAATTTCCAAAGCATGGCCAGGTTGAAAGTTTCATGCAAGATACCCTGGCGGGCAGCACCGTCTCCAAAAAAGCAGAGAACCACATTTTGGGTGCCCATGTATTTTTCAGCAAAAGCGAGTCCGGCACCGGTACCAATTTGTGCTCCCACGATACCATGGCCACCGAAGAAACGATGTTCCTTGCTGAAGAAGTGCATACTACCACCTTTACCCTTGCTGCATCCGGTAGCTTTACCATAGAGTTCGGCCATACAGGAATTGGCAGACATCCCCTTGGCCAATCCCAGACCGTGGTCGCGATAGGCGGTAATAAAGGGGTCATCCGAAGTGGTGGCCGTCATACAACCGGCTGCAATGGCTTCCTGGCCTACATAAGCATGGAAGAATCCACGGATTTTGCCGGCCATCTTGTACATCTCTTCCGCCTTCAGTTCAAACTGACGGATGAGCTGCATCACTTCATACCAGTATAGATAGGTTTCACGGGAAAATTTCGTCGCCACAGGCATCTTTTTAGAGGGTGCAAATATACATCTAAAACCCTAAAAACGCAACAGCCTCCGGGCGGGTTATGCACAGGGTGCGGATACCGTTAAAAGCAGGGGGGTATTAGGCAGATACAGGAACTTCGGCAAGAGTTGTTGCTGCCACCTGATTCGCAGGAATACTGGTCAGTTCCTCCAGCCAAGCCTGCATAGCCTGGGGTGGTAAGTGCTCTTCCATCATGTCTGCAAAGGTCTCCATATAGGTAACCACATCTTCCCGGCGGTTTCTTTGGAGCCAGCGGAATCCACCGGGTAGCCTGTCGAGGATTTTCCGATCGGTGAGGTATTCCAGGTGGTGGATGTCGGTGGGGGTAAGTCCCGCATCCATCAATTTTTTCACCAACAAACTCACAGGTGCCTGGGTGATACCACAATATTCTGCTGCCAGTTCCGTCCACTCGCCCGGTGCAGTATGCGCATAGGTGAGAATTTCCTTTTCATCTAAACGGGTGATTACCTGCAAGAGATGTCCACAATTGCAACTTCCATGGTGCCCCCAGGCATAGTGGGCGCCATTTTTTAGTCGAAGAGCCGTGGCTCTCAAAGCATCTACCAGTTCACGGGTTGGTTTGGCCATACAGGTTCATTTTTTCACTCAACAAATATAACCACCGTTCTGTAAAAAAGTTTAATCGGAAGACTCACCTCTGAAAAGTCTCACCGCCTTCGGCGGAAGACATGAGGGGAAGGAACCAAAGACTGTTTTGGTCTTTAGCTAAAGGTCTTTAGTCTTTGGTAGGATGCTCATAACATTCAAGTTAATCAAACCAAAGACTAACAGCCAAAGACCAAAGACTACGGACAAAGCCCAAAGACTGTGTCCAAAGAATGGTTTATTCTTCACACTCAAACCTTGTGCGCCGCAGGTGCATCACGATTGTTTTTCCCTCCGCGTGTCTTCCTTACGGCTTGTACGTAAGGAGACTTCGCGGCATGAAAGGCAACTTTACTTTCAGCGATATTGACAAAAAAGGTCGACTTCCGTTCAAGCTGCGAAGTCTCCACCTTCGGCGGAAGACACGCAGCGGGAGATAAAGCCCAAAGACTGTGTCCAAAGAATGGTTTATCCTTCACACTCAAACCTTGTGCGCCGCAGGCGTATCACGATGGTTTTTATTCTTCCTGCAAAAATGCGTACCTGTAGTCCGTAGGCGGATCGAAGGTCTCTTTAATCGTTCTTGCACTCAACCAACGGTACAGGTTAAGCTGACTGCCGGCCTTGTCATTCGTGCCCGATGCACGCGCGCCTCCAAAAGGCTGCTGACCCACTACTGCACCAGTGGGCTTATCATTGATATAAAAATTACCGGCACTGTCGCGTAAGGCAATCGTTGCTTTTTCTATGGCCTGCCTGTCACGGGCAATCACCGATCCGGTGAGTGCATAGGGTGAAGTTGTGTCGACCAATTCAAGCGCACGGTCAAAATCATCTGCCGGATAAACATAGAGCGTGAGTACCGGACCGAAAATTTCCTCACACATGGTCAGGGAACGTGGGTCCTTACTTTCGATGAGTGTGGGTGCAATGAAATATCCTTTTTTCTTACTGTAGGTGCCGCCTGCCAACAAAGTATTCTTTTTGTTTTTAACGGCACGACGAATGTAGGAAGTAATATTATCGTATGCTTTCTCATCAATGACTGCATTGATGAAATGACTGAAATTCTCTACCGTTCCCATTTTCATAGTGTTGATTTCGGCTACCAGTTTGCGCTTGATTTCTGCGGCCAGGTTGCTGGGTATGTAAGCCCTGGAAGCTGCAGAGCATTTTTGACCCTGGAATTCAAAAGCCCCCCTCGCCAAAGCGGTCACCACCACATCGGGGTCAGCACTTTTATGCACCAACACAAAATCTTTACCGCCTGTTTCACCTACGATGCGGGGATATGAACGATAGCGTGGTAAGTTTTCTGCCATGGTTCTCCACATTTGGTTGAAGACACCCGTCGAACCAGTGAAGTGTACACCGGCAAACAGGGAGTGTGTGAAGCAGGTTTTTCCAATGGTAGGTCCATCGACATATACCAGGTTGATTACACCATCGGGTAATCCAGCTTCCTGTAAAATGCGCATGAAGAGTTGAGCTGAAAATATCTGTGTGTTGGCGGGTTTCCATACCACCACATTCCCGCAGAGTGCCGCGGAAGTGGGCAGGTTACCACCAATGGCTGTGAAATTAAAAGGTGTTATGGCTAATACAAACCCTTCGAGGGGGCGCCACTCCATGCGGTTATGAATACCGGGCGATGACACCGGTTGTTGCTTATAAATTTCGTTGAGATAATAAACATTGAAGCGCAGAAAATCGATGAGCTCGCAGGCGCTGTCAATTTCTGCTTGAAAAGCATTCTTGCTTTGTCCGAGCATGGTGGCAGCATTCATCTGATAACGATATTTCCCTGCCAGCAGATCGGCTGCCTTTAAAAAGATGTGGGCACGCGATTCCCAACTCATGGCTGACCAACTGTTGCGTGCTTTTAGGGCCGCATCAATGGCTTGCTGTGCATGTTTTGCCTCCCCTGCATGAAAATGACCAAGGGTATGACTGATTTCATGGGGTGGGTGAATGGATTTTTTATTGCCGGTACGAATCGCCTTGCCACCTATATACATGGGAATGTCCCATGTTTTTTTCTTCATTTCAGTCAGCGCTTTTTTCAGGGCTGCCCGCTCCGGTGTGCCGGGGGCATAAGATTTAACCGGTTCATTGATGGGGGGAGGATAAGAAAAGATACCCGTGCTCATGATAAATGATTTGACGGCAAAGTTAGTGCTATTTCATTAAGGTGAATAGCAGGGTTATGGGTAGTAATCTGCCGGGAATGATTTAATTTGCCCACATGGCAATTATTCTTTTCGATCCCGAAAGCAGAAGATCACTCCTGCCCCTGTCAGAAACCAAGGCCATAGCTGATATCCGCCTGGGTATCCTCACACAACGTGAACGCTGGGAAAGAATGACCGGTGAAAAAGTATATGTGGCCACCGTTCCCTACCTGCGCTGCTTGTATGAAGCCATTCCCCCGGGAGAACATACCTACATTGACGCACGCGCGATGGCCCATGCGTCGCATCTTGAACCTGTGATGCAATTGTCGTCTGGCGCTGCTTTGCAGTGGGAAGGAAAAATATGGGCATGCAGAACCATTTTGGATGACCATGACGCTGCCAGATTATCTGAGCAAACCGGTAGGTTTTCTTCGCGAGAAGTACCTGTGCAACTTTTGATACATCCCTGGCAGATTATGGAGTGGAACAAAGAGCAACTGGTACAAGACTTTTCACTCATCACGGCGGGACGATTATCAGAGCCGGTGCCCGAACAAGTGTATTGCACCCACCCTGAAAATATTTTTATTGAAAAAGGAGCTGCCTTGGCACCCTGCTATCTCAACGCAACTGAAGGTCCGATCTACATTGGTCACAATGCCACCATCTTAGAGGGAGCAGCCATTCGCGGACCATTTGCTATGTGTACCGGATCGGTGGTGAAAATGCAAAGCAGTATTTATGGAGCTACTACATTAGGCCCCTATTGTGTGGGAGGTGGTGAAATCAAGCATTCTTTGATGATGGGCTATTCCAATAAAGCACACCAGGGCTATCTGGGTGATGCAGTGATAGGGGAGTGGTGTAACCTGGGGGCAGGCGCTACTAATAGTAATGTGAAAAATACAGCCGGCATCGTAAGTGTTTGGGACTTCCATACAAGCCAGTATGTGCCTGTTGGTCAGAAATGTGGTGTCATCATGGGTGATTATTGCACTGTCGCTATTCAGTCTGCCATGAATACCGGCAGTATGTATGGTACATGCTGTAATGTATTCGGTACCGGTCTGCTGCCGACCATCATAGAGTCGGGAAGTTGGGGCGTCAATGGAACACGCTATCAGTTGCCAAAAGCAATCGCCGCCATCAGCAACTGGAAACAGCTGAAGGGCAAATCATTTACTGCCGATGAGATTTCAGTACTGGAACATATATTTGCGCAACGTTAATTTTCAACCTACTCATTCTGTAATTCATATTTTATGCGCCAACAAATTGCCGCCGCCAATTGGAAAATGAACCTCAGCTGTCCCCAGGCCGATGCACTGTTACAAGAACTAAAAGCTACTGCCTTCCAACTGACCGGGCATCAGCAGGTACTATTAGCTGTTCCAGCTCCCTATCTGCAATATGCGGTGCAGCAATTAAGCGGCATACCTGGGTTTCAGGTGGCTGCACAAAATTGTTACGCACAAAAAAGCGGAGCCTTCACGGGTGAGACTTCTGTAGAGATGCTGGTTTCATTGGGTGTTACGCATGTAATCATCGGTCATTCCGAGCGGCGGGAAATTTTTGGCGAGAGCAATGAACTGCTGGCACAAAAAGTATCGCTGGCACTGGAATATGGCGTGACACCTGTTTTTTGTTGCGGCGAGCCGCTGCCGATTCGGGAAGCCAATACCCAAAATACTTTCGTAGCAGGACAGCTGAAAGAATCCCTCTATCATCTCACCGCAGCGCAAATGCAAAGAGTGGTGATAGCTTATGAACCCATATGGGCGATTGGTACGGGGAAAACAGCCAGTAGCCTGCAAGCACAGGAGATGCATGCCTTTATCCGTGCACAATTAGCGGCTCAATTTGGTGCAGCCGTTGCCGATCAGACAACAATTTTATATGGCGGAAGTGTAAAAGCCGCGAATGCAGTGGAACTCTTTCAGCAGCCCGATGTGGATGGTGGTCTGGTGGGTGGCGCCTCCCTCATAGCAGCAGAATTTGCTGCCATCATTCGTGCGTTGAAATAGACAGAAAATAGACAAATCCCAACTGACTTTACTCAGTATACAGCCTTGGATTCCAAATCGGAATACCCCGGTAGTGCTACATGTTCAATGTCATTCAGTTTGTTCACATGCACCGTAGTTCCGGTTTGTTGCGCATTCGGATGGAACATCGGCTTGAACTTTGCCCCATATACCAATTCATGTACTGTATAAGAACTACGGGTGATGACCGTATTTGAAAAACTCTCATCAAAACCTTGCAGGAATACCAGGAACTCAGCCCTGCCTGCTTCCAGGTCAGCAGGGGTGAGGCCCCATAACGGACTATTCTCCCCAATTGCATGAACCAAGGTCCAGCTTCCGGAGAGTACATTGATCTTCGGTATCTCCAGCGGTAGGTTAAAGAATTTATTTTTTTGAACACCTCCCTCTTCGACCTGTATGGAGAAAATGACGCTGACTTCCACATTCATCAAAATATTCTTGGTATAGGGTACCAGTCGGAACATCCAGGCTGCTTTTTCCTGGTAGGGAGCGAAAACAGCATGACTGCTAAAGCGGATAAAGGCGCGTGGACGTGCAAACCTGCCGTACAAGAGTCCGGTCAACACAGCAAAACTCATTAACCCGATCAATGCTTCCAGTGAAGCAACGACGCTGGCTGCAAACCCAATGGGATTGATTCTACCATACCCAACGGTTGTAAATGTCTGGGCGCTGAAAAAAAATGCTTCCCCGAATTTTTCTCCCGGGGTAGTGGCCACCATACCGCCCAAGTGTTCCAGTCCGATCAAGAGATAAACACCGGCAAAGAATAAATTGATGGTCACAAAAAACACCAATATAAACAGCAGAAACCTGCTGGTCGACAACGAGATGAGCGTATGGTATAGGTTAATCCGCTTCCAAAAGGGGAGTCCGGCATACTCCGTATTGGCGCTGCCATTTTTATTCATAAAACGACCACCGGTCAGCGAACTGTTCGAACTAAGTCCGGTTTCATTGGTCTCTCTGCCATGAACAGCTGTTTTTTTACGCAGCATAGGTGATGGGTTCTTTCCGTAAAAATAGCCTTTCCCCGTCTTTTTTGATCAATCTGCCTGCAGGTAGCCTGCGAAGGCAATCCTCAACATTCCGTGAAGATTTTCCTGCTTACACCTATCTTTGCAGCCTTATGAATCATATTAGGAATTTTTGCATCATCGCCCACATCGACCACGGTAAAAGTACCCTGGCAGACCGACTGCTGGAACATACCAAAACCATTGGGGAGCGAGACATGATGAACCAGGTGTTGGATGATATGGACCTGGAACGTGAAAAGGGAATTACCATTAAGAGTCACGCCATTCAGATTGACTATAAGTATAAGGGGGAGGCATACACCCTGAACTTGATCGATACACCCGGGCACGTTGACTTCAGCTATGAAGTGAGCAGGGCCCTCGCTGCCTGTGAAGGGGCGCTGTTGCTGGTTGATGCCTCACAGGGTATTCAGGCACAGACCATCAGTAACCTGTATCTGGCCATTGACAATAACCTCGAGATCATCCCCGTCATCAATAAAATTGATATGGAAGGGGCCAAGATTCCTGAGGTGACCGATCAGATCGTTGATCTCATTGGTTGCAAGCAGGAAGACATATTGCTGGCAAGTGGAAAGAGTGGTATCGGTATTGAAGAGATACTCATGGCCATCATTGAACGCATTCCTGCCCCCACCGGCAGTTACGATGCACCCCTGCAGGCATTGATTTTTGATAGTGTTTTCAATAGTTTCCGTGGAATCATAGTGTATTACCGCATCATGAATGGCATTCTCCGGAAAGGAGATAAAATTCGTATGGTGGCTTCAGGAGAAGATTATTTTGCCGATGAGGTAGGTGTGTTGAAATTGACCATGACGCCGCGTACCGAAATGAAAGCAGGCGACGTGGGCTATATCATCACCGGTATTAAAAATGCCAAGGAAGTGAAAGTGGGTGATACCATTACCCTTGCTTCCAACCCCGGACAAATGATCAATGGATTTGAAGAAGTTAAGCCGATGGTTTTTGCGGGCATCTTCCCGGTGAATACAGATGAATTCGAAGAATTGCGCGACTGCATGGATAAGTTGCAGCTGAATGATGCCTCCCTTACGTTTGAGCTGGAAACCTCCCAGGCCCTGGGTTTTGGTTTCCGTTGTGGATTTTTGGGATTACTCCACATGGAAATCATTCAGGAGCGACTGGAGCGGGAATTCAACCAGACCGTGATCACTACGGTTCCCAACGTAAGCTTTATTGCATACACCACGCGTGGTGAAAAAATCATTGTCAATAATCCGGCAGAAATGCCCGACCCAGTGAAAATCGACCGCATTGAAGAACCCTTTATCAAAGCACAGATCATCACCCTGCCCGATTACATTGGCAACATTATGACCTTGTGTCTCGGCAAACGGGGTATGCTCATCAACCAGAGTTACCTCACACCCACGCGGGTTGAGTTGATATTTGAAATGCCGTTGACCGAGATCGTATTTGATTTTTACGATAAACTGAAGAGTTCTACCCGCGGGTATGCTTCATTTGATTATACCCCCATTGGCTTCCGTGAAGCTGATATCGCAAAAATGGATATCCTCCTGAATGGCGATAAAGTAGATGCCCTGAGTGCCTTGATCCACCGCAGCCGCGCGCAGGATTTCGGAAGAAAGCTTTGCGAAAAGCTGAAAGAGCTCGTGCCGCGCCAGCAATTCCAAATAGCTATACAAGCTGCCATAGGTGCAAAAGTCATTGCCCGGGAAAATATCAGCGCCATTCGTAAAGATGTAACTGCAAAGTGTTACGGAGGTGATATCAGCCGCAAGCGGAAACTATTGGAAAAGCAAAAAGAGGGTAAGAAAAGAATGCGCCAGATTGGTAACGTAGAAATACCTCAGGAAGCCTTTTTAGCGGTATTGAAATTAGACTAAGTTTTTACTGATTTCCACCCTTCTTTTTCTTAGCAGGTGCCGGTGCGGCATTGCTCGGAGCAGCGTTATTTTTTGGAGCTGGGTTTATTTGCTGACTCGGATCCAGTTCTTCCACCAGCGCCAGATGTACCCATTTACCATTGATCCAGCGAAAGCCTTCAAAGCCACCCTCCGGCACCAGTGTAGCATGCACAGCGGGATTACCTTTTTCGCTAACAAGGGTTGCGAAGGTGATCATCTTGAGATCAGCATCATAATTCATGCGTGCACCCGCCCCTTTTTTATATTCCAATAAGAAACGATGGGTAGGCACCGGCGGTTTCTTATCGTCGGGCATATACTCGAAGAATAAACCACCGAAACGGGGTTGCCCCTGTTCATTGAAAGTGAGCACTTCCATCCATTTGCGGGTGGTGCGTTCATCATTCTCGTCGTATCCCAACAAGGTGTAGTACGATTTATTTTGGTGCGTATTCAGCAGTATGTTGTAATAAACAGAGCCGATCCATTGAGTCGCATCGCGCACGGAATCACAAGGTTGTTCGGTGAAAGGCGAAGCATCAAATAAAGGGGTAAGACGTAAGCTGCCATCGGGGGTATTGTATTGAATGGCACCTTTGTATCGGTAGTAGGAAATATCTTTCATCAGTTGCCAGCTAAAGATCCGGAAGGTACTATCCGGAGCATATAGTACGGATACGGTTCCCAAAGAGTCGAAAGCATAGCGGAAAGAATTTTTCGCGCGCAAGGTACGTACCAGGGTACGGGTAAAGATGCTGTCAGCCAGTAGCCGATCAGACCATTCATTACCATTGATGATATTATATGCCTGCTCGCGCAGGATGGTCTCCATGGAAGCAAAAGAAACCTGTTCGGCACTACGATCAGACTGGCTGAAAACAGGAGCACCGAATGTGGTGGCGAAAATCATTAAGAGAATAAGTTGCTTCCACTGCATATTACAAAGGTATAAACAAATGACGGGTAGCCATGCTGCATGGCTTGTTAACTTTTCATCTGTTGTCGGCAGGTTTCCGAAAATTCATAGAGACTGTTATAGCGCAGGTCAATGCGTTCATCCGGAAAGGGAACTTCCGGGTGGGTGGTGGCTATGAAAACAGTGTGCATACCTGCATTTCTGCCAAACTCCATATCAGATAGGCGGTTACCCGCCACCATGCTTTTCGACAGATCTATATCGGGGAAAGCTGCTCTTGCCTGGAAAGCCATCCCCGGATTGGGTTTTCGGTTGGGGGAATCGTTGTCAATATCTGAGCAGAAATAAATTTTGTCTATTCTGCCGCCGGATTTTGATACTTCCTGCAATAAAAAATCATGAATCCCATTCAGGTCTTCCAGCGTCATGAGTCCGCGGCCAACTCCCTTTTGATTGGTAACAATGATTACCCGATGAAACAATTGGGATAAAGTTCGGAGGGCATTCAATGTGTTCTCATACATAACAAATTCTCCTACATGTCTTATGTAGTCATTGTCTTTATCGTGATTGATAACGCCATCCCTGTCAAGGAAGATCGTCCAGGAATGATCGGCTTGTGTTAATTCAAAAGTAGACATAGAAAAAAAGAGTTGTGAGAATTCCTGTTGCGCCCGGCGATAATCTGCCGGCACACCAATATCAATAAAATAGGCAGCTTCCACATAACCATACATAGGCAGGGTAGGGTAGTAGCGTTGCAGAAATTCCGTTTCCATGGAAAAATTTCCTGCCGGGGTGGACTGTAAAAAAGTGTTTTTATGGAGCAAATAAATGCCAGCATTGATCAACCCGTTTTCCTGCCATTGTTTTTCTGCAAATCCGGTGATGCGATTGTTCTGATCAATGGTGACAGTTCCATACCGGTCAAATTGCTGCTGCGGAATCAGTGCCAGCGTGCAGATAGCTGCTTGCGAGGTATGCAAGCGATATTGTTCCGCAAGGTTCACCATGCTGATGCTGTCACCATTCAGCACCCAAACGTGCTCGCCTTTTACAGACTCCATAGCCAGGCGGATGGCGCCACCCGTACCAAGCGGCTCCGGCTCAATCACCAAACTATATTCGGCAGGGGATAGGTTTGCTGCAATGAATGTTATGGCAGCATCTGCCTTATAACCCAAGGAAAAGATGAAACGCTCAATACCTGCTTTCTTTAAAAAGAGAATCAGGTAATGAAGGAAGGGCTTCTCATTAACGGGTGCCAGACACTTAGGTAAATCCGGCACTTCGTCCCGCAGCCTGGTACCCAGTCCGCCTGCGAGGATGATGGCTTCTTTCACGGGCATCATCCGAAAAGATTTTTTTCTGTAAGTTCACAAAGGATGTGACCGATTAAGATATGACTCTCTTGAATGCGGGGTGTATCGGAAGAAGGTACATTGATAAGATAATGGCATTGGTCCTTCATCTTTCCGCCGGAAGCACCTGTCATGCCAATGGTGATCACACCCAGTTCAGCCGCTTTTTCAAAAGCACGTAAAATATTGGCTGAATTACCTGAAGTACTCAATCCGATTAGTACATCTCCTTTTTTCGCAATGCCTTCGATCAGGCGGGCATAGATTACATCATAGCTATAATCATTGGCTACCGCTGTTAGGTAGGAAGTATTACAATGCAGTGCTTCTGAGGGAAGTGCTTTACGGTCTTTATAAAAACGACCGGAGAACTCTGCCGCCAGGTGTTGTGCATCGGCAGCACTGCCGCCATTGCCACAGAAATAAACAGCATTGCCATTGCGGAAGGCGTTTGTAATCAGCTCCACAACTGAATGGATGACGGGAATAAGTGTGCCGTCACTGATGATCTTTTCTTTGACAGCGATGGAAGCTTTAATCCGGTCGGTGATGGTAGTAAGTGACTCCATAAAGGATGGTTTGAATAATGATTTAATTGCGTACGCGCAGGATGGCATTCACCAGTTTTTCCCAGCTATATTGTTTTTTCTCTGCTTGAATATACGGAATGAAATGTGCTTCCCCCCACTGATAGAGGTCTAATAATCCTTTCACCAGGGCAGGCACGGTCGGTTCGGTGATCAACCCTGTTTTTTCATGCAGAACCCTGTCCGGTAATCCGCCCACATTGGTCACCAGCATCGGTTTTTCAAAGTGATAGGCGAGGGGGGTAACGCCGCTTTGGGTAGCTTGT
>JBEIUM010000324.1:0-1963 GCA_040374385.1 Sediminibacterium sp. | reverse complement strand
GATTATTGTTACCGACAATGACTTTAGCTCAAAAAACAGCCATTACAAGTCCAGCAACTGGATTACTAATTTTTCAAACCGACGGAACAGCAGGATTCTATTATTACAGCGGAACAGCTTGGGTGCCGATAGCGGGTGCAGGTGGAACAGGCACAAGTTCGCCAACAGCTAATACTTTAATCTACACTACAGATGGGTTTTAAGAATCAGGTGATTAAAATTATTTTTCTGGCTTTTTTCTCATTTTTGGGCTCTGTAATTCACGGACAAGGGAACCTGCAGTTTAATCAGGTCATTAATTTACCTTTTGTTGCAAACAATACCACTCCTGTAACCGTTCCGACAGGAAAAGTGTGGAAACTGGAAAGTTGCATGTTAAATTCTTCGGGAAACGGCAATGCCTTTATGCTGTATAACGGATATTTATACAATATGAGACAACAACAAACTTCAACTCAAGTAGCAACTTTTCCATTTTGGCTATCGTCAGGTGCTTCAGTTACATTCGGTACCAGCTCTTCTGGAGGAATTTTAAGCATTTTAGAATTTAACATAGTGCCATGAAAAAGCTATTTCTATTCACCTTTTTAATTCTGAGCACCCTGGCATGCAGCCAAGGGAATCTGCAGTTTAATCGGGCTTTAATGGAAATTTATACAGGATCGACATGGAATTCCTCAACAAATACTCAACCGATAGTTGCGACAATTGTAGTCCCTTCTGGCAAAGTATGGAAAATTGAGACCACCTCATGCATTCATCAAGAGGCTTGGGGCATTACCCACAATAACAACGTTAGAGCTTTTATTGGCAATTTTATCTTTGATAATTTAAACAATAAAATTACATGGCTTCCAGCTGGATCATACAGTTTACGATTTTATGATTCAACCGCGGGTGCTGCTGAAACATATATTTTTAGTGTTTCTGGTATTGAATTTAACATCGTTCCATGAAAAAGTTATTACTATTCACCTTTATAATTCTTAGCAACTTGGCATGTGCCCAAGGGAATTTACAGTTTAATCAAGTGAAGTTGGTGACAAGTACAGAAACTGTACCCGTAGGCAAAGTGTGGAAAATTGAAAGTGTGATTTACAACATCGCTCCAACAGCCTCTGGATACCAGGGTGGTGCAGGTAGTTGTAACTCTACTTCCTATGAATCAACAGCGATAGAAGTGGCTGGAATACCAACCAAAGTAGGTCAAGGTACACAGCCAGCATCTTATTCCAATTTACAATATACGCATTCCTACACCATTTTACCTCTGTGGATTCCGGCGGGAACCACCCTATCCGGGGGAACTTGTTTAAATAAAATCAGTGTCATTGAATTTAATATAATCCCATAACTATGAAATTTCTAAGCATCACCTTACTCACAACCTTATCTTTCTCAGCCATGTCTCAAAATACGATGCCAGACCGTGTCGTTTATGCAGCTGCTGGTAAAATGGCTAAGCCAGCATTAGGCAATACCTTTATCAATGATAAAATAGTAGACTACACCATTGGTGAACCTCTTATAATGTGGGGGCAGGTTGGAACAAACATCATACACAACGGCTTTCAACAGCCAGATATATTAGTGGCCGTTGGTCCTTCGGTGGTCATGTTGCAAGAACCAAATGTTGTTTTCAAGGTTTACCCTAATCCGGCCAGTACGTACAGTATCATTGAAGGACCTGAAGACCAAAAGGAAGTCATTCAAATTCAACTTTTGGATGTGAATGCAAAATTGATTGGTGAATATCGCATGGAAACGAACCGTTTGTGGATAGATTTTGAAAATAAATTGACCCCAGGAACGTATTTTTTAAATTTCTACGACTTAAGTGGACAGTTTATTCAGCAAAATAAATTGATTAAGCTATAAATTTCGATCGCAAATACTTTTCTGAAAAATATAAATCGCACTCCATACCAAATAATTAAGGCCAATCAACTTATTATTAAGTGAT
>JBEIUM010000024.1:0-20383 GCA_040374385.1 Sediminibacterium sp. | reverse complement strand
CCTACCGGATCCTGAGTTAAATCGGTCACTTCATCTTCTGTAAATCTGGTAAACAGGTAACCCAAAGCAGCTACCGATAAAAAAAATCCGGCAAGGATGATACAATAAAAGAATACCGAATACTGACCAGGGAAAAAATAGTACCCCCCAACGATACAGGCAGCCCCAATCGGGAGTGACCATCGGATATATTGCCGAAATGTTTTGAGACGAGTGAACCGAAGAAACAAATAATTATAGAAGATCCACTCTACCAACATGATCAAATAATTGGTACCGTAGGTACTGGTATGGTAAATGGTATGCTGTAAGATGGCAATATATTCTGCCAGGGTAATGAAAAGCAAAAAAGGTAAGAGTAATACCAGTCGATGTGCCCGAAGGAAACGAAAAGATCCGATGGCCAGGGTGGCACACAGCAATTCGACAAAATGATACAGATAGAGCTGCATATTAGGTAGATACGCTGATTAAATCAATAAACAGCCTACAAATTAGGGAAAAACAAGTGCACGGGTATAGGTAAAAATACCTGAAAATATTAGGTAGAAATACCTAATGGGATTAATTGGCGGGGCCAGACTGGTATTGGGGGGAGCGGGCGATCAGGGCCTGATTCGTTAGTAGCTGATTATTAGCGAATAAGAGAAGCTCCCGTTGATATTGCTGCTGCTCTGCCGCTGTGAAACTACCTGTGAGCGCACTTAAATCCGGCTTGCCGGCATTCACCCAGCAGGTATACCAGCAATCTGCCAGCAAATCAGTAGCTACCAGTAATTGCTGATTGACCGTATTCCCCAAACTGACAGCATACGCTTTGGCGAAAGCTGTAGTATATGACCTGGATTCCCGTCCATTGCGCATCTGCACCCGATACTTCTGGTCGAGTGTAAATGAAGCAGAAACCTCCCTTTCTTTTTGTAGCATGTCTGGCACCAACTTGCTGGCCGCCCGAACTGCCTTCCAAATTACCCGATCAGGCTGACGCAAATAAGTGGCCCGGTGGGTAGAAGAAAGCTGATAATTAGATAACTCCAATTCCGGAATCATCGATTCCCATAAGCTGTGCAAACCCTTCTGGTTGGTCAGCTGTCCGTCATAATTCTCTGTTGTATGCAAGGGTACCACCGCATCAGCAACATAATGTCCTAAATCAGCAGCATAATATATAATACTATCCTTATTCCCCGACCGAAAAGCCAGGGTCAGTCTTTGCATTACCCAACCTATGTGCCAGGGAACAAAACCCATCTTCTGTAAACTGTCCATACCATATCGCTGCACCACTTCCTGCCAGTCGGTAGGGATGGAACTGCCATACAACTCGAGATCAATAAAATGCCGGGGTGCCTCCTGTGGGTCGGTATTGCGACGCAGATCGGGGCGGGGCGAATTATAAACGAGGTAGTCGCGGTGCTTGTAGAAAAAGGGGCCCATGCTGGCCGGCAATTCATAAATAGATAACTGATTAATGGTTCTATGCACTAGGAAACCCCAACTGCCGGTAATAACCATAATAACCAACAACAAAAATGAACGGGAAAAACGGGGTAGTAAACGCATGGGTAAATGATTCAAGTCCACAAAAGTAAATAAAACCGAGGCAGGCTGTAATAGAATTCATCTTTTTCATACTAACTGAGTTAAATACAAGGGGCTGCCATTTCTTTTTTACTATATATTTACCCTCTAATGTAGTTGAACTATGACCAGAACTTTGCTCGAATTACAAAACTTGAGAAAGCAATATGCCGGACAAAAGGCAGTTGATGACATCAGCTTTTCCGTGAAGGAAGGAAGCATTTTCGGATTACTGGGTCCCAATGGAGCCGGAAAAACCACCTTGCTCCGTATGATTACGGGTATCATCTACCCCGACCAGGGAGAAATCCTGTTCGACGGAAATCCCTTTAAGCCCCAAACGGATGTAAACTTGATCGGTTACATGCCCGAAGAAAGAGGCCTTTACAAAAAAATGAAAATCGGTGAACAGGTTTTGTACCTGGCACAACTGAAAGGATTGAGTCGGCAGGAAGCCATGCAAAAGATCAAATATTGGTTTGAGAAACTTGATATGCAAACCTGGTGGAATAAGAAAGTGGAAGACCTCAGTAAAGGGATGAGTCAAAAACTACAATTTGTAGTTACCGTGTTGCACGAGCCAAAGCTCATCATACTGGATGAACCCTTCAGCGGACTCGACCCCCTGAATGCCAACCTGATCAAGGATGAAATTTTTGCACTGGCGAAAAAAGGGAGTACCATCGTATTCAGTACCCATCGGATGGAACAGGTAGAAGAAATCTGCGACCACATCGTTTTAGTAAACCTGGGAGCTAAAATGCTCGATGGCAGCGTTAGCGATATCAAACAGCAATTCAAGGAAAATAAATATTATATCCGCCTGGCAGCACCTGTGACAAATGTCGACTCTCCGGCCTTCACCATTACCGAACAGAAGGAGCGGGAGTTGACTGTATGCATTCAACCCGGCGCCAGCAGCAATGATATCCTGTCGCATTTTATTCATCAACATCAAACCATTGAGGCGTTCCATGAGATCCTGCCATCGCTGAATGAGATATTCATCCGACTGGTTGAAGGAACCCATGCTGCCGCCCGTGCCTTCCAAAACAATCCATCCTAACCCTTACCTCATTCGTCAATAATTAGTATATGAACAAGACATTACTGGTTGCCCGTCGTGAATTTCTTACACGGGTTCAGAAAAAAACATTTTTACTGACTACCATCGGCGTTCCACTCCTGATTGCCGTATTCTATGCTGCTCTGATCTTTTTTCAGATCAAATCAACTGATAATTTCGTCATCGCCGTGTCTGATGAAAGCAACTTCCTGGGTGAAAAGCTGAAGGAAAAGAAAGGAGATTTTGAGTTCAAGATGGTTCAGGGCGACACAGCTTCACTTCGGAAGCAACTGGATGCGAAAACTTATGATGCCTATCTGTTCGTTCCTAAAACATTTGGAACGAGTATGGCCGACTCGATCGATTTCCGCTCCGCAAAAGCCATGGGCTTCATGACGCGTGAGAAAATCGAAGACATCATTGGAAACGCTATGGAAGAAAGAAGATGGCTGCAAATGAATATTTCCAAAGCCGCCATCGATAGTATTCGCAGGCACAATGACCCGATACGTTATACCTCTTCCGCAGGAACAAAAGAAACTGGTTCAAAAGCCGGCATCAGCTATGGCGTGGGTATGTTATCGGGCTTCCTGATCTACATCATCCTGTTTGTATACGGCACCATGGTGATGAGAGGGGTGATGGAAGAAAAAGTAAGCCGCATTGCAGAAGTAATTGTGAGCAGTGTGAAACCCTTCCAGCTGATGATGGGAAAAATCACCGGTATCGGAGCAGTTGGTCTGGTACAATTTCTGATTTGGGTCTTACTGATCTTTGGTATTCAAATCGCCATACCCCTGATCTTCCCGGAAGTGGGCACTGCCATACAATCATCGCCACCCGTTGGTACCGGCGGAGCAGTACAAGCTGCTGAAACCTTAAAGAACAGCGGCGCCCTGAATGGCATCATGACTGAATTGCAGACAATCAACTTTACCCTGATCATCGGTTGTTTTCTTTTTTACTTCCTCGGTGGATACCTCGTTTACTCTGCCCTCTTCGCAGCTGTTGGCAGTGCCGTGAATGAAGATCCCCAGGATGCACAGACCTTGCTTTTCCCGATCATGATGCCCATCATTTTTGCTTTTGTTATCATGACCAATGCGGTGAATGACCCCAACAGCAGCATGGCTGTGTTTGGCAGCCTCTTCCCCCTCACTTCTCCCATCGTGATGATGGCAAGGGTAGCACACGGGGTGCCGGATGGCGTAACAGTTGCGCAACTGCTGATCAGTATGGGACTCCTTATCGTTACCTTCTTGGGCACCACATGGATAGCAGGAAAAATTTATCGGACCGGCATATTGCTGTATGGCAAAAAAGTAACCTGGAAGGAAATGCTGAAATGGGCATTTCGCAGTAATTAAATCTCCTTACTGCGTTAGCGAAATCCGAACATTCACACCTGCCCTCGTATTGGTGATGGGCGCCGATGTAGAAATGTAAGGGGTTACCCTGCGCTGATCAAAGAAGAACTTAAGACTGACACGTCGGTTCACTACATAGTCAATCGAGGGCTGGATGGTAATCTCTTTTTGTCCGCCTGTTCCATAAGCATTCGACTGATCCAGCCGACTGTTGCTCATGGCCATATCACGCATGGCGAGATCTATACGGAAGTTGATGTCATTCTCGAGCCGCTTAGTGCCCTTACCAAAGGGTAATTTAAAGGGAAGATTCATCCCCTGCTTGCGCCAGGAGAATCCAAAGGTCCATTCCGTGCTGCGGCTCTCACTTAACTGGTAATCGATCAGACTCAGACTCAACTGCCGGCTCTTCTTATATTCAAAACGAATATTCATTTGGCTATTGGTGGTGAGGTCTATGCCAATCAGTGGCTCAAAACTTTCCTTCATGGTAATATTAGGTACAAGGAAGAAAGGAATAAAGTTGCCACTGACCGTATCAATAAATCCTGGCGCATCGAAGCGCAGCGGGTCACGGTATAACAAGGCACTGTTATAACTGTTCATGCTTAGGTTACCATTGTAGCTGTGGGTAAGACTAACATTACTGAAGATCTTCGATACACTGGGCAGTTTGGTCAGTCCGAAATAGGTGAGTCGCCAGTTGGGTCGCGGCAAATAACCACCAAATGGATTGGCACGGATGTTCGGATTGGATTGTTTGATGAGCGGAATTTTGGATGGGTCAGAGCCATTGTAGGCTGCAATGAAAGCAGGCAATAATACATCCTGGGAATAACGACCATAGCCCTTGGCATATCCATCTGCCGTAAACTGTTGTCCGGGTGCCAATGCTTTCCAATAGGGATTCGCTTCTGCCACACGGGCTGAAATCACCTGTCGATAATCCTGGAATTTTTTAAATGTTGCAGAGATCTCATTGGGATTATAAGCGTCGAAGAGGGTAGCAAAACTTATGTAGGAGATACTGAATCCTCCACTTGCCAACGGACCCAGGTGGCTTAAGCCGGCTCTGCCGCTTGTATCTTTGAATAATTCGGTATACTCTTTGGAGAATGATTTTTCCAGGTTCAACTCAATACGCAGATCCCGCACTGGCTCAATCAATGCATTGATGCCCAAACGCTGCTCGAGGTTTTGGCGGAACAAAAGGTTAAAAGTAGAATCCCGCGATAGTAACCCTGCCTGTCCCTTTCTATTCAGCCAGCTGGTATCGGGTTGTTTACCAAATACATAATCCAGACCGGGCGCCATACTGCTCCAGTTTTGACCCATGGCCTGCACACTATCCATGTAACCCGGCACGCGACTGCGGTAATTCTCTGAGTAGGTAACTGAAACATTTTTCACCATGGTCAGTATTCTGCCGGCAGCCCGCTCCCATCCATTTAATTCCGGCGGCTGATTGGCTTTTAATAAGCGCTGAGCCGTTCTTTCATCTCGTTTCAACTGGCGCCATTTTTTCAAAGCCAATCGTTTCTTTTTTCCTTTCAATCCCTTGATCACTTCCTCCCGTGGAGGTATCTCGGTGCCCAGCGCATTGCCGGGTACGGGCTGATTATTGAGTGTAGGATCTTTGGGAGGCTTAGGGGTGGGTGGATTATCCAGCGCCCGCAACCATTTTGATTTATTATATAGATTCGTGAAGTTGAATTGGGCATTGAAATTGTTATCCTGGCTGTTTTCGATGGTATTGCCCAAGGCAATGGCCAAGCGACTGGCACCGATCCAATTGTAACTGGCACCATAGGTATAACTTGCCTGTATCCAATCTGTCAGTGGGAATTTATTCAGTGGTAATGCATAACTCAAAGTACCACGTTGCTGATAAATCACATGTCGACCACCTCTGAAAAATTGAGTGCGCAGCGTATCTTTTTCCTCCTTTGTGTCTATCCTGCCATTGGGTTCATCGATCCGTGCATTGGCCACTGCATTGAAATCTAAGGTCATCGATCGGGCCGGCTTCCAACCAAAACGATAATAACGATCAAACGTGAAGAACTTATCATAGGTAGTATCCACTTTGTCGACATTGTTTCCGGGGGTATTGATTACCCGGGGTATGAACTCGCCGAACTGCCGATTGATATCTGACCTAAAACTAAGTGAAGAAGGTTTGAGGTTAAAGTTCAAATCCCTGATAAGACTCAGCCAGGGTGTCTTATTGGTTATTACTTTCCGGAAAGGCTCAATAAATTTTTCACTGCCGGCAAAAGTATAACCAAAACCACCCCGGTGCCGGGCAATATTATTCTGCTGAATGAGTGAACTACTTTGCTCTATGATAGAATAAGCATAGTTGAAATCAAAATTACTCAGCTTGAATAAGCCGGGCCTTCCATTGGCAGAACCAAAGCGAACATTGGTGAAGTTGATGGTTTTGATGGTGGTTTGCTCAATAGCAGCATTGCGAAGTGAATCCTGTTGTTGCTTATTTAGGATACTGAGCTTATCTTTTAACCGCACATCCAGATCGAATGGATCGAACTGCGGTGTAATCACGGTTCTGTTCAGACTTGCATAAACAGGTAGGGAAAGCCGCCAGTTGCGGGGCAGCAATTTACCTGCATCAATGTTAGCAGCGACATCAAACTGAAAAAGATCATCCCGCGCCCGTTCAATTACTCTTTGCTCAATGGTACCAAAACCCTGGCTGCGTGTGCTGGCAGCGACGGTAATCGAACCCAGATCGGCGAGTGTAACATCCATGCGTCCCAGGGCAGACCATCCGCCCTCCTCATTGAGTGCTGACAAGCGAAGCTCATTCACCCATATTTCTGCGTGCTGAATGGGACCATCGGGTCTGAATGGATTTTCTACCCCGATGAGAATTCCACTGATGGCTCCAAGGTTGGGATTACCTAATATTGAAATCACCTTATTGCTATCCAGTCTTTGACGATAAATCTTATTCAGCGGCTGTCCGGAAGTGTTTCGCCGTAGCTTAAGGTTAATGAGCTCGCGTAAGATGATATCGAGGTTATTTTGTCCGGGCCATACTACTTCCTCCTGTCCCTTCACATAGTTGCCGGGTGGAGTGACCTTGAGTGGAATTTTAATCTCATAGTAGTTGTTGAGGAAATCCTGTCCGATTCGAACCACTGCATTCAATTCCCTGTCCCGCACCGGTCGTTGTCCAGTAACCGACTCTGCATGGATATACATCGACAGCTTTCCAAATTGTCGGATATCCCAGGAGAATGTTTTGAAAACAGCTCGCGCATCACCGGTATACAAGTTGCGTACCTGTAAACTCATGGCTTGCTCATTTTGCTGAATGTTCACCCCATTGTTACTCAGCAATTGCATCCGCTCTACATTGGGTGGCATGATATAATTCACCGGTTGCCGGGCTGAATTCTCTTCCAGGTTAACAGCCAGGGTATTAAAAACGGTTCCCGTATTGTTCACAATGGGCGTGTAAGTTCCGGTCGTATCGAGTTGGTAGGTAAATTGGCGCCATTGGTTTCTCACCAGACTCAGTGTTGCAAATCGCAGAATAACAGAATCCTCAAAACCAGTGAGGTACATGCGAATAAAACGAATGGATTTGTAATCAGGAATATTTCCGATCCGGCGGGTGAACCCACGAATGGGAACACGGAAAAGATACCAGTTCTCCGTTCTGGTAACACCATCTGCAGAATTAACAGACACGGTTCTTCTGTCGGTGATGTAAGGCGTATTTCCTACGTTCATACCAGGCTGAAGGTTGATCTCATATTCATAGTATGCTTCCGTCTCATTGAGTGTATTGTCGCGGTTGAGATCTTCATTATCAGGAAACAGGGTAGCAGCTGAAGTGAATTGTCCACCTGATCCTGCAATCGGTGAATTCCCCTGTTGGTTGTTGAAATTTTTATACCGACCCAAGATACCGGTACCCGCCTGATCAAAAATGGCATCGCGATACCATACATAGTTATCATTGGAAGGGTCTTTCAGAAACTGTTGGTATATGGGCGAACCGGTGCCAAATGTATTGGACAATCGTTGCAATACATACGAGCGCTTTCTTCGCTCTGCATCATCATCCAAGCCGTCAAAACCCACGTCCTGGTAAGGTCTGTCACCCGGATCATTGCTGAATGCCTGGGTGATCTGTATGGGATTCACCGGCGTCTTTCCCCAGGTGGAAGAACTATCGACATCACTTGGAATATTGGGCGTGTTCATACCATTCTCATAGAAACGCTTTCCATCTTTTAATACATCTTCACTGACATTACCCAGGTTGATGAATAATTTTCCTCCTTTGCCATTCGGATTTTTGATAAAGGGGTCTTGTGTCCAGAACTCAACATATTCCAGGTTACTGGTTTCAAAGTCTGTTTGATCGATGGCGCGCATAATACCACCCCATCTGTTGGCAGGTCTTCTGAGTCTTCCGTTGGCATCGATTTCCGTAGGACGGTATTCAAAATTATAGGGTGACCGTTCGGTTGGATAGAAAGCCATGTCGAAGGTCGTGGTGAGCACATCGGTAATATTGGTTGTGCGCTGCGGAAACAATTCATTGGTATATACCTGACGCACCCGCGGATCACTGAGTTCCTCTACATTTTTTCTCAAAGGGTTACCGGGACTATTTTTATCCTGCAGGTTCGGCTCGATGTTGTACCAGGCTAATTTGGCCCGGTTGAAATTATAATTAATGGAATCAGTTAAAATACTTTCCGGAAACAATGGGTTGCCCTGCGGTGTGGAAGCGAGGGTCCATGATACCAATGGAAACCGCAGATCGATGCTGTTCTTTGTACCTTCAAAATCATCAATGAAGCTAAGTCCCTGATCACCTGCTCCGATTTGTGCCGGGTGCCCGGGGCGCAGAATGGCAGCTTCTGCATAAGCATTCATCGTCGACTTCGTCTTGGTAGAATAGTTGGGTAATTTATCCAGTAGACGGGTCAGCCAGGGCAAGTCTGTTTTGTAGCTCAGATCGACACCATACATCGAGTTGCGTATCGGATCTTCCGCATACATTGTTTTTGTAAAGAATGGTCGCTCAGCCAAGCGCACAGCTGTAGCACCGAGTGAAAATTTCTTATTGGCTATATAATCAACCCGGAGTCCCGTGAAACTTCGCTGCTGCATGCCGAAGCCGGCATTGTTTTCAAATCCTACACTGACAGGTACGTTGGAGCTGAGAATACCCGGATTGATGATCTTAACGGTTCCAAGATTATAGTCCACGATGAAATCTGTTCCCTCACGCAGTTGCTGACCACCCGCGGTCACCGTTACTGAACCGGGGGGTATATTGAAGGTGTTGAGTGATATCTCAGATCCGCCGGCACTTCCCCGAACTTGTCCCTGCATCACATAGCGATTCAGGTTTGCATAGGTTTGAGCAATGGCTTTGATGGAATCATACAAAGCGTAGTAGACATATTTTCTTGTGACGGAAGCCGGCTGTCCGCTGAAGGCCAGTCGTTCCAGATCCCGACCAAAGGGCTCCAGTACCGGAAAGATGATGCGTCCCTGTCTCGGCAATACGGTATATCCATCTACATAGTCAAAAATACCATCGGGCTGTGGGTCGTTACGACCATTGAGTCGATCCAAATTTAAAATACTCAACAGTGGGCGGCCGGTCACATTGGGAGCGCCCTCCGGCAAGTATCGCTTCATACCACCACCCGGATCATCATAGAGGATGTTGAGTTGAAAGCCTTCCTGTTGTATGGAACCAAAGAGATCCAAAGAGTACACATTCTTCATCATCCAGGTCCAGATAGGCAGGTTGATGCGTTGAGAGGTTGCCTTCAGCAGTTTCAGGAACAAAACTTTTTGAACGCCGCGGGTGGAGTCGAGTGCCACATCCTGCGAGAACTCACCCACCTGAAATACCCGACCATTGTAAGTATACTGATATGCTACCGCCAATACTTCATCGGGTTGTAACTGCACATTCAACGATAAAAAACCAACCTGGGAATTGAAATAATATTCGGAGGGATTCAGTTTCCGGGCGAATGTTTTTTCATAATCTTCCACCGGACGCAGTCCGCGTGCCAGAAGCAATGAATTAATAGCTGCCGGGTTACGCGAAGTGGGATTATTTACCAAGGCAGGATATAGATCATTGTTTCCATTATTAGTGAACTCACTGGTAGACAGGGATCGAATATTGGTATTATAAGGACGGGATTCACCCAGATCCATCAGACCCACCACATCGCGTGCATCAGTGGTAGCACCGGTGCGATTGGTAACCCAAACTTCAATCCGTTGCAACTGCACCTGCGACTGTATGACCGGCAGATTCGACATTGCCTTGTTGTAATTGTTTTTAAAATACTCGCCCAATAAGAAGTGCCTGTTCTCCTCGTAATCATCGAGCTTTTTATTGAAGTTCTGCGTAGCAGCGCCCCCCTGCAATGCTACCGACTGTCGAATGGAACGTTGATTGGCAATGGCCCCCGTGATAAATATTTTTCCAAACTGTAATTTGGCTTTGGCACCAAAAAGATTTTGAGCACTGGGTATGAGGGTGCTGCGGGACTGAAAAGTTATGTTACCGGCCTCCAGCGTTTTGATGATCTCATCATCCATTCCTTTGTAATCAAGTTTCAACTGATTGTCAAAACCGAGATTAGAGAGGGTGTTGTAGTTGATGGGAAATTTAAGCTTGTCTCCGATGCTGGCATTCACATTTAGCTTCAGGTTCATGTCAAAATCGAAACCCCCATTTCTTCGGGCCCTTTCCGGCAGTGTCGGATTATTCACATTCTGACCCTGGTAGCCGGCCATCACATTCACTTCTCCATTGGGCCGAATATCTACCTTCAAGCCATTCGTTCCTACACCAAAAATTCTGTCGAACAGATTATCATACACCCGATAAGGCGGACGGCTTGTTTTTTTATTCAGTGCCGTCAGCGCATCGGCCCGCTTCTTGAAATAAGCAGCCTCCGATTCACGGGCACTGATCTTCCAGAATTCATCAAAGCTGAGGGCAGCCGGTTTGCGGTAATAGGTCTTTCCAATCTTCTCCAGCACATAGTACTGTCGGGTACGCGGATCGTACTCGATTTTTTTCTTGATGAGGGAAGTATCTCTTAAATCAAATGGGTTACGGCTGGGCAAAGTGAAGCCATCTCCTCTCCTGTCATTGATGGGAAAGCGGGTCGTGTCTTTTCGTTGAGCTGCGAGATCAGTCGCAGTCAGGAACACTAAAACAGGTAAATAAGCGAGTCGGAGCTTCAAATCCAACTAATTGGTTAAGTAGAATTAACGCTATAGAGGACAGTTTATTGGTGAAAAGCTGATTTGAAGTGAATGATTTATAACGATTTGAGCGATAATTTGACTAATTCTTCCAAAGGCACGTCGCCTGCATGGGTAGACCTTGTTTTTTTGACTGCCTGCTCCGCCATTACCCGACCGATGCCCAATGCCACCAGCGCATTCACAGCATCGTTTTCCACTGAGTATAAGACCCCGGAAACCGGCTGCGTGCTGCCTGAGAATTGTTTACCCAGCTTGTCTTTCAACTCGACAATCAGTCTTTCGGCCGATTTCTTTCCTATGCCCTTGATGCTCTCCAGCTGGCGGGTGTTTCCGCTGACGATGGCCGTTGCTATCTCCCTTGGTTCCATACCCGAAAGCATCATTCGAGCCGTCGAAGCCCCCACACCGGAAACACTGATCAAATGCAAAAACATGTCCTTCTCATCCGTATGGTGAAAGCCATATAATGTTTGTGCATTTTCAGTAATGTGTAAATAAGTGTGAATCAGTCCTTCATTTATTTGACTGATGGCAGAATACGTATGAAGGCTGATTTGGAGTTCATATCCTACCCCCTGCACATCTACCAAAACCCGCGAAGGAGTTTTTTGCGTAAATTTTCCTCTGAGAAAAGCGATCATACCCTTCAAAAATAAGTTAAAAAAAGGGTATCTCCGGTAGACAGCGGGTGGATTGACGGGGTATATACCTCGCTTTTTTCATTTCTTTAACAGCCGGACAGAAAGGGAAAAACAAAGGTGAATGGATCTCAGTAGGTTAAGTGATGCCCGGCATAACATAAATTGATGGATATTTGTCCACCAATTATAAGAGAAATACATGCAAAAAAGAGCAAGCATAACAGCAATCGGTGGCTATGTGCCAGAGACAAAACTGACCAATTCTGATCTGGAGAAAATGGTCGATACCAATGATGAGTGGATACGGACCAGAACCGGTATTTCAGAGCGACGAATCCTTCGTGAACCCGGTAAGGCGAGCAGTGATCTGGCTGTTCATGCTGTACAGGAATTACTGAAAAAAAGAAATATGTCTCCCCTGGAGATTGACTGCATCATTTGTGCCACGGTTACGCCTGATATGGTATTTCCTGCAACTGCGAACCTGCTCTGCGATAAAATTGGTGCGAAAAATGCTTGGGGCTTTGATCTTGCCGCGGCCTGCAGTGGATTTTTATTCGCTCTAACAACAGGTACCATGTTCATTGAAAGTGGACGTTACAGCAAAGTGATTGTAGTGGGGGTAGATAAAATGAGTTCCATCGTAGATTATACCGATCGCGCAACCTGCATCCTCTTTGGCGATGGTGCCGGTGCTGTTTTGCTGGAGCCAACAGAAGAACCGGGCATAGGCATAAAAGACAGCGTATTGAGAACAGATGGTAGCGGCAGGGAATACCTGAATATGAAAGCAGGTGGCTCCCTGAAACCTGCCAGCATCGAAACAGTTTTGGCAAAAGAACATTATGCCTACCAAGATGGTCAACCTGTGTTCAAATTTGCAGTAAAAGGCATGGCCGATGTGAGTGCAGAATTACTCGAACGCAACGGACTCACCGGCGATGATATTCAGTGGTTGGTTCCGCACCAAGCGAACCTCCGTATCATCGATGCAACGGCCAATCGCATGGGCTTACCCAAAGAAAAGGTGATGATCAATATTCAGAAGTATGGCAATACAACTGCTGCCACTATTCCACTTTGCCTGTGGGATTGGGAGAAGCAACTGAAGAAAGGAGATAACCTGGTATTCGCAGCTTTTGGTGGCGGTTTTACCTGGGGAGCTACCTGGGTGACCTGGGCTTATGACGGCGCCTAACTGATGCGGCGACACTTTCAAACGTAAACATGAAAAAAGCTTTTCCATACTCGAGTATCAGTTCACTGGTGCTGCACACCGGCAAAGAACGGCATGCCGATTTTGCCCATAACACACCCATTTATGCGAGTTCAACCTTTTCTTTTCCCTCAGCGGAAGAGGGAATGGAACGCTTCGCAGGTGCAGATAAAACCCGCATCTACAGCCGCTGGGGTAACCCAACCTTCACCGTTGCTGAAGAGATCATTGCCGCACTGGAATCGTTCGGTATTGTTCACGATGATGATACACCGCTCGAATTAAAAGCCTTACTGCATGCAAGTGGTCAGGGCGCATTAACTACTTTATTTCTCAGCCGGCTACAAGCAGGTGACACCGTATTATCACACTTCTCACTGTATGGTGGCACACAGGAATTGATGCAAAAAATATTGAAAGACAGTGGCATCAAAACGACACTCATCGACATGCGTGACTTGAACCAGGTGAGGGAAGCCCTTATGGCCGATGCAACCATTCGATTGGTGCATCTCGAAACCCCTGCGAATCCAACCATCCGCTGTGTCGACATAGAAGCTATCTGTGCTATTGCGCAGGAAAAAAATATTCCCGTATCGGTCGATAATACCTTTGCCACACCTTACTTGCAACAACCCTTCCTGTATGGTGCCGACTTCGTCGTTCACTCGACTACAAAATTTTTGAATGGCCACGGAAGTGCCATGGGTGGAGTTCTGCTGGGTAAAGACATAGAATTCATGAAGACGAAGGCATGGAAATGGTACGCCCTCCTCGGTGCCAACAGCAATCCCTTCGATGCCTTCCTGCTGATACAAGGACTCAAAACCCTGGAACTGAGGATGGACAGACATTGCCACAATGCAATGGAAGTTGCACATTTCCTGGAACAACACCCAGCCGTAGGGCATGTGAATTACAATGGACTTACCTCACACCCCGATTATGCAGTCAGCACTAAACAAATGAAACATCCGGGTGCCATGCTCAGCTTTGAATTAAAGGCGGGATTGGAAGCGGGAAAAAAATTCATCAATCAGCTACAACTCTGTACCCGGGCAATTTCCTTCGGAACACCTGATACCTTGCTATCACATCCGGCCAGTATGAGTCACTTTGGTATCCCTCCGGCAGAACGAAAAGTTTACGGGATCACTGATGGATTGATACGCATGAGCGTGGGTATAGAAAATATTCAAGATATCATAACCGACCTGGATCAGGCTTTGATCTGAAATTAATCCAACACTTTGCCAACCATGGATATATTGATTCGGCGAGCAGAAAAAAAAGATTGTCCTGCTTTGCTGGGGCTCATTCGAGAACTAGCAATCTATGAACGGGCACCCGACGAAGTAACGGTCACGCTTCAGCATTTTGAAGAAAGTGGATTTGGTGCACAGCCTGTCTGGTGGGGTTTTGTTGCCGAACTGGATGGAAAAGTAATTGGATTCGCGCTCTACTATATTCGATACAGTACCTGGAAAGGACAATGCCTCTACCTCGAAGATTTTCTGGTAACGGAGGAACATCGTGGCAAAGGCATCGGCGCCCGTTTATTTGAAAGGGTTATGCTGGAAGCCAAAGAGAAAGGATTCCCACGTATGGTATGGCAGGTGCTGGAGTGGAATGAACCAGCCCTTCACTTTTATAGAAAATATCATGCAACGCTGGATGGCGAGTGGGTCAATGGCATCATTGATTTTACCATCTAATTCACGCCGTCAACCGATACTTCTTTCTCGATTTTCTGCACCAAACCCTGTAATACTTTTCCGGGCCCACATTCAGTGAAGTGGCTCGCACCCGCCGCTACCATCGCCTGAACACATTGCGTCCACTTAACTGCTCCCGTAAGTTGTTCAATCAGATTTGTTCTGATCTGTGCCGGATCGGAAACCGCCTGTGCCACCACATTTTGATAGACAGGACAAACAGGTGTCTGAAACGCTGTATTGGCAATGGCTGCAGATAATTGCTCGCGCGCAGATGCCATCAGCGGAGAATGAAATGCACCACCCACCGGTAATACCAGTGCCCGCTTGGCTCCGGCTTCCTTCATACGTTCGCAGGCAGTTGCCACACCCTGCACCGATCCGCTGATCACTAATTGACCGGGACAATTATAATTGGCCGGCACAACAATTTCACCGGTTGATTCCTGTACTTCCTTACAGATCGCTTCTACCTTATCATCTGCCAATGCCAGCACTGCCGCCATAGATGAGGGTGCTTGCTCACATGCCTGCTGCATGGCGGTAGCTCGTATGCTTACCAGCCGAAGCGCATCTTCAAATTGCAATGTTCCATTGGCTACCAGGGCAGAGAACTCTCCCAGTGAATGACCCGCTACCATATCCGGCTGGGGATTGGTCAAAGAAGCAAATGCCGCCACGGAATGAATAAAGATGGCAGGCTGTGTGATGCGGGTCTGCCTGAGTTCTTCTTCGGTGCCATGAAAAAGTACCTGGGTGATGTCAAAACCCAGTATCTCATTGGCTTTCTCGAAATAGCTGCGGGCAGTAGCATTCGTATCAAACAATTGCTTACCCATACCGCTGAACTGTGATCCCTGTCCGGGAAAAATGTAGGCGTGTTTCATCTTAATAAAAATAAAAAAGCTACAGTCGAAATAACTGTAGCAGCAAATGTCGGAAAAAAAAGAGAATGGTTAGTCCCGGCGCTTACAGATCAATCGTAAGAACTCACTACGGGTAGCTACCTTCTCAAATTCCCCACAGAAAGCGGAGGTTGTGGTAATGGAGTTTTGTTTTTGAACGCCGCGCATCATCATACATAAGTGTTGGGCCTCTATCACTACGGCAACACCCAAAGGATTCAGTGATTCCTGAATGGCATCTAGTACTTGCGTGGTCAGTCTTTCCTGTACCTGAAGTCGGCGGGAGACAATATCCACCACCCTGGCTAACTTACTTAATCCGGTTATCCAGCCATTGGGTATGTAGGCGATATGCGCTTTTCCAAAGAAGGGTACCATGTGGTGTTCGCACATAGAGTAAAGTTCAATATCCCTTACAATGACCATTTCATTTACCTCTTCCTTAAAGCGGGCAGAATTCAGAATATCCACGGGATTCATACTGTAGCCTTGGGTGAGGTACTGCATGGCTTTGGCAATCCGCTCGGGGGTTTTGATCAATCCCTCTCTTTCTGCATCTTCTCCGAGTAATTCCAAAATAGATTTGTAATGCGTCATGAGACCTGTGGTCACTGACTCATCATAGTGTTCGGTTTTTTTGTATGCCATAACAGTATTTTTAAGTATTTATTCAACCGGGTATTCAACGAAATTTCTTTCCGTTTCATACAACCGAATGTGCAGATCGTAGGCCTCTCCTAGTTTAGGCTTCAGGAGATCGTAGATCACAACAGCGATATTTTCTGCCGTAGGATTCAACTGAGCAAATTCTTTGGTATCGAGGTTAAGGTTCTTGTGATCAAAGCGATCAATGACCCTTTCTTTCACCAAATCACTGAGTACCTTCAGATCAATCACATAACCGGTATCCGGGTCAATGGCACCGGTTACTTTCACAATTAACTCATAATTGTGCCCATGAAAGTTTTCATGACTGCATAAACCGAATACCGCCTTGTTCTTCTCCGGCGACCAGGCAGGATTGAACAAGCGGTGAGCAGCATTGAAATGTTCTTTTCGATAAACCGATACACGCTGTGCCATATACTATAGATAACTGAATAATCAGTTGAATTGTTCGCTCCCGGCCTCAAATAAGCAATTAACCGAAATATTCTACATAAATCCGGGGCGTCTCATACAATTTAATGCAATGCAGTTGCACTTCTTTGGGCAGATGCAACATCAGTTGATTCCAAATACCGATGGCCAGGTTTTCCGTACTGCACAGTTTTCCCTGCAAGAAAGGTACATCCAGGTTCAGGTTTTTATGATCCAGCTGTTGCGTAATATGCTCCTTGATAATTGAACTAAGTTTTTTTACATCATACACAAATCCCGTCTCCGCATCAGGTTCTCCCTTCACAGTTACATATAACTGGTAATTATGGCCATGCCAGTTCTCATTGGCACAGGCACCAAAAACAGCCTCATTCTTTTCCCTTGACCAGTTCGGATTGAATAACTTATGCGCTGCATTAAAATGCTCTAAACGCGTTACATATACCATTCCCATCGAATATTTATACAAAGTTACGAATTGCTTATCATTACCGACAGATATAGACAGGACTGTTTCAGGCTTTTTTCTGAACTTTGCACTATGCAGGTATTGGTTGTAGCGGCTACTTCCGGAGAAATAACACCCGCCATGAATTTTTTTCATGGTAAAGGGACAGATACTTTTCAGGTCGAATTTCATTGCACGGGTGTTGGACTCACTGCAGCCACTTTTGAAATTACCCGACTGGCACTTACACAATCACCGGATCTAATCATTCAGGCTGGAATTGCCGGCAGCTTTACCCATCCTCCCGCCCAGGGGGAAGTTGTCATGATAGCGACTGAAGAAACGGGCGACATGGGTGTATGGGAAAATGGCAACTGGAAGAATATGACTGAGCTTGCTTTGCTGCCCTCCGATTCACCACCTTATGAAGCAGGTTTGCTTCCTAATCCCTACCTGGCAGCTTTTACTTTTCTTGGTCTATCCCAAGCAACCGGTATTTCTGTCAACCAAATCACCACTGACCAAAAGATGTTGGAAGAGCTGCAAAGAAAACACCCTGCCCCCCTCATAGAAAGCATGGAGGGCGCAGCACTGCATTATGCCTGTCGTTTGTTGCAAATTCCGTTTTTACAACTGCGAGGTATTTCCAACCTCGTTGGAGAAAGAAACAAAAGTAATTGGAACATATCGCTTGCTATTGAACAGGTGAATCAAACACTCATTCAACTGCTGACCAGCATTGCCATCAAGCCGCTTGACTTTTCTTCCAAACCCAACAAATGAAACTAACCATTGGCTTTTCTCCTTGTCCCAATGATACCTTCATCTTTGATGCAATGGTAAATGGGTTCATCGATACCCCCGGTTTCGAATGGGAACCCGTGTTGGAAGATGTAGAAACCCTGAATCGCTGGGCCCTCGAAGGGAAATTGGATATAACTAAAATCAGTTATGGTGTGCTGGCTGATATTCTTCCGCAATATGGCATGCTGAACAGTGGTGGTGCGATGGGTAGGGGGGTTGGTCCGCTGCTGATCACATCGAAGGAAAATAGTCATCTATCCATTGAAGCGTTGAGTCAACTCCCGGTAGCTATTCCCGGAGAACATACCACAGCGCATCTCTTGATGAGTTATGCCATGCCTTCCTTTCAAAATAAAACTTTCAAGGTATTCCATGAAATAGAAGATGCCATCCTCAGTGGCAGTGTGGGGTCTGGTGTCATCATACATGAGAACAGGTTCACATATGCTGCGAAGGGACTTCAACTGGTGAAAGACCTGGGCAGTCATTGGGAGCAAAGTCTTCACTGTCCGATACCATTGGGTGGCATTGCCATGAAAAGGTCATTCCCCCCATCACTCCACCAAAGGGTAAATGATTTTATCAAAATGAGTTTGCAATATGCCCGCCTGCATTGGCCCGCATTAGGCTCCTATGTTCAGCTGCATGCGCAGGAAATGGAAGAAGAAGTTCAGCGCAAACACATCGAGTTATATGTAAATGATTACAGCACCGATGCCGGCGAGGTTGGAAAAAATGCAGTTGCTACCTTACTGGATGTACAAAACCGCTTAAGAGCTCAACAACAACCCAATCCATTACCCATTTTCTTCCTGTAAGGGATTAAACGCCTTTCAGGGCTTTTCCATACACTTCGAGTGCTCGCTTGCGGGCAATATCATGCGGCACCATGGGAGCCGGATACGTTAACTCCTGCCACTCAGGCACCCATGTACGAATGTAAGCTTGCTTCGGATCAAATTTCTGGGCCTGCAAAGTAGGATTGAATACCCGAAAGTATGGAGCCGCATCACAACCGCTGCCTGCAGCCCATTGCCAACCGCCATTATTGGCTGCCAGATCAAAATCATTGAGTTGAGCGGCAAAATAGGCTTCCCCCCAACGCCAGTCGATCAGCAGGTGCTTGGCTAAAAAAGAGGCCACGATCATCCGCACCCGATTGTGCATATAGCCGGTTGCATTCAACTGTCGCATACCGGCATCCACGATGGGGTAGCCCGTCGTTCCTTCACACCAACGCTTGAATTCATCCTCCCGGTTCCGCCAGGGAATGCTGTCATAGGCTTTTTTAAATGCCTGACCCTTACCTACACGCGGAAACTGAAATAAGATCATGTGATAAAAATCACGCCAGATAAGCTCATTCAAGTAAGTAGCACTCAATTGCTGGGCACGTGTAGCCAGTTGACGAATGCTAATGGTACCGAATCGCAGGTGAATACCCAGGTGGGAAGTGCCATTGGGCAAAGCCGGTAAATCACGTTTTTCGCGATAATGTTGAATAACCGCATCTGCAGGAACGGGTGGCGGAAAAGAGTCGCCAACAGGCTGAAATCCGATTTTTTGCAAAGTGGGCAGTGCTACCGGCGCCTGTTGATAGAATTGCTGCCACTTTTTTTCAGCGGGGAAAGCAGGTATACCGGTGACCTGAAGTTTTGCGCGCCATTTATTGGCATAGGGTGTGAAGACCGTATACGGTAATCCATCATCTTTCACCACTTCACTTTTTTCAAAGATTACCTGATCCTTAAAAGTATGAAACTCAATCCCCTGCTGTTGAAGCAGGGAGCCGATCGCTTCGTCCCGCTCCATCGCATAAGGTTCATAATCATGGTTGGTGTATACGGACGTGACCTGGTATTTTTTCAACAGGGCCTGGAATACTTCCATCGGGTTACCATGATATACTTCCAGCGAACTCCCCTTTTTTATCAGGATTTCTTGCATGGCCTCGAGTGCCCGGTGAATAAATTCCACGCGCCTGTCTTGCTTGTTTTCAAGCATATGCAGGATATGACGATCAAAAATAAAAATAGGCAAAACGGGTTCTGTGCCGGAGAGTGCAGCATAAAGGGCTGCATTATCGAATAAGCGCAGGTCGCGACGAAACCACATGATGCGCAGGGAAGTTTTCAAAAGCAAAGATTTTGAGTTACAACAACTGTTTGGAGTAATGGTTGAGCGACGCCGTCTTTACGCCCGCTATTTATTCCACAATGGGAGTATATAGGTATGGTAAAGGT
>JBEIUM010000289.1:0-2679 GCA_040374385.1 Sediminibacterium sp. | reverse complement strand
TCTTCCACTGCAGAATGGCAAATGGCAGTGGCGGCGAGAAAACATCCTGCGTTGGGTGCCATTGTTGCACAAGGGTTTGGTGCCGGTGTTGGAAAAGTGGGTCGTTTTCAGGAGCAGGGTAACTGGTATCGAGGCGGTGCACAGCAGATGTTGTTTACTTCCTGGTTGTACGGAACCCAGAATGACCAGTACCGTCCGCTGCTTCCCAAAGAGATGACCCAGCAGGACTTGATCCGCATATCCAGGTTTTATGATATGGCAACGGAGATGCCGAGAGTCGATTGGGCAAAGGCATTTCATCATTTGCCAGTAAGAGATATCATTAAAAATGTGGATGGACAAAAAGGCATTTATGAAAACATGATTGCTCGCCAGCCGAATGATCCGCAGTGGTTTTCGGGCGGACTCTGGCATGAGAATATGCCAATCGAGGTGCCGGGCTATTGGTTTGTTTCCTGGTTCGATGTGTCTTCTGCTCCCAACATAGAGTTGTTCAACCATGTGCGCAATTCGGCGAAGGACAGGAAGGTGGCGGACAATCAGTACCTCGTAATCGCGCCGGTGTTACATTGTTCTTATAAGCGGGCGACTGAGGATACAAAAGTCGGACAGCTCAGTGTGGGGGATGCGCGCTTGAATTATGATGAACTGACCTGGTCATGGTTTGATTTGCATTTAAAGGGAGTGCCAAATGATTTCAAGCAGAAGAATCCAAGGGTGCGTTATTATACGATGGGGGCCAATCGCTGGCAGTCTGCCGATAGTTTTCCGGTGCCCGGAACACGGATACAGCCGATGTGGTTATCCAGTGGGGGAAGGGCGAATACCAGAAATGGAGATGGTGCTTTGTTGGCGACAGCGTCGGCGAAGGATATGCCGGATACGTTTACTTATGATCCGATGAAGCCGGTTCCATCATTGGGTGGAAATGTGTGCTGTACGGGCAATGCGATACAGGGAGGTTCATTTGATCAATCTGAACAGGAGCTGCGCGATGATATTTTAGTTTATACATCTGAGCCACTCGCAGAGGGGCTGGAAGTGACCGGGTTCATTGAGACGACTTTATATGTTTCATCTACCGGGGTCGATACGGATATCACTTTAAAGTTGATAGATGTGCATCCGGATGGTAAGGCATATAATTTAGACGAGACAATTCAGCGGATGCGTTACCGGGAGGGCTATGGCAAGGAGGTGTGGATGGAAAAAGGCAAAGTGTACAAGGTGAATATGAGTCCGATGGTCACCAGCAATTATTTTGCACCGGGGCATCGCATTCGGATTGAAGTGTCGAGTAGCAATTTTCCCCGCTTCGATCGCAACCTCAATACGGGTGGAGCCAATTACAATGAGAGCAAGCCGGTAACAGTGCAGAATACGATACATCATTCTAAGTTGTATCCCTCTGTTATTAAACTGCCGATAGCGCCGAAGAGGTAGTTGAGGAAGTGCTTTTGAAGTTCAATGAGTTGACGAACATTCAGTATACAAAATGCCTTATCCCATAAGACACCGTTTAATGATTGAAATTACCTTTTAATTTTAGTAGCCCCCCAAAAAATTTACTTTATATTCCAATAAGCTAAATAGCCAAGCCCTTATGAATAAGTTACCGATACAACTCATCTGTCTGCTATCTTCAGCTTTTTTGGTTGCTTGTGGCGCATCCTCTCCGGAACAAAATAAAGCCGGAACCGATTCGGTTAAAGTCGATACTTCGACCAATGCCGGGACTATTAGTAAAGAAGAAAATGGAATTGCAGGAGACTCATCTGATTTTAATAATGCAACATATTACGTTTTGGTAGCCGATACAGGCAGAGATTATTCATCCCTAAGGCAAAAAATGATTGACTTTAAAACTAAATTTAAAATTCCCATTGACACAATGGGCCGTATTTATAACAAGAAAAAAAATCTTATTGCCTTGCCTGATAATGACAAAGACGAAATTTATGCAGGTGAGTATTTCCCCAGACGATTTCCTTCGGAAAATTTGAGTTTAGAATATTTGAACTTTTACCAGAAGCAAGCAGGAGAAAAAACGATTGCTTTGGTAACGGGAATTTACGAGACAGAAAAAAGTGCGGACAGCGTTTTGACAAGCTTACGAAAAATTGAACCGAAAGTGTTTAAAATAAAAGCAGACATCTATGTGGGGTGTATGCACTGATATTCAAAGAGAACATTCGAATAACGTAATCAAATTGCTAGACAGAGTGGAGCAGGCGACTTCAGTTTTATTCTTCAACGTGTTGTTGTTACCAGTCAGGTTTGCCAAAGTCAGCCTATACAATACGAATTTGTATCTGCATTCAATGACCGGCATTCTGAAACTCATTACGAACAAATTATATTTAAAAGACCATTATATGCAGATGAAAAAGTTTTTAATAGTGGGGGTGTTAATACTTTTTTCGTTTTTTACTTATTCACAAAAAATAATCATTAGTGGTCAAGAGGGCTTAAGGAAGCTTACATGGAATGATTTTACCGGTCAGGTTGATGAGTCCTCCTCATTTGAGGCTTTTACCTGGTACAACTATAAGTTTAAATATAGTTCAGCACAGTTTATTGGCGATTCCGTTGTTTTGAAAGACTTTCAGGTTATATTATAATTGTACCCCAAAAAATCATGGGCAAAACAAGACAAGGTCACCGATGATTTACTAATTC
>JBEIUM010000351.1:0-1416 GCA_040374385.1 Sediminibacterium sp. | reverse complement strand
TTGTGGTAGTGTTGTTATTTTTTTGACAGGAGGAAATACCAAATAACAATGCTACCAGCGGCATGCTTTGTACAAATGTTTTCATGGTGTACCTTTTAATCAAATCATTAAATAGTGACAAAGAAATACGCCCCCGATGGGATTCATTTTTCTTTACTTTTTTTTCATAAACCTACATTCATCAAAGGGAGCAAAATCAATTTCATATTGACAATCAATTTAATACATCCCATTTATGTCAATATGAATATACGAATCCATTCGTCTTTTGCTTCAAATTGGACTGTTTTTAACAATACATACACCCATAAATTAGCTCGCTCAGGTATCCTAGTATAGGTTGGCATGCATAAAAATGATTCGCCAGTAGGTTATTGTTTATGTGATAGATTAGAATAATGAACTATCAATGGTTCCTGAACCAGGCTTCATTGATATATCTACCTTCTGTAACCTTGATGCTGGCAGTCATAAGTGAATGAGATGTTAGAACCTTCAAAACCCTTCGCCAAATGATAATTTCTGCTTTTATTTGTAATCAGTCGGCTATACATGCTTCGTCGTGTTTTTTACCACTCGAAGAAAAATCTTTTATACCATCAGTAGAATAAAAATTGCTTTATAATGCGTCCGCTGCTTTTTTTATTGCTACTTACCTCTTTACTCTCTTCCGGAACTTTATTCTCCCAGAGTTATCATGCCACGCATGGTTCGCCCTATGCAGGAAGTATTGGTCGCTTTAATAATCCGGCATCACCTGTGCTAGGGGCATATGCCTGGGAAGTAGCTCCTATGGGGGTTCAACTATCAGTTGCCAGTAATAATCTCTATGTGGATACCACGAAAATCAGGGTTCGACCGGGTTTATTACAACACTACGTTCATGGTAACCTGGATATTGGATTGATGAATTTCATGGTGAAGGTTTCCCCACGAATGGCGATAAGTGCTGGCATTCGGGCTCGAACATATAATCATTACAGAACCCAGCCTGTCAACATAGTTGATACAACGACCAGTCTATTTAGCTTTTTACAAGACAACCGGACAACACCAAATATTGGCGGACAGATCTTGCACCAGGGCTGGTTGCAGGGCGACATCAACCTATCGCGCATCCTGTTTTCAAATAGCAGTGGGGTGTTGAGTGCAGGTGTGACTTTGCAGCTAATGAAGGGATTGTCAGGTGGCTACTTTAACCTTCGGCAGGTAACCTACCAGGAATTTATTAACCCTCCGGATACTGCCTATATTTTTTCCGGTGGCGGTGGTCGCTTTGGACTTTCCTCTGTGTATGATCCTGCGAATGATATAGCCTCTTTCAAAGATGTGATGAAGCAGGCAAGCACTTCGCTGGGGCTTAGGATAGGGGCAGAGTATATTCATTATACTGCCGAAGCAGCAGAGGAGGAAGAC
>JBEIUM010000339.1:0-1777 GCA_040374385.1 Sediminibacterium sp. | reverse complement strand
CTCCCAGTAGGAATAAAAGAATTATGTTTTTCATATAGCGCATTGTATAAATTTTTAAATATTAATAACCGCTGTTTTGGGTTAACACTGAAATATCAATCTCTAACTGTGGAATAGGAAATACTTCATGCTTTCCCACTTGAAAACCTGTAATCCTTGCAGCTGCCTGTCCGGTTCTTACAAGGTCGAAAAACCGCTCACCTTCCATCGCTAATTCCAGTCGTCTCTCATCCCAAATTGCCTGACGAAGAGCAGTACCTGCTGATGTTATATTGTGAAGATTGTCATTAAATGCCCGGGCCCGCACCTGATTCAAATAACCCTGGGCTTTGGCATCATTGGGCGATGTTGAACGGTTGAAAGCTTCAGCTGCCATGAGCAGTACATCTGCATACCGAATCGCTCTGAAATTATTGAGATAGTTCAACTCAATTTGACCGGAAGACTCTCCCTTACGTGGATGATATTTCTGATTATACATACCAGTATTCTTATAAGGGGCTACCTGATAAGAGATGCTGAATCCGGGATTGGCATTTTTATATGCTTCAATATCAAGAATAGCGACCGTTTTTCTACGATCGCCTGTTTCGAAGGCATTGGCCAGAGCCGTGGTAGGCAGGTCGAAACTCCATCCGGAAGCATAAGGCATGGCACCACTTCCATTCAAACCTCTCACACCGACCATTTGTACCGCAAAATTTCCTTGTCCTCTGTTAGGTCCGCCCCAATTATAATAAGGTGAATTATTCGAGAATTGTATTTCAAAAACCGATTCAGGACCATTCTCGCCGGTCGATAAAAACTGTGAGCCATAATCAGAAACCAGGGAGAAAGCATTGGATGTAATAACACTTTCAAGTACCTGCGCAGCGCTTTCGAACTTATTCTGATACAAATAAACTTTTCCCAATAATGCCTGTGCCGCATATTTGGTGATTCGTCCTTTCTGCACCTGAACTGCCGGCAGAACAGCGATAGCAGCGGTAAGATCGCGCTCAATTTGAGCATATACTTCCGTCTTGGGAGAACGTTTCAACGTTCGGGACTCGCTCAAGCTGAGTCGCTTTTCATAGAACAAGGGCACATAGCCAAAAAAACGAACCAGATGGAAATAGTAATAGGCACGTAAAAAGTAAACCTCCCCGTACATTGCCTCTTTACCGGGAAAACTGATGGCCTGTCCGGCAGGATTTGCCTGCTTATACTGATGCAGGTAGTTGGCACGGTTAATGCCTTCAAATGCAGACTGCCACAATTCGGTCAATATATTATTGACCGGAGTATGGGTAAAATCATCGATCTGCTGGAGAGCCAGTACATCAGAAGCATTTTCGCCGCCACTGGCAGCGTCATTGCTTGCAATATCACCCACCAGCGGGGCCTGACACAACCATTGCATGGGTGTATATACACTCACGGCCATGGTGCGATAATCTGACTCTGAACTTAGATAGTTCGCTTCTGTGATCCGAAAATCTTCTTTCGGATCATAATCAATCCATTTTGTACAGCCTCCTGCCAACATCAAAAACATGCCGGCTGCTATAAGGGGTAGAATCTGCTTTCTCATATTAAATGCTTTGATAGATATTTAGAGTTTGATGTCTAGTCCGAAAGAAAATGTTCTTGCCTGAGGATATGCACCACGATCCACTCCGGTATCCAGAATACCGCCAGCAATCTCCGGATCAAGACCACTGTATTTGGTAAGTGTGAAAAGATTACGAGCCTGGATATAGGCGCGGATGCCTGTGAAGATTTTCTTGCGTTCGGT
>JBEIUM010000276.1:0-2994 GCA_040374385.1 Sediminibacterium sp. | reverse complement strand
GGAACCCTTTTGCAATCCACCAACTGGTTTTAAAATTATCGTTCTCATTGTTGGAGATTTTGCCGGTATAAAACTGCTTTTCTGGAACCATATAATTGGTAGGACTAACATCAGGAGATGTGCTCATAAAAAATCTGACAGGCTTCTCTTTACTGGAAATATTTTTGAACCCCGGATAAAAAATGATTCCATCTTCAGCACCCGTATTGACCAAACTCAGAATAATAGGAAAGACCTCCGTTGATTTTCTGGTAAAAAAATTAGTGATCTCCATATCTGAGATCATACTCATGAAGGTGGTAGCTTTTACAAGGGTGGTCGCATGGTTGCTGGCAGCATGGTAGAGACCCTTGATGCGCGAGGTGCCATAACCTGGCTTAGAAAGTATGAGATCATATGTACCAAAGGGGATGGAGTCAAGCTTCCATTTACCCAACTTATCGGATTGTGTTGAAACATTCGACTGAGCAATCGTTATGGTGACGCCGCTTCCATCCTCCAAAGATTTACCATCTTTATCGAACAAGCGTACCCCTCCCATTATATTTCCCCGCCGATTTTCTGCCTGAATTACATCGGGCACAATTATCGAATGCTGATTACTATTCTTGCTGCAAGCAAGTACCAGCAACATTACAATGAAGAATGATTTTTTCATATAGCTCATTTTGAATGTTGAATATACTGAATTTCTGCAAAAAATAGTCAGCGAGTACCTGCTCATCGAATTTCAATTCTATCCGGTTAGAACCGTTGGCGTTGAGTAACAGGTAAAAAAAATGTCGCGCACCCTAGGTACACGACATTGATATTTTTAAAGTAAATGCTGATTACTTAGCTGGCAGAACAAACGATACAACAGGTGAACCATTTGCTGAAAGGGAGGGGAAAATCGTCAGCCCGGAAACAGCATCTTCATAGTCGTCAGAAATTCTGGCGTCGCCATATGCTTTTAAATAAATGGTTTGCCCGGGTGAGAAACCATTATCTATCCACCAACTCAATTTAAAATTATCGTTCTCTGATCCGGTTTCTTTTCCGGAAAATCTTTGTTTCTCCGTCACCATGAAATTAGTTGAACTTACATCGGGCGAGGTGCTGAAAAAGAAACGAACTGCTTTATCGTCGCCACTGGTATTAACAAATACCGGATTGAAAAGGATACCGTCTTCTTTGATAACACCGGCGGCAAGTAAAGCAGCTATCTCAGGAGCAGATTCACTGAGTTTCCGCACACCCACCTTCGTTATATTGATGGAAGAAACCATGCTGATATAACGGTTAGAGCCTACATTGGTCGTTGCATGGTTCACGGCAGCATGGTATAAGCCCATGATGCGGCTGGTGCCAAAGCCTGGTTTGGAAAAAGAAAGATCATAGGTTCCAAAAGGAATGGAATCGAGTTTCCAAGATCCGTTGGTGGCACTTTGTGTGGTCACATTGGTTTGTTCAATTTTGATTGTTACACCGCCAGCATCCGGCATTTCCTTTCCGTCGTTATCATACACACGGATAATACCGGTAATATTTCCGCGTCTTTTTTCGGCCTGTATAACATCGGGCACGACCATAGAATGCTGGTTGCTGTTTTTATTACAGGCAAGTATCAGCAATAAGGCAATACCAAGAGATTTTTTCATGTGTAGTCAATTTTAGGGGGTGAAAATAAACAATTTTATTACTTCAACATCAAAGAAGATAAAGCCCGGTCCAGGTGCACATAACCTCCATCAACATGCAGCAGTTGTCCGGTCGTATGAGATGAAAGAGGTGAAAGTAAAAAAAGTACCGCTGCAGCCACTTCTTCAGGTGTCGTCATCCTATTTCCCAAAGGAATACGCTGTTGAATTTCTTTTAATTTTTGCTCCGGATCAGTTAAGGTTTGCAGCCAGTTTTGATAGGCCGGCGTATCACATTCTGCTACCACTACCCCATTCACACGTATGCCATAAGGCAATAATTCCACGGCCCATTCACGGGTAAGGGCACTGCGACCCCCATTGGCTGCCGCATAGGCAGAGGTGTTACCTTGCCCGGTCTCAGCCGTTTTAGAAATGATATTTACAATAGCTGATTGGGGTGATTGCTTCAGCCAAGGAAGGGCATATTTTGCCATGGTATAATAATGCACCAGGTTTTGTTGGAGGCTATGCATAAATCGTTCTAGGTCACCCTGCTCAAGTCCAACCCCATCATTGATGCCGGCATTATTGACCAACCCATCGATGCGCCCCAGTTTTCGCACTACTTCTTCCATGATCTGTGCCGGTCGATCTACTGCAGTTAGGTCGCCTATCACGTGCAAAGCGGTATGGCCCTGACGGAGTAGTTCATCGGTGAGCATCTCTGCTGCAGCTGCCTGCCGATCGATAATCACCGGTAAAGCTCCCTCAGCAGCTAATGCCCTGACCACGGCTTTACCGATGCCACTTGCACCACCGGTAACGAGCACAACCTTATTAGTAAGTTGTAATTCCATACGATTGTTTTAAACTGAAGCAATAACGATTTGTCTGGAACACCCCAACCCGTCGATACCTAATTCCACTTCATCGCCGACTTTTAAATAAATTGGATCGGGCTTTATTCCCATGCCAACGCCTGCAGGCGTTCCGGTTGAAATAATATCTCCGGGCAGCAAAGTCATAAAAGAACTCGTATAGGCTATCAGGGTAGGTATATCAAAAATCAGGTCATCAGTATGGCTGTCCTGCATAGGGTGGCCATTGACACTTAACCATAGATGTAATTGATGCGGATCGGGTATTTCATCCGTGGTAGCCAGCCAGGGGCCCAGCGGAGCAAAGCTATCACAACCCTTCCCCTTATCCCAAGTGCCGCCCCGCTCTAATTGAAAAGCACGCTCACTAACATCATTGTGAAGACAATACCCTGCCACATGCGACATCGCTTCCTCCTTGGTAACATAGCTTGCGCGCTTACCAATCACCACAGCCAGTTCTACTTCCCAGTCTGTTTTCACCGAGTTACGAG
>JBEIUM010000001.1:0-36243 GCA_040374385.1 Sediminibacterium sp. | reverse complement strand
TTTTCACAGCCTGCTCAATCATACGCATATCATCTTCAGAGATACCCGACTCTAATAAAACATTCCGTAAAATCACTACAGGATCCAACTGTGGCCTTTGCCCGCTCATCGATTGGTAGCGACCCCCGCCTTTCTTTAATTCATACGACTGATAGCCGGTAAAAGAAAGTGTCGCATACACCAATACCGGCTTTCGTTCAATGCGGGCAATTTGAGTAGCCCGCTGCATAGTTAAAAAACTCTCAGCAAAATTGCTGCCGTCACATTGCAATTGTTCAATGCCCTTACAGATGACTGACCAGTCATGAGAACCATTATTTCTTTTATCATCCGCCTGAACCCTGATATTTCTTCCATTGTCTTGTACCAGATAAATCACTGGCAGTTGCTGTTGTGCAGCCAACTGGAGCGCTTCAGCCAATTCACCCTCTGTGGGTGCCAAGTCGCCCATAGAACATATCACTATGGGCAACTGGCCATCTTTGGTTTTTCGCAATTTCATGGAGCCGGTCTCCTCGGCAATGCGCAAGGCATGCGCCAATCCGGTAGAGGGAATGGCCTGCATACCAGCCGCGCTGCTTTGGTGTATGATAGAGGGTTTACCCGGATCTTTACTACTTGGGTGAGCATAATAGGTTCTGCCACCGGAGAAAGGATCATTCTTTTTTGCCAACAATTGTAACATCAACTCATAGGGCGTAAATCCAAGAGATAAGAGCAAGCTATCATCTCTGAAACAAGCACTCAGCCAGTCGCAGGATTGCAACTGAAGTCCGGTAGCAATTTGTATTGCTTCATGACCACGTGAAGTGGCAAACATGTATGCACAATCATCCTTATGAGACGCATACGTATCAGACATGGTACGCGCAGTAACCATCATCTGATAAGCATCCAATAAGGTAGTGAGGTTCAACATGCGGTTCGGGGGGTGGTTATGCATGAATCTTTAAAATAAAAACCGATTGATCTTCAAAAAAGCCCTCTAACACATCTCCCGGCACACAAGGCCCAACACCTGCAGGTGTTCCGGTAAATACTACATCACCTTGTTCCAACGAAAAGTATTCAGATATATGCGCCAGAAGAACGTCAAAAGGAAATATCATGTGGGTGGTGTCGCCCTGCTGAACCATTTCTCCATTCTTATTCATGGAAAAATGAAAATCACCCGTCCGCATAGGTTGCCATTTTCCAATAACAGCAGCCTGGTCCCAGGCTTTTGCCTTTTCCCAGGGAAGTCCCTTTGTTTTTAAGGCTGCTTGCACATCGCGGGCTGTAAAATCGATGCCCACTGTAATGGCATCAACATGATTCAGCGCTTCTGTTGCTGACAGATGACTGCCCGGCCGGCCAATGCGAAGTACCAATTCTGCCTCATAATGCAGGTCACGGGTAAAAGCGGGATAACGGAAATCAGCCCCTTCGGGCAATAATGCCGACGCCGGTTTCATAAAGATCACCGGATCTTCCGGCACTTCATTTCCCAGTTCCCTGGCATGTGCCGCGTAATTCCTGCCTACACAAATTATTTTCATACGGTTCAATCAGGGCATAAGATGCCCTTTGAGTGTAGAACGAGTTGAAAACTAAAAAATTGTATGAGGGAAACGGTAAAAAGGAGGTGGTGGGAAACTTAGCTTCGGTGTCGGAACATATCAACAAAAAGAGGCTATTTCGCCGGAGGCAAATTACTGTCTTGAGAATTGAATTCCAGTCGATTAGCCATATTCATGGTATAGGCAAGTCCGGCCAGAGCAAAAGACTCGATTACCGTACCACAGGACTTTATTTTTGCCTGTACAATGGGCTCCTCTTCGGGTAACCACCTGCCCAATACAAAATCGACTTGTCCGCCCTTGGGGAACTGATTGCCGATGCCAAATCGAAGTTTAGGATATCGATCGGTGCCCAGCACTTGTTGAATGTCTTTGAGTCCGTTATGACCGGCATCAGACCCTGACCCACGAAGACGTATTTTACTGAGGGGCAGCGCCAGATCATCAACGATGGTGAGCGTCTGTTCTACCGGAATATTTTCCTTTCCATCCAATGGCGAAAGGCTTGTCCGCTCAGGTTCATGAATGTGGTGGGACGAATACAGACGAATTCTCTTCCTTTGATTTTTACCGTAGCAATTTCCGCAAGTCTTCCCAACACAAATGTGCCGCCATGTGCTTGCACAAAAGCTGCCACTACATCGAAACCGATGTTGTGCCTCGTATGCTGGTACTGGGGTCCCGGGTTGCCGAGCCCTACAATCAAAAAACGTTGCATGGAATAAAAATGGACTATCTAAAATACATTATTTAAGTCAACAGGGTATGCAGAAGGTGGGCAAAAAAAAACTGCAGGCCCAATGACCTGCAGTCGATAAAGCATGTTTGATAAGAATTACTTTTTTGCAGGTGCCGGAGCTTTTGCAGCAGCAGGTGCAGCAGCCGGAGCTTTTGTAGCTGTAGCTTCCTCTTGTTTTAACTGACGGGTAAGTACCACAGATGCGATGGGAATACGAGGAGAATTGAGTATCTCCATTCCGGGTTCTTTCACATCTTCTACCCGAATGTTGCCATTCAGGTCGAGGTTGGTGATATCTACTGAAATAAATTCCTTCAGGTCTTTGGGAAGGGCTTTAATTTTCAATGATTTCATTTTAGTGATCAGCTTTCCACCGCCACGTACACCGATGGATGTACCGGTAAATTTCAGCGGAATGGTCGCTACCACTTTTTTGTCGTCGACCAGTTCAAGTAAATCTACGTGAATGAGTGCATCACTCACTTTGTCGAATTGCAGATCCTTCAGGATACAACGATAATTTTTGCCGTCTACTGTTACTTCGGCCATTTGGAATTCACCGGTGTAGACCAAGGGCTTGAAAGCCTTGGCAGAAGCAAAAAAACTGATCTCCTGCGCACCCCCGTAAATTACACCTGGCACGTTTTCCTGAGAGCGAATCTGGCGGGCGGCTTTTTTGCCATGCTCGGTCCTCAGTTGACCTTCGATTGTAATTGTTTTCATAAAAAAATTTGGTTAATGAATGATCCCTTAACACAGGCAGCATTCGTCCCTGCCAGGTTTTGGGACGGCAAAGTTAGGTAAAACCAGATAAAAAACGAGCTAAAAAGGGTTATTTATCCCTGCCCCTGAGTTGAGAATGGATGAAAAGGCTGGTAATGCTCTTATTCTCATAGGCATTCCGGATGGCGATGGCGAACAGGTCGGCCACACTGATCGACTTGATCTTGGGTGACTCCTTTTTGAGGGGGATGGTATCACAAACCACCAGTTCCTCCAAAACACTGTTTTCAATATTTTCATAGGCCTTGCCACTCAAAACCGGGTGGGTAATCATGGCACGCACGCTTCTGGCACCCTTTTCTTTGAGCAGTCCGGCTGCCTTGGCGAGTGTTCCGCCCGTGTCGCAGATATCATCGACCAATACAACGTCTCGGTCAGTCACATCTCCAATAACCACCATGCTGGCAATTTCATTGGCGCGCTTGCGATGTTTATCACAAATCACCATCTCAGCATTAAAGTAACTGGCGATTTCACGCACCCGGTTGGTACTGCCTACATCGGGGGCGGCAAAAGAGAGATTTGGCAAACGAAGCTGGTCAATATAGGGGATGAAAATAGCTGAACTGTCCAGGTGGTCTACAGGCACGTCAAAGAATCCCTGAATCTGCGGTGCATGGAGGTCCATGGTAATTACCCGATCAGCACCCGCCGCTTCAAGCAGCGTAGCAATGAGTTTCGCACCTATAGCTACCCTCGGCTTGTCTTTTCGGTCTTGGCGAGCATACCCATAGTAGGGAATCACTGCTACTACCCGATAGGCGCTGGCCCTTTTAGCAGCATCAATCATGAGTAGCAACTGCATCAGGTTATCGGTAGGTGAACAGGTGCTTTGCACCAGGAACACATAGTCACCGCGGATACTTTCCAGAAATATCGGCTGACATTCGCCGTCGCTGAATTGCTGGATATTAATTTTTCCCAGGGTGGCGCCGAAGCGTTGTGCAATCTTTTCGGCTAAAGCTTGTGAGCCGGTACCTGAAAAAATCTTAACGGAAGGATTCATAAAACCGTGGATATGAGCGAAGATAGATATTCAGGAAGGAATAATTATATTGACTTAATTACAATTTGTTCACATGCGAAAATTATCGATCAAGGAATGGGCGGAAGAAGATCGGCCCCGGGAGAAACTCATGCGCCTCGGACCGCACAGTTTAAGCGTTACAGAGCTATTATCTATCTTGATTCACCATGGAACCCGCAATCACTCAGCACTGGATGTAGCTAAAAATATGCTGCTCTATGCGCATAATGACCTGGCTGCTTTGGCTGCGATGAGTGTGCAGGAACTGGTGAATGGAAAGATTGAGGGACTCGGGGCTGCAAAATCGGTTACCATTCTGGCAGCGATGGAATTGGGGGCCAGAAGGAAGGCGGCAGAGCATTTTAAATTAAGAATTCATAGCAGTAAGGATGTTGCCGAATACCTACAGGCAAAACTGGAACACCGCAGGCGGGAAGTCTTTGCGGTGGTATACCTAAACAGAGGTAACCGCATACTTTCATTAGAGACCATCAGTGAAGGCGGACTCACCGGTACCGTGGCTGACCCGCGCATTATTCTGAAAAAGGCATTGGAGCAGGATGCTACTGCTTTGGTGCTGTGTCATAATCACCCCAGTGGCAACCTGACGCCGAGTAAGGCAGATGAACAGCTCACACATAAAATCAAGCAGGCAGCAGCATTGATGGATATACAAGTGCTTGACCACATCATTGTAAGTCAGGAAGGGTATTTCAGCTTCGCAGATGAAGGAATGATCTGATGATGCCCTATGCCTGGCCAGTCAATCCGCCGAAATTCATCGGAATCTCAATTTGCTCGAGATCTTTGATGGTGCCGTTGCTGGCCTCGAAACGACTGATATTTTCCTGCAGGGCCTTCATGAATCGCTTGGCATGCATGGGGGTAAAGATTACCCTGGATTTAACCTTGCTTTTAGGTGTGCCGGGCATGATATTGACGAAATCAATTACAAATTCTGCATTACTGTGGGTAATGATGGCCAAGTTGGCATAGCTGCCTTCAGCCACTTCTTCAGAAATTTCGATGTTCAATTGGTTGGCGGGTTGTGTTTCCATGCAGTTGATATTGGCACAAAGCTAATCATTTCCATGGCTGCTGCCAATGGTTTAACTGAAGCGATAGCATTGATTGTTTGAAAAGCAGGTGGGTCTCCCTTTAAAGTTTATACCCCTGCATACAATTGGTAGTTCAGCAATAAAAGAATTCACTCAAAAAAAGGCAAAAAAAAGGGCCGATAAAAGTATCGGCCCTTAATAGAAGTAGTCATTTTTTACTTATCCCACCAAATGCGAGCATTTTGAGAATTGTTGCTGTAGAGTGCAGCAGCAGCAGCATAATTGGTCGCGTTCAGCTGAGGCTCATTGGGTCCATAAGGAATCCGACGAGGAACGGGATTGCTTTGACCGGGAGCGGGAGAAAGAGCCGGGAAGCCCGTTCTGCGCCACTCAGCCCAACCCTGATTTCCATCGGGGAAGTGTGACAGCCAACGCTGTTCAGCAATTTTCTGAAGGTCTGCCGCAGATCCATCCAGGGCAACAACGGGTTGTGCCAGATAGGAACTGATGGCAGCTGCATTCGAAATACCCCAACGGTTCATTTCAGCAGTAATGCCTGAAGCGTATACAGTTGCAGCATTCTCAGTGGTCCAGCCTCTTTTGGCAGCTTCGGCTCTTGCCAGAAATACCTGACCGGCAGAAACAAGACTCAAAGGCAGCGTCTGAGGTGTGGCAGTAAACCCTAACAAAAAGGCAAATGTAGGATTCAGTGTCTGCCATGCCAGTGCATCACTTCTGGTCAAACCATAAGGGAAGCCCTTACTGTTATTGCCGAAAGTGTTGATGCGTGGGTCGCCCAGTGTAGTCAACTGGTCGGTGATGGTTTTACTAACTGCATAGTCGAAACGTTGCGTAATTACGTAATAGTTGTAGATCGGATTACGATAATTACCCCCAGGGTAAGGAATATTGGCATTGTCTGCGTTGGCATCTATCACGCCAGCAGTAAGTGCTGCAGCGAATTCGGTAGCAGCTAATTGACCTGTGCTCGGAAATACTTTAGACATACGAAGTGCCAAAATAGCTCTGAGTGAATTGGCCAATTTTCTCCATTTAGTTGTATTACCGGAATACATCACATCGCCCTGTACCGTTGCACCGTTGTCAAATTGAGCAACTGCTTCTTTGAGTTCGGTGAGCAACGCCGGATAGATGGTTTCCTGCTTGTCATAAGGAATGGTACCCACTCCTTTCAAAGCTTGAGAAAAAGGAACATCTCCATAAGCATCTGTCAATGTCATGAAGTAATACGCTTTCAGGATGCGCGCAATGGCAATCTGGTTGGCATTCGAACCGTATTGAGCTGCCGTTGCTTTTGTTCCAGCATCCGTATTGGTATTGATGATGTTCTGTAGGTCATACATATCGCCGGCATAAGTACCATCCCAGTTAATGGTGGGGGTAGCATAGCGGGAAATATCCGTGTACTGAGTCTCAGCCATATACTGACAATATAATCCGGCTGTAGTGTTGATGGCACCACCCCAGACGTTATTACCGGCATTAGCCAGTACGTTGGTCAACAAGGCAGAGGTAATAGGAACGGTCGTAGCATTCGGGTTTCTATTGATCGTTCCAAAATCATCTATACGCTTATTACAGCCCACTGCTGCCATAGCTGATAACCCAAGCACGATAACGATTTTATTGATATTCATACTTTTCATTGTATATACATTTAAGGGTTATTAGAAATTCATTTTCAGGTTAAACCCAATTGAACGAGTTCCGGGCATCTGGCCATCTTCACCAAACTGACCGCTGATCTCAGTAGGATCAAAGTTCTTGGTCTCTCTATACAAAATGAAAGGATTGCGGGCAGTCAGAGAAATGTTGGCTCCCTGGAACACCTGGCCAAATTTACCCAGCTTCTGAACCGGGATATTATAACCAAGGCTCACTTCACGCACCTTTACACAACTCAAACTATGTACAAAGGGTTCAGCAATTTGCTGATAGTAGAACTGGTGGAAGTAGTCATATGCCTCAACATATACATCTACCGGTGTTCTTCCATCGGAAGCCTGTACACCTGTTACACGTACACCACCACCACTGGCTACTGAATTACGAATAGGATTTCCTTTGTCATTCAATCCGCCGGTGTTCTCCATCAAACCGGAGAAGTTACCCCACTGTTCAGACAGGGAGAAGAATTGACCGCCAAATTGATAGTCGATAGAAACTCCCATGTTAAAGCGCTTATAAGTGAAGAAGTTCTGAAGACCACCTGTAATCTTGGGTACAACTGAACCCCATTCTTTCGTAGCGTCGCCGGCACTGTACCAACCGAGTCCACCGCTAAATCCATTCGTGGTGATCAATGGTTGACCTGCATCATTGCGGCGAATACCACCGCCTCTCAAAGTACCCCATTGTTGACCTGCAATGTGGAAGGCCCGTGCAAAACGAGTACCGAAAGAACCGCCGGAAAGAACGATAGAAGACAATCCGGGTGCTAATTCTTTCACCGGATTATCAAGCAGGTAAGAGAAGGTACCATTGGCGCGCCATTGGAAGTTTTTCTTATCGATGATTCTGGCAGTTAATTCAGTTTCAATACCCTTACGCTGTATCCAGGCAGCATTGATACGCTGAGCAGTAAAACCACTCACACCACTGCTGGTAACCTGAAGCGGCGCTTTGATATTATCTTCAAAGAAGTAAGTCAGTGTTAAGCCAATTTTATTCTTGGCAAAACGCAGGTCAAATCCAGCTTCCCAGGTAGTGATCAACGAACCTTTTAAGTTAGCATCCGGAGCAACATCGGGTGTTGACATCAGGAAGTTGCTTCCCCACAAAAGTGGATTAACAGAATAGTTCAGGTTCAACTCATAAGGATTGAGCGCCACCGGCTTTCTACCCCACGAAGCGAACACTTTACCAAAGCTTAACCAAGGCAAAGCTTTATTAGTAAAATCAGTGAATACAAATGAAGTACCCAGAGATGGTGACAACAGTGAGTTATCATTGGCAGGCAATGTAGAGAACCAGTCGTTCCTTACCGCCCATGTTAAACTCAGGTACTTTTTGTACTCAATATCACCGAAAGCAAATAAAGAGTTCGCTTGTTGATCGGAACGACTATTCGAAATGGTAGCAGTCGTTTTGGAATTGCTGATAGCATATAATTCCGGTACGTTCAGACCATTATTCGTATTGGCAGAAACAGCCCGGTTACGAATAGACAAACGGTTGGCACCTGCATTTACAGATACTGCAAAATCGCCGAAGTTATTATTGTAGTTGATTACTCCTTCAAAATTCCACTCTTTATTCACCGTTGTACTGGTTCCATAACCTGCCAGGTAACCTGTTTGAACACCGGTAAACTCAAGAATATTAGGTATAATATTTTCTACGTTACCATTGAATTGATCCGTACGAATTGTACCACGCACTTTCAGGTGGTTATTGATCTTGTAGGTCAGACCCACATCTCCATACAAACGATCGCGGTATTGTGCATAATTGAGTTGCTCATAATAGGTATAAGGATTGTACCAGTAGTTAGCACCATATACACTGTTTCTTGGTGCAGCAGCACTCCAGGCACCTGGGTTCCGACGGAAGTTCCAAGAAGCAATGGTACCAATCGGGGTCTTGAAATTAGAAAAGTCGCGCAGAATATTAATATCCAGATCGCGGTGGAACCATTGGTTAAAGTTACCAGAGGAGTTGTTGGCATATCCATCACCAAACTCTCCATTGATGCGCTGATTCGTATAAGTTAAATTGGCATTCAAGGTAAAGAGCTTACCCAGGTCCATGTTAAATGATGCGAATAAGTTGTGACGAAGCGATTTGGTATTGGGCAACAATCCACGGATGGACTGGTTGGTATAAGAAACACGAAGATTTTGACCGGCACCATTGCTTTGTGTAAAGCTCACATTGGTATTGTTGGTGATACCGGTATTCCAGAAATCACGCACGTTATTGGGTTGTGCCACAAAAGAAGCCGTTTGTCCGCTTCTGCTGTGTCCGGGAATGAATGCATACCAGGGGATGTATTCACCACCATCAATTTTCGGTCCCCAGCTGGCATCATCGGTAAAGTCGCGATAACGCTTGCCATTCAGGCCCTGCCACTCAGCCGGCATACCTGCTACATAGTTAAAGGTGAGCCAGTCGCCATCACCTCCACCATAATCATTCTGGTATTTGGGAAGAAAAGCAGCCTTATCAAACATAAGACCTTGATTCACCTCGATACCAATACCTTTTTTACCACCCCCTTTGCGGGTTGTTACAACGATGGCACCATTTACGGCACGGCTACCAAAAAGTGCTGTAGCGTTTGCACCTTTCAAAACGGTAACGTCTTCCACATCATCCGGATTGATATCGAATGAGTTGGTTAGTGTACCATCTACTACATAAATAGGGGCCACATCAGAAAGCGATCCACCTCCACGTATACGCAGGAAGCCCTGATCATTTAATTTGGCAGCACTTTGTCCGCGGAACTGAACACCGGCCACCTTTCCTGCCAAGGCATTGTTCAGGTTCGGTTGACGAATCACGTTCAACTGATCAGCTTTGATTACTTGTGAACTGAAAGGGGTGGTCCGCTGTGATTTTTTCACGTTAAAGGCGGTAGTCACCATTACTTCCTGAAGCTCATCAGCTCTAGTTTTTAAATCTACGTTCATGTAAGACGAAGATGCCGTCACATCTGCATTATCGTGGCCGATAGCAGAAATGGTGAGGGTAGCACCTTGCTTAACACGAATGTTGAAAACACCGTTGGCATCCGCCTTCACGATGTTCTTGGTTCCTTTTTCCTGAACGGTAGCATTGGCCACTGGGCCACTAACATCCGAAACCTTTCCCTGAACTGCAACTGTCTGGGCATTTACCGTCGCTCCGAAGAACAGCAGCAAAACCAGCATTGGTACAATTTTTCTCATGTTGTTGGTTGTTTAAAATGAATAATAAAAAATTTTAACTTATAGTAAATTTTAATACAGCGTATTATATCCTTTTGTCCAAATTTTTCTACTATGCCTCTGTAGTTTTATCGTGCTTCTGAATAGTTCAAAAAGCACTTTTGTCTAGACTTTAATGGTTGAAATTAATAAAACATTAACAAAGGTTAAAATTTTTATTGATTTTTTTTATGCTACCCATAAAATGACATTATCCTTACCCATAATGCTGCATGACGTTAACAAATTGATAAATATTATATATATATTCCATGCAAAATTGAAATATATAATTTATACTATGTATTAATCGATATTTATCAATAATATTTATGTAATTCTGTTGAATTACGAAAAGAAATACAAAAAATAGTTACCACGCTCCAATTCGAATATTTTTGCACCATGATTGTACTAGATGGAAAAATCGCCTCCCAGGCGATAAAGGAGCAACTAAAAAAAGCGACAGACAGCATCACCAGTGCCGGAAAAAGACCGCCCCACCTGGCCGCCATACTGGTTGGTAACGACGGAGCCAGTGAAACCTATGTGGCCAGTAAAGTGAAAAACTGTGAAGAAACGGGGTTCCAATCGACCCTAATCCGTCTCCCATCAGAAGTGACAGAAAATGAACTGCTGGAGAAAATTGCAGCACTCAATAACGATGCCGGCATAGATGGCATCTTAGTGCAACTGCCCCTGCCCAAACATATTCGGGAATCAGTGATCATTCAAGCCATCCATCCGAATAAAGATGTAGATGGATTTCACCCCATCAGTGCCGGTAAACTGGTGCAAGGATTACCAACTTTTATTCCAGCCACTCCCTATGGTATCATGCTCTTGTTAGAGCATTTTCAATTATCGACTAAAGGCAAACATGCCGTAGTGATTGGTCGTAGCAACATCGTTGGCCGTCCCATGAGCATCTTGCTGAGCAGCAATATCCCTTATGGCAACTGTACCGTAACCCTCTGCCATTCCCACACCCCCGATCTGCCGGCCCTCACCCGCGAGGCAGATATTCTGGTGGCTGCACTCGGAAAACCCGAATTTGTTCAAGCTGACATGGTGAAACCGGGTGCCATCATCATAGATGTTGGAATTACCAGGGTACCCGATGCCACTGCGAAGAAAGGCTTCCGCATCAAAGGCGATGTAGCATATGATGAGGTGGCTCCCCTGTGCGAAGCCATCACACCCGTTCCGGGGGGAGTCGGACTGATGACCATAGCCGGCTTATTGAAAAATACTTTACAGGCTTATCAAAACCATGCTTCCTAAGATGTCGACCGCAACTGACTTGGCTCCTGTAACTACAACTGAACTTCCGGTAATGGAAACCTTTTACTCCCTGCAAGGGGAAGGTTTTCACCAGGGGAAAGCAGCCTTCTTCATTCGACTGGCAGGATGTGACGTAGGATGTTTTTGGTGTGATGTGAAAGAAAGCTGGGATGCTGCCCTTCACCCTAAACGCAGCATTAGTTCGCTTGCAGCGGAAGCAGCCGGCCACCCGGCAAAAATTGTTATCATCACAGGTGGCGAACCTTTGTTGCACCAACTGAACGATCTAACCGATGCCTTGCACGCCATCGGAAAAACCGTTCACCTGGAAACATCCGGATCTTCCCCCCTATCGGGGCATTTCGACTGGATATGTCTCTCCCCAAAAAAATTCAAAGCGCCTTTACCAGAAGTCATTGCCCAAGCAGATGAATTAAAAATAGTTGCCTATAACCGGCACGATCTGACCTGGGCAACCGAATGGGAGCAACAGGTTCCAAAAGATTGTCAGCTCTATTTGCAACCTGAGTGGGACCAGCGAGAAAAAATCTTACCCGAGATCATCGATTTCATACAACAACATCCAAACTGGCAGCTGAGTATGCAGGTGCATAAATTTGCTGCCATCCCCTGATCATTTTCTTTCATTCCACGCCCTTTAACACAGGTTTCACAGGCTTTAACCGAAATTGCTGTCATGTGCAGGCATTTTTTTCTTTTGCTCTTGTTCCTCTCTTTCAGTAGATCTTGGGCTCAAGGTTACCAGCCCGACAAAGTGAATACTAAAGCAATCACCTTCTATGAACAGGCCATTCGTCAATTAGAAGACGAGCGTTATCAGTTGGGTATTCTACTTTTAAAAAAAAGTGTACAGCTCGATAGCAATTTCGCAGATGCCTTGCTATCACTGGCAGGTGTGTATGGACAGCTTAAGAAATATGATTCTTCCATCCTGTGGTATGAGAGAGTCCGCTTGATAGACAGCAATTATTTTGCTCCTTATGGCCTTCCTTACTCCATCAACCTGGCTGGCAAAGGAGATTTCGCTTCGGCACTGCAGGCAGTGAACCGTTTTCTTTCCACTCCCCGCCTCAATGACAAAAGCAAACGCAGCGGATTGTACCGAAAGTCCTGCTACGAATTTGCATTGAATTATGCCAAAGAACATCCTGATTCCACTTATACCTTTTCTCCTGAGAACCTGGGTGATTCAGTCAACACAAATAGTTCAGAATATTATCCCACCGTTACCATCAATGATAGTCTGCTTGTTTTTACCAGAAGAGAAGGGGGAAGGGAAAATTTTATAGAAACCGCTTTTCGCGGGAACGGATTTACGCGCTGGAGAACGATTCCTGGCAACCTGAACGAGGAACCTAAAAAAGGAGCCATCAGTGTTTCACAAGACGGGGATTGGCTGCTCTTCGCCGCCATTTTTCCCGACCAGGGATATCGAAGTTTTGATATCTATATTTCTTATGCAACACCGGAGGGCTGGAGTGAACCTGAAAATTTAGGCCCGGCTATCAACTCAGAATTTTGGGATACAGCCCCCTCGTTGAGTCCGGATAAAAGTACACTCTACTTCACCAGTTCTCGTCCCGGTGGATTTGGTGGATCCGATCTCTATTACTCCAATCGCTTAGCCAATGGAAAATGGAGCGAAGCCGAGAATATGGGACCCATCATCAATACGCCCGGCGACGAGATGGCCCCATTCATTCATGCCGATAACCAAACGCTCTTTTTTACTTCCACCGGATGGCCGGGATATGGCGGTTCCGATCTATTTATTGCCAGAAAGAACAGCGATGGTAAATGGGGAAAGCCGCAAAACCTTGGTTATCCCATCAATACCATCGAAAATGAAGGAATGATGGCAGTTGCGGCCAACGGCATTACCGCTTACTATTCCAGTGACCGCAGTGATTCAAGGGGCGGAATGGACCTCTACCGATTTACCCTGCGCAAAGATTTACAGCCCTTCAAAACATTTTATTTAAAGGGAAAAATCAAAGATCAGCTTACAGGAAAAGCCCTTCCCTCCGTTGTTGAATTGACTGTCAACAACAACCGGAAAACCTGGATGCGGGTGCAAACCGATGAGCAGGCAAATTATTTCATCACCCTTCCCGCAGGGAACGATTACACACTTACAGTCAACAGAAAAGGCTATCTATTTTATAGTGAATTATTTCAACTATCTACTCAAATACCTGACAGCATTTATCGAAAAGATATTTCACTACAACCTATTCGTTTGAATGCAAGTCTCACTTTCTCTAACATTCAATTTGCATCCAATTCTTTTACACTGCCTGAAGCAGGAAAAATTGAACTGGATAAACTGATCAACCTGATGAATGAAAATCCTTCCATCCGAGTTGAAATAGGAGGACATACAGATAATTCCGGCTTAGCAGAAAACAACCGGCTGCTCTCTGAAAACAGGGCGAAGTCCATAGCAAACTACCTCATAGAAAATAAAATCGCCGCACCACGTCTTCGTTGGAAAGGATATGGATCCAGTCAACCCATAGCAGATAACAAAACGGAAGCCGGCCGCGCCCTCAACCGAAGAACCAGCTTTACGATTATTGGCATCGACCGACTCTAATTAGGTATTAATACCATTGCTTACCTGATTCATGCGTTGGATATTCGCGCATGGAAGATGAATGGCTGCATCGTATTGCACTAACCCTGATACCTGCGCTTGGTCCGGTACGCATCAAAAACCTCGTCGAACATTTTGGCACTGCCACCGCCGTCTTGAACAGTTCAAGAAAGGAATGGTTGCGTGTTCCGCAGATGACAGAAGCAGCCTGCAAGGAAATGAAAAATAAGCAGGTGCTGGAAGAGGCCGCTAAAGAATGGCAATGGATAAAAGAACATGCCATCACACCCCTTTTCTTGACCGACCCCAACTACCCACATCGGCTCAGGCAATGTTATGACCCACCAGCACTCCTTTTCTATAAAGGTACCGCCAACCTAAACCATCCCCGGATACTGAGCATCATTGGTACCCGCAATAGCAGCAACTACGGAAAACAGGTAACAGAAGAATTGATCGACAAATTGAGCAGAGCGGATGTGATGATTGTTAGTGGACTGGCATTTGGCATTGATGCCATCGCCCACCGATCAGCCTTGCAAAAAGGTGTGCCCACGATTGGTGTGCTGGCGCACGGACTAAACACCATCTATCCCTGGCAACACCAACCCCTGGCAACAGAAATGTGTACCCTTGGTGGTTTACTAACGGAATTCAACAGTAAAGCACTCCCGGAAAAACATCAATTTCCCCGACGGAACCGAATTGTTGCAGGACTTTCAGATGCCACTTTGGTTGTAGAAACCGCCGTTAAAGGAGGCAGTATGATTACCGCAGAACTGGCTTTTCAATATAACCGGGATGTGTTTGCCGTGCCGGGGAAAATTTATGATCGCTATCATACCGGCTGCCTGCAACTGATCAAACAAAATAAGGCGATCTTATATACCTCCCCCGCTGCATTCATGGACTGGCTGGGATGGCAAGAAAAAAAAACACCCGCTGCGATACAGCAGTATTTATTTGAAGATTTCACGGCAGATGAATCATTTGTTTTAAGCCACCTGCCAGGTACCCATCAAATATCAGTAGATGAATTAATGATCAGTACTGGATGGCAAACCAGTCGCCTCGCTGCCATTTTGCTTCAATTGGAATTGAAACAAGATGTTCGGTGTTTACCGGGAAAAAGGTTTGAAAAAATAAGCTGAGGTTACCGAACAGATGCTGCATTGGCTGTTCTGTTCTTACCTATCCACTGATACAGCAGCACCATAGATATAGCTGCACAAAAAGCAGGCAACAAAAAGGCATAGAAAAAATGACTGGGTTGATTATCATAGATCCAGGCACTGAGTAAGGCACCCCCGCCAATTCCGGCTTCCAAAGCAATGTAAACAGTAGCCACGGCTTTTCCGCGGTGCTCCACCGCGCAAAGGTCTACAGCCCAAGCAGCAACGGTAGGCGAATTCATCCCCAAGCTCATCCCAAAAATACCGGCACCCATCAATAATAACAGATAAGAATGAGCCATGGCCAATATCAACATGCTTACCATTAATGCCAAGGAGGAGAAAAATAATACCACCTGCCGACCGAAACGATCGGAAGATTTTCCAGCTACCAAGCGAATAAAAAGGGAAGTGATGGTAAAACAGGTAAAAAATAAACCCTTGTTGCGCATACCCAGTTCAGTAGAGTAATCTGGCACCAAAGTCAAACAAGCACCCAGTGAAATACTCAGCAGAAAAAGAATTAAAGCCGGGCGAAGTGCCGTTGGCTCTATGATCTCTGTTCGGGGAATTTTGAGCAAAGACCAGCGAAATACCTGCGGCTCGGGCAGGGTCTCTTTTATATTGAATAGAATGAGAACTGAACCCAGTGCCATGACGGCAGAAGTTACAAACATGGCATTGAAAGAATAATGCAATACAACCCAGCTGCCTATGACCGGTCCGATAGTAGCCCCCAGGGTATAACCGATGGCGAGCGCACCCAGTGCTTCACCCCGCCTGGATTCATGCACCACATCGGCACCATATGCAGAAGTAGCGGTGGGCTTGAACCCGGTAGAAAAGCCATGAAAAAAACGCAACAATAAGAATCCGACAATGGTATGCAAGACCGGATAAAGTAAACTGCATACCACACAAACCAAAGACCCGAAAATCATAACAGGTACCCTTCCGACCGTATCGGTCAACTTACCACTGAAGGGCCGTGAAATGCCCGCCATGAGGGTAAAAAGTGCAATAATCCATCCCTTGTATTCCGCCCCACCCATAGCAGTCAGATAGGCAGGCAGTTCCGGAATCATCATATTAAAGCTGGCAGAGAAAAGCAAATTACTCAGGCACAGTAAAGCAAATTGAAAAGTAAAATAGCGCGTATGTTCACCCGGGGGCTGCAAAGGCATGAAATGGAGAATAAGGGTCAAAAATATCAAATTATCAGGCGGTTACATGCTATATTTTATCATCTGCGGCTTTAAAAAAATGTTTTGGCAAGATTTCACCGGTGCGACTATCTTTGCACATGGCAACAAGAAATAATTCTACCCCCGCCCGCTCCTCTTCTTCCCGTATTCTGGGACAAGGACTCACCTACGATGACGTATTACTGGTTCCCGCTTACAGCGAGGTGCTGCCGCGTGATGTAGACATACGTACCCAACTGACTCGCGAAATCAAGTTGAATATCCCCATGCTTTCAGCAGCCATGGATACAGTGACAGAAGCCGGTCTGGCCATTGCACTGGCACGGGAAGGCGGACTTGGCATCTTGCATAAAAACATGAGTATTGAAAAGCAAGCTGAGCAGGTACGTAAGGTGAAAAGAAGCGAAAGTGGAATGATCATAGACCCGATAACACTGCTGGTGGATGCAACCATCGGGGATGCCCTTCACCTGATGAAGGAAAACAAAATCGGTGGCATACCCGTCGTAGACAAACACCATCAACTGGTAGGCATTCTTACCAATCGTGATCTGCGTTTCGAGCACGACAGGAAAAGAAAAGTTGCCGAGGTGATGACCAGAGAGAACTTGATAACGGCACCGGAAGGAACCGATCTGAAAAAAGCAGAGAAAATTCTTCGCCAGTATAAAATCGAAAAACTACCGGTGGTAAATAAACAAGGGAAGCTGATCGGACTGATCACCTACCGCGATATTCTGCAACTGAGGAATTTTCCCCATGCCGGCAAAGATGGACTGGGTCGTTTGTTGGTGGGAGCAGCACTGGGAATTACCCGCGACCTGATGGACAGGGCAGCTGCCTTGCAGCAAGTGGGCGTTGACGTTGTAACCCTTGATAGCGCACATGGACATTCACTGGGCGTAATCAGTGCACTTCGTCAACTGAGAAAAAATTTCAAACAACTGAACATCATTGCAGGGAATGTGGCTACTGCAGCCGGAGCCAAAGCACTCGCCGATGCCGGTGCTGACTGTATTAAAGTTGGTATTGGTCCCGGGTCAATCTGCACAACCCGCATCGTAGCAGGTGCAGGTATGCCACAGCTCACAGCCATTATGGAAACAGCTGCTGCATTGAAGGGGAAAAATATTCCGGTTATTGCCGATGGCGGTATCCGTTATACAGGTGATCTGGTAAAGGCGCTGGCAGCAGGTGCTGGTGCTGTGATGATGGGTAGCGTCTTTGCAGGTGTGGAAGAGAGTCCCGGAGAAACCATCATTTTCGATGGCCGGAAATTCAAACAATACAGGGGGATGGGAAGTATGGGGGCCATGAGTCAAGGTAGCAGCGACCGCTATTTCCAGGATGTGGAAGATGACATCAAAAAATTTGTTCCCGAAGGTATTGAGGGAAGAGTACCTTACAAAGGGGCCCTATCAGAAATCATTTATCAATATGTTGGTGGACTCAGGGCAGGGATGGGGTATTGTGGTGCAAAGAATATGGCAGCCCTGCAAAAAGCATCGTTCATACAAATTACGGCAGCCGGTATGAAAGAAAGCCATGCGCACGATGTGGACATAACAAAAGAGGCACCGAATTATAGTAAAAAATAGTGCAAATACACCTGCACTTTTATCATAGAAACCCGGAATTTTTTCATTCTAAGAACTGAAACATTTCATTTGAAACATTCAACTCGTTGGTTGCTGAGTATCTTAGCTGGTTGCCTGCTTGCATTGGCTTGGCCCGACTCATCGCTTACTTGGCTCATCTTTATTGCCTGGATTCCTTTGCTGTTGCTGGCACAAGAGCCCATTAAAAAAATATACTGGTTTCTACTGGTTCTCCTGGCCATGCTGATCTGGAATACCGGTACTACCTGGTGGATCTGGAATTCAACGGATGTAGGAACCATTGCTGCCATTATTGCCAACAGCTTGCTGATGTGTGTGCCCTGGCTTGGTTATAGGAATTTCATGCGTCAATATGGAACAAGAGCCGGTTACAGCGCATTGGTTTTTTTCTGGATGACTTTTGAACTCATTCACTTGAACTGGCAGATCAGTTGGCCCTGGCTGCACCTGGGCAATGTATTTTGCATGCACCCCTCCTGGGTGAAGTGGTATGAAATAAGTGGCATTGGAGGTGGTACACTTCTGGTATTGATAACTAATATCTGTCTATTCGATGTGTTGCAGGCAATGCTTCAAAAAAAATCTATCAGCAGCCGAAAACCAGCGCTCGTTACCCTGATTCTGTTGGCTGCATTTCTCATATCCTATAATCGGTATGCCTCCATCGATAAAAAGCCAGATGATCCGGCACCCGGTAATGTTGTCATAGTTCAGCCCAATATAGATCCCTATCAGAAATTTTCCATCAATTCCATTGCTGCACAAATTAAGCGCTTGGTCACTTTAACTGAGCAAGAGATTGACAGCAACACACGGCTGGTCGTTTGGCCGGAAACCGCTCTCAGTGCGGGCGACTGGCAGGAAAATACTGCTAGCAACAGTTACTATCAACCGGTTTTCGCAATGCTGGCCCGACATCCTAAAGTATCACTGTTGAGCGGAATAGAATTGTTTGTGAACTACGGAAAAGAAAAAATCTCAGTAAGTGCCCGGCTGGATGGCAACGGAAATTTTTATGATGCCATGAATGCAGCCGTACTCGCACAACAAAATGAATCACTACAATTTTATTATAAAAGCAAATTAGTGCCGGGTGTAGAAACACTACCCAATTTTTTACGCTTTTTATCACCGGTATTTGAACAGTTTGGCGGCACTTCGGGTGGATACGGCAGATCCACCAGTCCCGTTGTCTTACAGAACAACAGCAGTCCCTTTCATGCTGCCCCTATCATTTGTTACGAAAGTATTTATGGGGAATATACCGGCAGTTATGTGAAACGGGGTGCCAATGTACTCACCATCATTACCAACGATGGCTGGTGGGGAAATACACCCGGCCACCGACAACACCTGCAAATGGCTAGGTTACGGGCGATTGAAACCGGTAAATGGATTGTTCGTTCTGCCAATACCGGTATATCTGCCATCATTGATAAAGAAGGAAATATATTGACCTCACTTCCCTGGGCCACGAGTGGGGCGATCAAATATGCCGTTCCTGTAAATGATCGGATCACCCCGTATGTGAAGTACGGAGACTGGATCTATTATTTGATGTCGTTCATGGCCGTATTGGCGCTCAGCTGGCACTCCTGGCAGTGGCTGAAAAAACGACTCGCCAGAAAATGATAACCAAGTGCATCGAATACCGTGGTGCTGAGTTATTCTATCGACAGGCGGGAAAAGGACCAACCGTACTTTTACTGCATGGTTTTGGCGAAGATGGAACGGTATTTCAGCAACTGATACCCCACTTAGAACGAATGGCGACTGTTTTGATACCTGATCTACCCGGTTCAGGAAAGTCAGTCGCTTGGAAAGATTTTCATCCCACCATAGAAGAACTGGCAGACGCCATACATGCTTTGTTGGAGAGGGAGCAAGTAGCTACATGCATCGTATTGGGCCATAGCATGGGAGGATACATTGCCCTGGCCATTGCGGAACGTTATCCTGGTATGATAAGCGGTTTGGGCTTAATACACTCAACCGCCTATGCTGATTCAGAAGAGCGACGCAATAAAAGAAAGCAGTCCATTGATTTTATTAAAAGAGAAGGCGCATCCGCCTTTCTAACCTTATCGCTTCCGGGGTTATTCGCTGAGGAGTTTCGACGAACGAATCCGGCGGTCATAGAACATTTGATAAAAGCAGGGAATCAATTTTCTGCATCAGCACTCATTGGCTATTATGAAGCCATGATACAGCGTGCCGATCGCACCCATGTGCTGCAATCGTTCACTGGTCCGGTTTTATTCCTGGTGGGCAGTAAAGATGAACTGATACCGGCACGCGATGTTTACGAGCAGGCAAAAAATATGCAAAATGCAAAGGTGATTGAGATGGAACAGGCCGGCCACATGAGTATGCTGGAAATGCCCGAAGCGTTTCAACAAATCATATTGGATTTTTGCAGTATTCATTAGGGAGAGGACGAATACGATTTCCGCATCAGACCGGGACTTGAAAAACCGTTAAAATCTTATTTAAATCTGTGCATGTAGGCAACGAATACTTGAATGTAGTTATCTTCATATAGGTATTCAGGTGTTTTATATTCTAATTCTTGTCCCAAATGAGATTTCGGCTGCTTTTTTTATTTCTGCTCTTAGGCATTTTTTCATCGGAGGCAGCTCACCTAAAAGGAGGTTGGATACAATATAGTTACGTGGGGCCGGGAGCGACTCCCAATACTTCCCGGTATGAAATAATTGTTCGTCAATACATGGATTGTAACTCCACCGCAGCCCAGCGAGACGGTCAAGTTTTCCTTGGATTTTTCAATAGCCGCACCGGAGAGCGAATAAGAACAGAAACTGTTCCAAAGAGTGCTGAAGTAACCTTAGATAAAAATAGTTTCAGCCCCTGTCTTAATGCACCCCCTCGCGTATGTTTTTTGATTCTCCGATATGATTTGACAATCGACCTGCCTGATAATCCGGATGGTTATACACTGACAGTTCAAAGATGCTGCCGCATTACGGGTATTGTAAATGTATCGGGCAATTCAGGCAATATTGGTGTGAGCTATTCAAATACCATCCCCGGGGTAATCACCGGAACAGATTATTCCAAAAACAGCAGTCCGGTATTTGCGCAAAAAGATACGGCCATTGTCTGCTTTAATTCACCTTTCACCTTTGATTTTAGTGCTACGGATGCTGACGGCGATCAAATCATTTATAGTTTTTGTAATGGATCGATTGGAGGTGGTACCGGCGTATCCATTCCCAATCCCCCAACTGCTCCTCCCTATGCATCCGTTCCCTACAATCCCTCTTTCCCCGGTAACAGTCCATTGGGGCCCACTGTTACCATCGATCCAAATACAGGCATCATTAGTGGTACAGCACCCGGGGTTACCGGTCAATATGTAGTGGCGGTTTGCGCCAATGAATACAGGAATGGCGTTTTAATTGGGAGCACTAAAAAAGAAATACACATCACGGTGGCGGGGTGTTCGATTTCCGCAGCAGAACTAAAACCCAATTACATTACCTGTAATGGTACAACCCTTAGCTTCCAGAATGAATCCAGCAACAGCTCGATCACATCTTATTTCTGGGACTTTGGTGTGGCCGGAATCAATACCGATACTTCCTCCTCTCCGACACCGACCTATGACTTTTTGAACAGCGGAAAAGACAGTGGCACTTACACGGTAAAACTAGTGGTGGCCACCGCCGGTGGATGTAAAGACTCTGCAACAACCATCGTGAAAGTTTATCCCGACCTAAGGGTGAATTTTAATGCCGCCGGCAATTGCTTTCTGAACCCCTATACCTTTCAGGATGTTTCCACCAATAAATATGGTAGCATTGTTGAACGGAGATGGAATTTTGGAGATAATTCATCGACTTTAGATACTGCCTCTGCGAAAGATACTGCCTGGACCTATGCCAATTCCGGTACAGTGCAGGTAAAATTATATGTGAAGAATTCCTTTGGTTGTGCAGACTCGGTGACCAAAACACTCAACATTTTAGACAAACCAGTTTTATCGCTTGCTTTTAAAGATACCCTGATTTGCAGCATCGATACCCTTCGCCTCTCTGCCAATATCGGTTCGGGAATCATTAACTGGACGCCCACTGCGGGTCCGAATGAAAACAGAATACTATTTAAAAATACCGCCAGTCCACTCGTCTATCCGAGGGATACAACCCGATATGTGATCAGGGTAGAAGATAATGGGTGTATCAGTCAAGACACCGTTACCGTCAATGTTTTACAATTTATCGATGTTGATGCAGGCATGGATACCACCATCTGCCAAACAGACCCCATTGTTCTATCACCCATCAGCTATGCACTCAGTTATTTATGGACTTCATCCACAGGTGAAGTAGTCGACCCCATCAAAAACCCTGTCATACGGCCTCTCTCAACCACCAAATACCGCGTGACTGCCAATTTAGGAAAGTGTCAGGCCAGAGACAGCATCGTGGTGAAAGTTGTTCCCTATCCCCAGGTGAATATCGGACAGGATACCACCATCTGTTTTGGCAGCAGGATAAAATTAAGTGCTCTTGTAGTGGGCTCGGTATTCACTTGGTCGCCCACCATTAGCCTGATCAATGAAAGAACCCTCACACCACTGGCAGGTCCTTCCGACACAACACAATACATTTTAATAGTTTCAGATACATTGGGTTGTCCGAAAACTGTAATCGATACCGTTCAGATCAATGTACTACCCCCGATCAATGCGGATGCAGGAAAAGATACCACCCTCGCCCCGGGACAGCCTTATCAATTGCAGGCTTCCGGTGGCAACCGCTATTTCTGGACACCCGGAACCGGGTTATCGAATGTCAATATTCCGAATCCCATCGTTACCCTCGATAACAGCGTTGATTCAGTTGTCTACAGAGTATATGTAGCAGATGGCCCCTGTGTGCGTTCCGATCTGGTAACGATTCGCATTTCGAAATTGGGACCAGATATCATTGTACCATCCGGATTTACGCCCAATGGTGACGGAAAGAATGATCTGGCCCGACCCATAACCCCCGGTATTGCTCAGTTAAAATACTTCACCATTTTTAACCGGCTAGGTGAAACAATCTTTACCACCTCAGTCATTGGAGATGGGTGGGACGGCACATATAAAGGTCAAAATCAGGCGCCGGGAACTTATATTTATCAGGCAGAAGGTGTTGACTATAGAGGAAATACCATTTTCAGGAAGGGAACCATCGTACTGATCAGATAAAATATGGTAAGCCCTCATTTACCGGTTCCAATGAATTAGTTTTGCAGGAACAGATTTACACTATGAATAAGATTATACTTATTACCGGAGCCAGCTCTGGCTTTGGTAAATCCACTGCTGAAAAATTTGCTGCAGCCGGATGGAATTGTATAATTACTGCACGCAGTGCCGATAAGTTGGAGGCAGTCTCAAACGAACTGAAAAATAAATATGGCGTGCAGGTTTTACCGCTGATTTTTGATGTACAAGATAAAGCAGCGGTCGAACAGCAAATAGCACTTATTCCGGACGAATGGAAAAACATAGATGTATTAGTTAATAATGCTGGCTTAGCATTGGGTAGAGACCCCTTTGATAAAGCAGATATGGAAGACTGGGAAGTAATGATCGATACCAATTTGAAAGGCTTACTCTATGTAACCAGGGCCGTGCTCCCTTTGATGAAAGAAAGAAAGACAGGGCACATCATCAACATTGGTTCAACAGCCGGCGTAGAAGTATATAAGGATGGGAATGTTTACTGTGCCACCAAACATGCGGTGGATGCTATCAGCAAGGCCATGCGTATTGATTTATTACCGGATGGCATAAAAGTAACGGTGGTGCATCCGGGAGCAGCTGAAACGCAATTCTCCGTAGTTCGTTTCAAAGGCAATGAACAAAAAGCAGCTGCAGTTTACGAGGGGTATCAACCTCTACTGGCTGAAGATGTTGCCGATATTATTTTTTATGCTGCCAACTTACCAGATCATGTATGCATCAATGAACTGGTGGTTACCTGCAAAGCACAGGCTAACTCATTTTATCTTCACAAGTAAAGCTGTTACTCCCCTTTTGCAGAGACTTGTATGAGCTGCTGCCTGGCTTGTTCGAACTCGCTGACCAAGGAACGCACAATGTCTCCGGCAGGGCGAATATCATGAATGAGTGAACTTACCTGACCAATTTCCAATTCGCCCTCTTTCAAATCACCTTCAAACATGCCCCGCTTAGCGCGGCCGCGACCTAACAATTGCTGCAGCTCCTCCTTTCCGGCACCCCGGTTTTCTGCTGCCTGTACCTGATCAAAGAAGTCGTTTTTCAATAAACGAACGGGGGCCAGCTTTTTCAATGATAATAAGGTTGCCCCTTCCGGAGCGGCTACTACCGCATCTTTAAATGAAATATGTGAAGAAGCCTCCGGAGTACATACAAAACGGGAGCCGACCTGAACACCGGCTGCACCGAGTGCAAAGGCCGCCAGCATCTGACTTCCCGTGGCAATACCACCCGCTGCAATCACGGGAATTTTGACAGCAGCACGAACGAGTGGCACCAATACAAATGTGGTTGTTTCTTCGCGCCCATTGTGTCCGCCCGCTTCAAACCCTTCCGCCACAACTGCATCACAACCGGCAGCTTCAGCCTTACGGGCAAAATGGCTGCTGCTGACAACATGCACAACAAGGCATCCCTGCTCTTTTAATGTAGTCGTATAGAGCGCAGGATTTCCTGCACTGGTAAAAACAATAGGAACTTTTTCTTCAATAATGATTTTGACCAACGCGGGCACATCCGGATACATCAATGGAATATTTACCCCAAATGGCTTGTCGGTCGCCTGCTTGCATTGCCGGATGTGATGTTGTAACACTGCTGGGTACATACTGCCGGCACCTATTAGTCCCAACCCGCCGGCATTACTAACAGCTGCAGCCAGCTTCCAGCCACTGGCCCAAACCATCCCACCCTGAACAATCGGGTAGCGGATACCGAATAGTTTGGAAACAGGATTGTCGCTGAACAACTCCATAGCAGACTGAATTAATTACTATCCAAAATCAATATCGGTATTATCACCAATATTCAAGGTACGACTTAAGCCTTTCACTGAAGCATCGCTACCGATCAAGGAATGATCAAGCACTACTTCATGCAAGTGGGTAAAGGAACCAATAATACTATCGCGAACGATGGAATGCCGAATACTGGCATTGGCACCCACTGCCACATGCGGTCCAATGATGGCATGAGAAATATCGCATCCTGGTGCAATGCTCACCGGTGGTATGATAATCGTATTGGGGAAATGGTGCTCCACACCGATATTCCCTCCGGATTTTTTCAATAAGATGGCATTACTTTCCAGAAGACTTTCCTTCTTGCCACAGTCGAACCAATTCTTCACTTTAAATGCCTTGAACTTTGCACCCCGTTGAATCATACAATCCAAAGCATCTGTCAGGTGATATGCGCCATCCGTACCGGGTAAATGACTATACAGCTGTCGCAGACAATCAAAGAGAATATCGGTTTCCCTGATTTTATATAATCCAACCAATGCCATATTGCTTTTTGGAATAGCGGGCTTTTCAACCACCTGCTCAATGAATTCATCCTCACCTACCAATGCCACACCAAAATCTCTTGGGTCGTCAACCTTCTTAATTCCCAGCATGCTGTAGGGACTATCCATCACCTCCTTGATATCGTATTCACAAATGGTATCGCCCAACACCACAAACACCTCATCCCCTGCTACCAGGTTGCCGGTCAACTCAATCGCATGCCCTGTGCCCTGGCGCTCATTTTGAAATACAAAGTGTGCCGTAATATCCGGATAGGTCTGCTGCACATAATCACGGATCTTCTCCCCCATGTGCCCGACAATAAAAATAAATTCTCTGATGCCGGCATCATGCAACTGATCAACGATAAAACTTAAAATGGTTTTACCGGCAATGGGAATGAGTGCTTTGGGTTGAGTATATGTGTGGGGGCGAAGTTTCGTTCCCGCTCCGGCTACCGGTATTATTGCTTTCATACATGTTCGTTCTAATGAAAGAGAAGTTGCTACAACTCTCCTGCCCGGGCAATTGAAAACAGGGCAACGAATATAGGGAAATCCACTGACCCGACCATTTTTAAGCCGTTTGTGGGATGTTTTCCCACGATTTATGTATTTCTTTTCCACGATGTTACAGATAGCTGGATATGTGCTATTTAACGAAGCCTCACTTCCTATCTTTGCAAAAAATATTATATGCAGCGGGATAAAGTGGTTTTTGACCTGATCCAACAGGAACTGGAAAGACAAAGACACGGCATTGAACTCATCGCCTCTGAAAATTTTACGAGCCTTCAGGTAATGCAGGCCATGGGTGGTGTGATGACCAATAAATATGCAGAAGGTTATCCGGGTAAGCGCTATTATGCCGGATGTGAAATTGTCGATCAAACTGAACAACTCGCTATTGACCGATTAAAAGCCGTTTTTGGTATTGATTATGCCAACGTACAACCACACAGTGGTGCGCAGGCTAATGCTGCGGTTGCCCTGGCTTTATTGCAGCCCGGAGATCCCATTCTCGGACTAGATCTAAGCATGGGAGGGCACCTGACCCATGGTTCGGCCGTGAACTACAGTGGCAAGTTATACCAACCACATTTTTATAGCGTAACCCGGGAAGAGGGACTGGTTGATTATGAACAACTCGCAGAACAAGCCAGAAAACATCGCCCAAAACTCATCATCTGCGGTGCAAGTGCTTATAGCCGTGACTGGGACTATGCTCGCATACGTGCGATTGCCGATGAAATCGGTGCTTTTGTGCAGGCAGATATTGCTCATCCGGCAGGATTGATTGCTAAGAAATTATTGAATGACCCATTTGATTATTGCCACATCGTTACATCCACTACACATAAAACACTGCGTGGTCCGAGAGGTGGAATTATCATGATGCGGAAGGATTTCGAGAATCCATTTGGATTAAAAGATGTGAAAGGAAATCTGCGCATGATGAGCAACCTGCTCGATCTGGCTGTATTCCCCGGCATACAGGGCGGTCCGTTGGAACATGTGATCGCAGCTAAAGCCGTAGCGTTTGGAGAAATATTGACAGATGAATTCGGAGCCTATGCGCAGCAAATGGTGAACAACGCACAGGCTATGGCCGCTGCTTTGAACAAACGTGATTATCAAATCATCAGTGGCGGTACCGACAACCACCTGGTATTGATCGACCTGCGCAATAAAAATATCAGCGGTAAAAAAGCCGAACAGGTGCTGGTGCAAGCAGATATTACCGCCAATAAAAACATGGTGCCGTACGACGACAAGAGTGCCTTCGTAACTTCCGGTATCCGGCTCGGTGTTCCTGCCATCACCACCCGCGGCATGAAAGAACAACATATGGAGTTTGTGGTAGATTGCATTGACCGCATACTGATGCAGGCAGATGACAGTGCAGCAATTGTTGGAATCAGAAAACAGGTAAATGAATTCATGTCACAGTTTCCGCTCTATCCGGAACTGGGGTAAGTACGCTGTTTTAGTAGAACTGAAAAACACTAACTTAGTGATATGATACAGCGAATTCAAACCATTTGGCTGCTGCTGGCCTCCATCCTTTCTTTTGTCAGCCTACAAACCTCTTTTTTCAGCGGCATAAAACCGCTTACACAGGATGCTGCCGGCCAGCCCGAACCACCCTATGCGCAACTAACCGGCATGAGTAACTGGTTGATATTGGCGGTGACCATCGTAATGGCACTGCTGGCGCTCATCAGTATTTTTCTTTATAAGAATCGCACCCTCCAGTTGCGCGTTGCGCTGGCAGGATTGCTTTGCTCTGTTGGGCTTATTTTTCTCTATTACAGAGAGACGCGCCAATTTCTGGCAGGACAAGGCACGCTCGATCTAACGGCGCTGGTGGTAATGGTGATTCCCTTCCTTTTCTTTCTTGCCATTCGCGGAATATATAAGGATGAACACCTGGTGAAGAGTGTCAACAGGTTGAGATAAGTAACTAACCGCTTTCGTTTGACTTCTTTTATAGAAACTGCCCTGTAAAGCTTTTCTTTTCTTTCTTTAGCCCTGCAGGTACGCCGGCATATACCAATTCGCCGCCACCATCGCCCGCATCAGGACCAAGCTCAATCACCCAGTCTGAGCAACGGATCACATCTAAGTTATGCTCAATCACCAGAACCGAATGCCCCTGTCCGATCAGTGCATGAAACGAAGCCAATAGTTTATGGATGTCATGAAAATGAAGTCCGGTAGTAGGTTCATCAAAAACAAATAAGATTTTTCCGATGCCGCGGCCTTTTCCCAGAAAACTGGCCAGCTTGACCCGCTGTGCTTCACCACCGCTGAGTGTATCACTACTTTGACCTAATTTGATGTAGCCGAGTCCAACATCCTGCAGTGGCTGAATGGCAGCTGCTATTGACTTCTCGCCTTCAAAAAACTGGAGGGCATCATCTACACTCATATCCAAAACATCAAATATGCTTTTCTGACGGAAGGTAACTTCAAGCACTTCATCTTTAAAACGTTTCCCCCTGCAAGATTCACATACCAGGTGAACATCAGCTAAAAATTGCATCTCTACCAATTGTTCCCCTTCCCCCTTGCAGGTATCACAGCGACCGCCATCTACATTAAAGGAAAAGTGTTTTGGCATGAAACCGCGCGTTTTTGAAAGGGGTTGCTTAGCATATAAATCACGGATGGGATCCCAGGCTTTGATGTAAGTGACCGGGTTACTGCGCGATGATTTACCGATGGGATGCTGGTCAATCATTTCGACATGATCTACTTGATCTACATCTCCGGTCAATTCCTTGTGGAGCCCGGGCTTTTCAGTACCCTCTCCTTTCAGCTTGCGCAAGGCGGGAACAAGAATTTGCTTTACCAAGGTAGTTTTACCACTTCCACTTACCCCACTTACCACACAGAGAACATTTAAAGGAAATTGAACCGATATACCTTTTAGATTATTTTGACGAGCTTGTTTGACCCAAATACTATTGTTCCATTTTCTTACCGTTTTGGGTGCATCGATTGTTCGTTGTCCGGATAGATAAGCACCTGTCAGGCTATCGAGATTGCCAATGATATCTTTATACGTTCCTGCTGCCACTACACGACCTCCCAGATGAGAGGCCAGCGGACCCATATCAATGATATAGTCGGCTTCTCTCATCATCATTTCATCGTGTTCCACCACAACCACGGTATTTCCCAGGTTACGAAGCGACTGAAGAACCCGAATGAGTCGTCCGGTATCGCGCGCATGTAAACCGATGGAAGGTTCGTCTAAAATATAAAGCGAATCTGTCAGATTACTACCCAGACTGCGGGTCAATTGAATGCGTTGGCTTTCGCCGCCGCTTAAAGAGTTAGCGAGACGATTCAGCGTTAGATAGCCCAGTCCAACATCGAGCATGGTTTGCAGGCGCTGCTCAATCTCAATCAATATCCTGCGGGCAATGGCCAGTTCCGTATCCGTCCAACGAATCTCTATTATCCAGGCTTGAAGATCCCTGACCTGCCATTCACAAAGTTCTCCTATGTGGTGGCCCCCAATCTTTACATACAAAGCCTCCTTTCTTAACCGATAACCGGAGCAGGAGGTACAGGTTGTTCGCCCACGATATCTGCTGAGCAATACCCGATACTGCACTTTATAGAGGTTTTGTTCTACCTCTTTAAAGAAGTCATGAATACCATACACTTTACCTGACCCCTCCCACAACATTTTATACTGCTGGGGCGTACAATCTACTATTGGCTTGTGAATAGGAAAGCCAATACTACCTGCGCCTTTGATGAACTGTTCTTTCCACCAACCAAGTTTTTCACCTTTCCAGGGAGCAACGGCACCCTCATATAGGCTGAGTTGTTTATCGGGAATAACCAGGTCTTCATCGATTCCCAGTACTTGACTGAAACCTTCGCATAGCGGACAAGCACCATATGGATTATTGAAGGAGAAAAGATTGGGTACCGGATCTTCAAATCGCATACCATCTGCCTCCAATTGATTGGTAAATACCAATAATTCATCCCCTCCGGTCTCTAACCACACTTTACCCTCACCCTCATAAAAAGCTGTGGTGATCGAATCATTCATCCGATGCCGATCATCTTCATCCCAGTCTTTGGAAACGAATCGATCGACCAGCACAAACACTTGCTGATGAGGCTGCTTGCATTTTTTGTCCAGCTCTTTATCACTCAGTTCCAGCCACTCTTCTATCCGAACTACAACCGATTCAGTTTTCGAGCGCAAGTAGATGCGTGAAAATCCTTTCTGCATCAGGATATTCAACTCTTCCCTGGTTTGTCGGTTGGCATGTTGCCGGAAAGTGGTCAGCAAAAATATTTTGCTGCCGGCAGGTTGTGCTGTAATGGCTTTCAATACATCTGCGCTATCACTCTTTTTCACCTCAGTACCACTAATCGGAGAAATGGTTTTTCCTACGCGGGCAAATAGCAGACGCAGGTAATCATATATTTCTGTCATGCTACCAACCGTACTTCGGGGCGTACGCGTGATCACTTTTTGCTCGATTGCTATTGCCGGACAAAGGCCTTTGATATCATCCACATCCGGTTTCTCCATCCGGGCCATAAATTGCCGGGCATAAGCACTCAGGCTCTCGGCATATCGACGCTGACCCTCGGCAAAGAGCGTATCGATCGTTAAAGAAGATTTGCCGCTCCCGGAAACCCCCGTCACAACGACCAACTTTCCGCGGGGTATGCTGACCGTAACATCCCGAAGGTTGTGCACGCGGGCACCCCTGATCTCAATGTTATCGGGTACTATTTTCTTTGGAGGTGCTTTTACACGTGTTGATTGCCTTGCCATAATCGCTGCAAAATAAACATATTAAACGCGCCATTGTTGCCCCGGTAAGGAAGTTGTCGGGAGAATTCTTCCGCGGCCTGAAAATTCCGGAATGTGAATAACCTTTCTGAGCGTTTATCTTCTTTCCACAAGTCATTTATGGTATTAAAAGATGTATAATTTGTTCCTGAATCAGAGGAAATTAAGTCTGGTTATTTAAAAAATCAGGCCTACCTAAAAAAGAACCTACAGGGAAATGAGGAAAGAAATGAGCCAGGTCTCGGATACGGAATTGATCAAAGCCTTTCAGGAGGGCGATGCCCAAGCTGTGGAGGTACTGATCAATCGCTATAAGGACAAGGTCTATTCGTCCCTACTGTTTTATGTAAAAGACAATTACCTGGCGGAAGATCTTTTTCAGGATGTATTCATCAAAATCATCGATACCCTTCAAAATAAGCGATACACGGAAGAAGGTAAGTTTTTACCCTGGGCGCTTCGCATCGCCCGCAACCTTTGTCTGGACTATTTCAGAAAAGTAAAACGCAACCCATCGGTGAAAACCAGTGAGCATTCAGACATTTTCGATGTTATTCAGTTATCGGAAGATGCCGCTGACACCAAAATGATGCAAAGCCAGTCCCACGACCGCGTTCGTATGATGCTCGATCTGCTTCCGGAAGAACAAAGAGAGATCATTGTGTTACGACACTATGCCAACCTGAGCTTTAAAGAAATCGCCCAGATCACGAATTGCAGTATTAACACGGCACTGGGACGTATGCGCTATGGCTTGATTAATCTGAGAAAACTGATGGCAGAAAAGCAGATTGCTCTCTGATACATTGATTATTTTCTTCTTGCAAATTCCTGCTTTACACTTTCAAGGTGCGCCAGAAAACGGCTAACATCAGGATCATATCCATACTTCACATCTGAAAGTGGCTCCCCTTTTATGTCGAGAAACATATAGAGCGGCTGGGCATTGATACCAAACTTCGCTTTTTCGTAGGCAAGATTTTTCTCCCCCACCGTGGTTACCATATCACCATCCGGCGTCTTGAACTGCTCTTCGACAGGCAGTCGGGCGCTTTCATCTACAAAAAGACTAATAAGAACAAAGTCCTGTTTGATGCGTGATAAAACTTCCGGTTGTTTCCATACCTGCTCTTCCATCTTTCGGCAATTGGCACAAGTGTGGCCTGTAAAATCCAACATCACCGGTTTTTTTAAAAGACGAGCAGCTGCCATCCCTTCCTCTAAATCAAAATAAGCTGTTAATCCGAAAGGCACTTTCAACTTATCGGTATACTTGATGGGAGGCTTAGCCAGGTTAGTGCCGGGTGCTGCAACCGATGTCTGGTATTGAATATTATTCAGGTTGAAATCCTGCGTGACCGCCGGCGGTATAAACCCGCTGAGCGCATTCAACGGAGCGCCCCATAATCCGGGAATCATATAAATAGTAAATGAGAGCGACAATAAAGCCAAAAAGAACCTGGGGACAGTCAGGTATTTGAGTTCACTGTCATGGGAGAAACGAATTTTTCCAAGCAGATATAAACTCATGAGTCCGAAAATCACGATCCATAAGACCAAAAACACGTCCCGGTCTAATATGCCCCAATGATAGGACAGATCAACATTGGAAAGGAATTTTAATGCCAGTGCCAGCTCAATAAAGCCGAAACAAACTTTAACAGCATTCAGCCAGCTGCCACTCTTTGGCAATGCAGGTAACAGAGCAGGAAAGAACGCCAGCAAAGAGAAAGGCAACGCCAGTCCGAGACCAAAGCCGAACATACCGAGCACCGGAGCAATACCCACGCCATTGGAACTGGTTTGTCCGAGCAGGGTACCCACCAATGGACCGGTACAGGAGAAGGAAACAATAACCAGGGTTAAGGCCATAAAAAATATACCGCCCAATCCACCTTTACCAGCACGATTATCGGCTTTATTTGCCCAGCTATTGGGTAAACTGATTTCGAAAGCCCCAAAGAAAGAAATGGCAAAGAGCAGAAATATCAAAAAGAAAAGCAGGTTAGAAACCGGACTCACTGAAATACGATAGAGTATGGAATCACCGAAAATCAAGGTCAACAGCAGCGTTGGGATGGTATAGATCAGCACGATTGAAAGCGAATACCAAAGTGCATTTCGCCAGCCGGCTTCACGCGTTTCGCTTTTTTTAAGGAAATAACTTACCGTCACCGGAATTAATGGGAAAACACAAGGTGTGATCACTGCAAACAAGCCTGTAAGGAAGCAGATTAGAAAAATCTGCCACCAGCCGCCGGAAGATGTTGCTGCTGTTTCAATGGCAGGGATGGCTACCCTGAAAGCATAGGTGTCACTGGGAAATGCATCTTCCTTTTTCCCTAACCAATTAATAGACCCCGTTATCCATCCCTGCTGATTAGCCGGCAGCTTGACGGTAACCGACCAGGTGGCTGAATCAGTATAAATCCGATAAACAGTTGTATCGTCAGGTAACTGAATTTCTTTGCCAGCACCCGCGATCAGTTGGATATCATTTGATGACAATGGTCTGGATAGGCTATCAATTTGAATATTTCCGCCCAACGATGAGCCGGCGTAGAGTCCGAAAATGGCAAGTCCTTTCTCCGGTTTAGCTTGAATGGTCAAAACCACTGTTGAATCTGAACTGCGCTGTGCTGCTAACTTCCAGGTGATGGCAGTATCTACCCCTGTTTGTGCAAGAAGCTGAGTAGTCCAGCCGAAAAACAATATGAAACAACCGAAAAGTTTACGCATAATCAGTTCAGCTTGATATCAAAAGTTTTTTTGGTAGGGGGAAGACACTTGCTATCGTTGCAGACCATATACTCCACAGTTCCTCCTATATTGGTGCTAACTTTTCCTTTTACAGTCACTCTCTTAACAAAACGCACCTCATTGCTGAAATACACAACAGGAACCGGTGGTTGACCAAAGTTAGGGTCAAGCATTCTTTCAGGTTTCCCGATTTCTTTGGCTTTACCCGGTGCTATTTGGAGCAAGGGGTTGGGGCGAAAATTAATGGAAGTAGGAATGGGGCCGCCTTTCCCTGTCAACTGAGAATAGAGGTGCCAGGGTTTTTCGATTTGTGCAGTCAACACCACATCATACACGCCTGCACTGATTTTAGTAGCGGAGAAGGTCCATTCCACCGGATTTTCAATTTGGGCTTCCGTGCGACTCCAAGCAACGAAAAACAAAAGTCCAAGCAATAATTTTTTCATACAATAAATTTTAAACGGTCAGCTCAGGAACCAACCCTAACATTTGAAATACCTGCCATCCATCGCGGTTGCCAAGGGTAGCAGCCGTAGCCCTTTCCGGGTGCGGCATCATACCAAATACATTTCTTTCCTTATTACAAATACCGGCGATGTTGCGGGCAGCCCCGTTAGGATTAGCAGCATCGGTGATATTACCTGCCGCATCACAATAGCGGAAAATAACCTGGTTATTCGCCTCCAGTTCGTTCAGCAGTTCCTCATCACCATGGTATCTACCCTCCCCATGTGCAATGGGTATGGTCAGAACGGGCCCCGCTGCCGACCGGATGTGTACATTCTTGCAAATGAACTGACGATTCATATTTTGCAATAAGACACCCGGCAGCAATCCGCTTTCACATAAAATCTGAAACCCATTGCAAACGCCAAATACTTTTCCGCCCTCTTTGGCAAAACGAATCACGGACTGCATCATCGGACTAAAGCGGGCGATGGCACCACATCGCAGATAATCGCCATAAGAGAAACCACCCGGGAGTACGATACAATCATCGGTGGTAAATGCACTCAGATCACTGTCTTTATGCCAAAGAAAGGAAACAGGTACCTGTAAATCATATTGCAGGGCGTCAAACATATCCCTGTCACAATTCGATCCCGGAAAAACGACTACTCCAAATTTCATATCGTAGGTGGTATTAAGTCAGCATGATGAACGGGTCAAAGTTAACAAACACGGGACTTCTTGACCTATTTTTTAATAAAAAGCCAATTATGCAGTACCGATAGTGCCACCAGTAACCAGAAAAAGAGGTTCGGTACCAATAGACGCCTAGGCACTGAGAAAGAAGATGAGAAAAATGCACTCAAAGGAATGGTGATCAGCCAGAGTACCGGTAACCCTTCCTTACTCATCAGGAACGGCAGGGATATCGAAAAGATGATAAAAATGAATAGTACGCTCCAGTTATTGCGGGTCTGCATCAGTAATCGACCATTAAAGCGCTGCCAATAGCCCAATCCAAAAATAAAACAGAGCAACAATAGTGAAAAGGAAATCATCTTGAATTGGTCGAGTTGATCGATGGGCCAACCCGGGGAGAAACGGGGTAGCTGATAAAAAAACAGGGGCAGGTTATCCGATAAAAAAGCGCCTGCCAGTATGAAGTAATAAGGGAGTAAAAATCCCAGGACCATAATTAGGTACTCGTTGATACGAAATCTTTTCACCACTGCCATAGCCGGGAGAAAGGCCAGGGCAATTAAAATGAGGGGATGGTAACATAAAACAGCCACTCCGAGAAGTAGACCATTATTGAATACTGTAGACTTAGTATTTGTATCCTGAGAAAGATCACTGATGCGGGAGAAGATCCACAAAACCAGATGACCAGAAAGAAGCGCCGGTGTAATGCTGCACCAGGGTGAAAAGAGACCGGACAACAACACCAGGGTGAGCGCTGGCAAATAGGTTGAGGTGGGAAACATCCGCAAATGATCTAACAGTGCATTCAGCCGAAAAGCAAGTGAGATAAGTAACCCCTGGAATATAAAAAATAAAACTGCGGGATGCCATTGTTGGAGGTAGTGAATGATGATGTAGGAAAACCAACCGGTGGTAGGATTTGCAAGGAATGTAATGGGGGATAGTAATAGATGAGCATGCACGCCTACACTCAGGATGACGAGCAGAAAAACATTGATGAGTGACTTATCCCTAAATAAAAATACCACCGGCGAAAATTAAAAGTCAATTTTAGCAAAGCAAATGAAGCCCCTGAACTGACAGGGTACCAATACCTGTCGCAGTCCCACCTGCTTGGCATACCTGGGCATGAACTCAAATCCCTTATCTAAATTTTTTAATGTTGGATTCCGTAATAGCTGACCATCTGAAGTTATACTCTGATCGGAAAGAATCTGAATTCTTTTTTCATAAGCATTGAATAAGAAATGCAATTGATCACCGGTATTAACCAACCCATATCCAATCATATCGTCGGTATTGTCGTCAAACTGTGATTTCCGCACCACATTGCTCCATTCCATTTTTCCGGTCGGATCAAAAGACAAGACAACGATATTTTCAGCATAATATCGGGTAAAATTATTCGTGTTGAACATACCATTGTATCCCCAAGGAAATAATCCGTTCGGACCTCCC
>JBEIUM010000204.1:0-5056 GCA_040374385.1 Sediminibacterium sp. | reverse complement strand
GCCGATACCACTGTTACCCCTGCCACCAAAAGGCAACTCAAGGTTGGCAATGTGCAGATTGGCATTGTTGACGCAAGCGCCTCCCGCCGGAACCGCATCGAGCCAAGCGGTTGCGTTTGCCTTCGACTCTGTAAATACATAAAAAGCCAAAGGATTTGGATTGCGGGCGATGATCTCCCGCGCTTGCTCACGGGTCGTGTAGGGAATGAGCGGTAGTATCGGACCAAAAATTTCATCGTGCATCACCGGTGCATCTAAGGCAACATCCGTCATCAGCGTGGGCTCAATGAAAAGCTCTTCCCTATTGGTCTTACCGCCGAAAAGCACAGTGCCTGAATGGAGATAAGTACTCAACCGATCAAATTGTTTTTGATTAATGATGCGTCCATAATCAGCAGATGCTGATACCTCTTTTCCATAAAACTGATCAATGCATTTTTTCATCTCCTCCGCCAACGGCTGCAACATCGCTTCCGGCACCAAAACATAATCAGGTGCGATACAGGTTTGTCCGGCATTCATGAACTTTCCCAACGTGATGCGGCGCGCCGCCACCGTTAGATTGACGTCTTTTTCTATAACGGCCGGACTCTTTCCCCCCAGCTCAAGCGTAACCGGTATGAGCTGCTCCGCAGCTTTTTGGTACATGATTCTGCCTACTTGGGTACTGCCGGTATAGAAAATATGATCGAACCGAAAGGACTGCATCATCTCAGGAATAACTTTGGCTCCCTCGCCATCCACAAACATCACATATTCCGGCGGGAAAGTCTTTTTGATGATCCTGCCGATTACTTCGGCGGTAGCCGGCGCAAACTCACTGGGCTTTACGACCGCACAGTTTCCTGCAGCTATAGCACCTATCAGCGGTGTAAACGATAACTGAAAGGGATAGTTCCAGGGTGCAACAATCAAAATAACCCCCAGTGGTTCATGTCGAATATAACTCCGCGATGGAAGATTGAAAAGCGCCGTAGAAACGAGCTCCGGCGACATCCATTCTTTTAAATGGCGCAAAGATTCATTCAGATCGGTCAGTGTCAAGCCATTTTCACTGGCAAAAGCCTCCTCCTTACTCTTTTTCAAATCAATGCGCAGGGCTTCATAAATATCCTCTTCATGGGCCTCAATAGCACGCTTGAGTGCCAACAACTGTTCCCGTCGAAAAGCATAGGGAAGCGTAATGCCACTTTCAAAATAGCGGCGCATGTTTTGCAGAGAAGCCGTTTCCATGAAAAATGAATTTAACTACAAGGTAATAAATAACACCGGGTTTTGGTGAAAGGTTGACAGAAAGGCTAAACTGCCTTCACCGAAATCAGCACACAAAGCGGTGGAATTATTGGTAAAATTGTTACATTCATATCCCAAAAAAGAAACAACCGCTTAGCATTATGAAAAAGAAAAGTCACCTCCCCGACGCAGCAGCCTCCCGCAGAAATTTTATCCGCAATGCTGCACTTGCTGCCGCCGGATTTTATATTGTGCCCCGACATGTACTGGGAAAGGGTTTCATTGCCCCCAGTGATAAGCTCATTGTTGCCGGCGTAGGCGCCGCCGGAAAAGGCGAAAGCGATCTCTGGAATTTTTATAAGAGCGGAAAAGCAGAAATCGGCTTCCTCTGTGATGTGGACAGCAGACAAACTGCCCTCAGCCGTAAAAGATACCCGCAAGCAAAAGTGTATACCGACTATCGTGAAATGCTGGATAAAGAACACAAATCTTTCGATGCCGTATCTGTATCCACGCCCGATCACATGCACGCCGTGATTGCGATGGGTGCTATGCAACTGAATAAACATGTGTATGTTCAAAAACCCTTGACACACGATATCTATGAGGCTAGGGTGCTCACGAAGGCAGCACACGATTATAAAGTGGTAACGCAAATGGGCAACCAGGGCGCCTCCGGCGATGGCGTACGTCAATTACAGGATTGGTACAACGCTGGTATCATCGGTGATGTTCATACCATCTATTGTTATACCGACCGTCCCGTTTGGCCTCAAGGCATCGCCTGGTCAAAAGAAAAACCACCGGTTCCTGCTGAACTGGATTGGAACCTATGGTTGGGAACCGCACCCTACCGCGATTACGTTGACAAACTGATTCCCTTTAACTGGAGAGGCTGGTGGGATTATGGTACCGGAGCCCTGGGTGATATGGCTTGCCACATCATGGCGCCCGCCTTTGCTGTTTTAGGACTCGGGTATCCTATTTCTGCTGAATGCAGCGTTGCGACTCCCTATATTGAAAACTGGACGCCCGGCTTCTATCCGGATTCCGGTCCGATATCTTCTTACATCACCCTGACATTTAAAGGTGAGAATGGTAAGCCCGATGTGAAGTTGCACTGGATGGATGGTGGCCTTCAACCGGTTCGGCCGGAAGAATTAGGTCCCAATGAAAAAATGGGCGACGGTGGAAATGGCGCCATATTTATGGGAACCAAGAGCAATATGATGTGCGGCACTTATGGTATGATACCCCAACTTTTACCAACCTCCAGAACTGCAGAAACGAAAGTACCCCAAACGGTAGCCCGCGTTCCAAAAGGTGATAACGGGCACTATGCTGCCTGGGTAGAAGCAGCTCTGGAAGGCTATGGCAGTGAGAAAGCTAAGAATCTGAGTTCGAACTTTGATATTGCCGGACCGCTGACCGAAAGCGTTTTGATGGGCAACCTTGCCATACGCAGCTACTATATCAGCAGAAAAGAGGGTCGCGGCAGAGAGACCTATCCCGGCAGAAATATCAAGTTGATGTGGGACGGACCCAACATGCGCATCACCAATTTTGATGAAGCGAACCAATTCGTGAAACGCACTTACCGCGAAGGTTGGAGCCTGGGTGTATAAACCATTGTAACATGAAGGCATTTCTAATTAAATATAGAAGAGAAATTATTGTAGGGGTGCTTGTTTTTCTGGTACTCATCTTCAGGGATTTAATCAAGTCAATTCTCTGATACAGTTCCTATTACTACAAGTACAATCATGCCGAATAAAAAAGCCATCCGCCTAAGGCAGATGGCTTTTTTTATTTCGATTCGGTGGTGGCTTACACGCGCAATCCCCGCATATAGCCAGCATTGGCATTCGCACTCTCCAACTGATTGGTTCCTGTGAATGCTTCCTGCTCAATAATAAAATAAGATAAGCCGGCTTTAACACCTTTACTTAAAACACTAGGGTAATCAATCACGCCCCTGCCGATCTGCACCGACTCTTGGCCTTTATCCGTTCGCTTTAAATCCTTGACGTGACACAACTTAAATCGACCCGGAAATCTTTTGAACCATTTCAGTGGATCTTCTCCTGCGGCCACAACCCAGTAAATATCCATTTCAAAATCTACCAGACTGCTGTCGGTTTCCTTCATCATCACTTCCTGGGGTACTTGACCATCAAGGGGCTTGAATGAATAGTCATGATTATGATAGGCGAAGCGTATGCCGTTTTTCTTACAGATCTCTCCGGCCTTATTAAAATCAGCTGCTGCTTTCTTGAATTCATCAATCGTTTTTTGCGGGCCCAGCCAGGGACAGATCAGATACTGCATACCGATCTCGGCTGCCTCTGCCGCCTTACGCTCAAAGTCATTCTGGTGCCTGCAATGGCTGGAAACAATCGTCATACCCAGATCATCCATGTACTTTTTAAATTCTTTATTGCTCCAGCCCCAGAACATTCCCTTACCTCCCTCAAAACTTTCTATCTGCTGATAGCCATATCCGGCTAACTTGGCAAGTGTTTCTTTGGCATTGGCAGTCATATCCTCTTTTACCGTCCATAACTGAATGCCAAATGGCATAGAACCGGCTGTGGCAGTTTGCGCTGCCGGGCGACTTGATCCGGCAAAAGCTGGCAGCACCCAGCTGGCTGCTGCAGCCATTGCTGCATTTTTTACAAATACTCTTCTATTCACTGACATAAAAATCTACTTTATAAAGTCATCAAAATGGTTGGATCCGGCATACCACAGGTAATATACTAGGTAGCCCAGGCCTTGTCTCCTTTTTTATAAGGAATACATCCCTCATATTTCCCTGGAACAGCCACATACCGCAATGCCTGCGTTGCGCCAATCTCAGAGGTGAAATATCCCCATAGGGTCAACTCTTTCATCATGCGGAAATAATGCGCGGGCTCTTCCGATTTCTTCTTCTCCTGATATGCCTTCTGTTCTTTATCCAGCGCTACCAACAATTCATGCCGCTGCTCAGGGGTTGCATCTATGAATGATTTTCCGCAGGACTTCTTACAAGCTTCTTGTAATTGCTGCATTCCCTTCAGAAATACCTGCTGGTCTTTTTCTTTATAGCAGTCTTTCACGATCACTGTCATGAAATCACCCACTTTGGCAGCTTTTGCTCCGGGCGTTGAAGTGGCCGGCAAAATCGTCTCGGCTACTTCATTTAAAAAACTGATGTCATCAGCAGAAAAATTCAAAGATGCATTGGCGGCTGGATTCTTACATCCGGACAAAAAAGCATCTGCACCCAGCAGGGTTCCACCCAACAAGAGGGTCACGGCAGATATCGCTTCTCTTCTATTCATAAGTTATCTTTTTTCGGTGATTACAGATTTTGTTTTTTGAGTTCACTTACTGCATAGTCAGCAGCCCTGGCAGTAAATGCCATATAAGTGAGCGATGGATTCACACAGGCGGCAGATGTCATGAACGAACCATCTGTGATAAATACATTGGGAGCATCCCATACCTGGTTGTATTTATTTACTACCGAAGTCTTTGGGTCAGCACCCATGCGGGCAGTGCCCATCTCGTGAATGCCGCGCCCTTGTATACCATTGGCATCATAACCATGAATATCTTTAACGCCCATAGCATCGAGCATTTCAATTGCATCGGCCTGCATGTCTTTGCGCATCTTGAGTTCATTCTCTTTCAGCTCAGCATCGAAAGACAACACAGGCAAACCCCACTTGTCTTTTACATTTTTATCGAGTGTCACTTTGTTCGCATGATCAGGAATGATTTCTCCAAAGCCCATGATACCCATGGTCCAGGAACCCGGTTCTGTGAGTGCATCTTT
>JBEIUM010000345.1:0-1688 GCA_040374385.1 Sediminibacterium sp. | reverse complement strand
TGGCTTCCCCCACTTCAAATCGATCCTGAAAGCCCCGGCCATTCGCAGCTTTGAAATCCGGCTCAACCCGACGTTCATATGCCAATTTATTTCCCGGCGCAATGACTGTGCTGATGAACCGATTCAGGTTCGCTAAAAAATTATAGCGCGCCCTTTCATCGTGGTTGAATTCAGGAAAAACTGCGTGTCGTTGAAGTTTTGTCCAAACCGGTGGTAACTGATACGACATAGTGGATGTTTTTTACAATTTAGTCAAAATTACTATTTCGACCGGCCATATCCGCCGCCGCCGGGCAGTTCCATGACCAGTTCCTCGCCCGGTTGCAGGTAATCATGCCCTTTGGGTGGAGTAAATCTTTTTTTACCTGCTATCGTTCTAATGTAGAGATTTCCTTTTTTACCGGGACTTCCACCCAGCAGGCCATATGCCTGGTGATTGATTTTCTCAGTCACATTGCTGATGTGTATAGGTAAAGTACCCGTATTCCGATAGGCAAACCGCTGGCCATCACCTCCAGCATATTTTCCCTTCCCTCCGCTACCGCGAATCAGGCTTTTTTCAGTCACCAGAACTGGCGCATCGTTTTCAAAAACTTCTATTGGCACATTTGCCACATTGGTGGGATAGCAGAGTGTAGGCGGTCCGGATAAACCTTTTCTGCCACCATATCCCCCCGCCAAAAACAAATATTCAACATATTCCGAACCATCTTTTCTTTTGCCACTTAATACCATAACCCAGACTGCAGCCCCACAATCAGCTTGCACCTGATCGGGTACCGCCTGTGATAAAGCCTTCATGACAGGTCCATGTAAGAGATTCCCGGTTACGTTGCGTGCCCCAAGGGGTGAAGGCTTTTTGGCATTGAGGAGGCAGCCTTCCGGAGCAGTGACTTTTATAGGTCGGAAACTTCCCTCATTATTGGGCACTTCCGGACTGAATACACATTTAATGGGATAGGCTGTGTAAGCGAATACATAATTCAAGACAGCATTAATGGCCAGGGAATGGGCAGGGGAAGTACCTGCATAATCAACTTCGATCTCATCTCCGCGGATGGTGAGTGTGCATACGAACTGTATCGGCTCATGCAATCCGTCTCCATCTGCATGATAGACTGACTTATAAACGCCATCCGGTGCTTTTCGGATCGCATCGCGCATGGCTTTCTCGGAGGAGCGTATGATACTTGCGCCCAGTTCATCGATTGTATCCAGGTTATTTTCATCCAGCATTCGATGTAACCCTCGTATGCCCTGATCGTTTGCCGCTACCTGTGCCAGTATATCGCCAATGGTCTGTCGCGCAGCCCGCACATTGGAAGCAATCAAGTTGAAAATGGTTTCATTTTTCACTCCCCGATCGTACAGTTTCATGGGAGGAATGTACAAGCCCTCTTCATAAAAGTCGCGGGCACCGGCACCCCACAGCGTTCCACCTATATCTGGTGAATGTGCGATGCAGCCGATGAAACCAATTAATTGCTGCTTTCTGAAAATGGGTGTAACAATGCCAATGTCGGGCTTGTGGCCAGCACATAACCAGGGATCGTTGGTAATGACAACGTCGCCTTCATTCCAAGCATGCAGCGGAAAGTGATCTTTTATCAGTGCTTTTACCAAAAAAGGCATTACCCCCAGAAAGGAAGGAACGCTTACGCTGCTTTGTGCAAGCGATTGTCCGCGGG
>JBEIUM010000004.1:0-30999 GCA_040374385.1 Sediminibacterium sp. | reverse complement strand
TCTGAAAATCCCTCACGATATAGTTATCTGGCTGTGGAGCGTTTGCGGGCGCATGGACATCCTGTTGTAGCCGTTGGCCGGCAGGAAGGAAAGATTGGTGACACCCCTATTCAGACGGGTCAACCCGCGGTTGCGGGGGTAGACACCGTGACGCTCTACCTGAACCCTGCCTTACAGGAAGCGTCCTATGATTATATCATTGGTCTTTCCCCCCGTCGGGTTATTTTCAATCCGGGTACTGAAAATGAAGCATTTGAGTCATTGCTCAAGACCCGGGGCATTGAGCCGGTAGAGGCCTGCACACTGGTTATGCTGGCAGCCGGCTTGTATTAACACCTATTGTTTCAGGTACCCCAACTTTCCCTGTCGAGACTACGGTAGTGTATGGCTTCAGCGAGGTGATGCGTTTCAATATGTGGAAGCCCCTCCAGGTCGGCGATGGTTCTGCTGACTTTTAAGATTCTATCATAGGCCCTGGCACTGAGGTTTAATTTTTCCATGGCGTTTTTTAGCAGCAATTCACCAGCGGTGGTGATGGCGCAGTATTGGCGCAGTTGCTGAGTACTCATTTGTGCATTGGAATAGATGCCCGTGGCAGCGGCATAACGTTGTTGCTGTATTTTTCTCGCAGCAATGACCCGCTCTCTGATAAAAGCTGATTTTTCAGCCGGTTGCTGTTGACTGATTTCTGCGTAAGAAACAGGCGTCACTTCTACGTGCAGGTCGATGCGGTCGAGCAGGGGACCCGATACTTTATTTAAATACTTCTGCACAGAGCCTGGCGGACAGGTACATTCTTTTTCGGGGTGATTGAAGTAACCGCAGGCACAGGGATTCATGGAGGCAATCAAAACGAAGTTGGCGGGGAAGTCCAGTGCCATTTTTGCCCGGGAGATGGTTACTTTTCTTTCTTCCATCGGTTGTCGCATCACTTCCAGCACGGTTCTTTTGAATTCCGGTAATTCATCGAGAAAGAGTACTCCATTGTGTGCCAGGGATATTTCGCCCGGTTGGGGCGTACCTCCGCCCCCGACAAGTGCCACATCTGAAATCGTGTGGTGGGGGGCCCGGAAGGGCCGCTTGTTGATTAAGGCACAATTTTCAGGTAGTCTGCCGGCTACGCTGTGAATTTTAGTTGTCTCCAGTGCCTCCTGCATTCCCAGTGGCGGGAGTATGGTGGTGAGTCTGCGTGCCAGCATGGTCTTGCCTGCTCCCGGTGGCCCAATTAGTAGAACGTTGTGACCGCCGGCAGCTGCTATTTCCATGGCGCGCTTAATATTCTCCTGTCCCTTTACATCACTGAAATCAAAGTCTTCATCGCTTGCTTGTTGGGTAAAGATATCATGGGTATCTACCACAACAGGTTGCAGGCTTTCTTCTTCATGAATGAAAGCCACCACTTCTCTCAGGTGTGAGATGCCATATACTTTCAGGCCTTCTACCATTGCTGCTTCCCGTGCATTTCCTGCGGGCACAATGATTCCGTGAAAGCCTTCCTTCTTTGCCTGCAGCGCCATAGGTAAAGCACCTTTGATGGGTTGTACGGACCCGTCTAAGCCCAGCTCACCCATGATGACGAAGTCCGTCAGTTTCTCAGGATTTTCCAGCTGTTCACTGGCAGCTAAAACGGCCAATGTTATGGGCAGGTCAAATGCCGACCCTGTTTTTCTTATGTCAGCAGGTGCCAGGTTAACGATGATTTTTGTTCTTGGCATGTGGTAGTCGTTGGTCTTTATGGCGCTCTCGGTCCGTTGTAAACTTTCCCGTACCGCATTATCGGGCAACCCCACAATATGGTATCCTTGTCCCATACTAACATTCACTTCTATGGCGATGGCGATGGCTTCCACACCGAATACGGCGCTTCCAAATGTTTTTACCAGCATGATCAGTTTTATTTCCGGCAGCCTTTATTGGCTGAACTTGCCGGCGCACAAGGTAACGGCTGACTTTTTTTTGCCGACAGGTGCTTTTACGTATCAATCAATACGTTATAACACCGAAGAAATACCGTGAAAAAACGGATATGGGGAGTGGCTGAAAAGATGTATGCATGGAACAGCAGCAGGACTTGTATCCGCCGCTGGCGGGAAGCAATCGCCCCTCAGCTAGAGTTGATCCAGGAGGGAGAGTACGCCTTCTTTTTGCAGAATGAGGTAGCCCAGCCGGTCATTGCTGATACCGGGCTTGAGTTGGTAGCTGAATTGCAGTTCACCTTCAGATACGGACGTTTCAAAATAGCGGAACTGTATGTTGGAATACTTTTTTAGGGTAGTGCCGATTTCATATAAGTGTGTAGATAGAATGAACAGGCTATTCCGTTTTTTACTTAATCCTTCCATTACAGCGGTACTGCATCGGATGGCATCCTCCTGGTTGGTGCCCTTGAATAGCTCATCAATCAGAATGAGCCATTTGTTGCCACTCTTCACAGTCTCTATGGTATTGCGGATGCGTTGTACTTCGTTAAAGAAATAGCTTTCACCCCGTATCAGGTTATCGGTAATCTGTATGTTACTCAGGATGCCGTTGAGCAGACTGATGCGCATTTTTTTGGCGGGTACGCCCATGCCAATATGGGCCAGATAAGCAGCAATGCCAACTGCTTTGATGAAAGTGCTCTTGCCCGCCATATTGGCGCCGGTGAGAAAGACAAAATTTTCATGCTCATTCAGGTGCACTTCATAGGGTATGGGTACGGTCAGCAGCAAATGAAAAAGGCCATTTGCTTCCAGGTATGGCATTTCTGTATCGGCTACTTCCGGAAAATGAAGTGCCAACTCCTTACCGGCAATCGCCAAACTCATGTACGCATCGAGCTTGTGATAGATATCGATCAGTTCAAACAACTCAGTCTTGAAGCGGCTGCGTAAAAAAATACCAAATGAGATGATCTCGCTCGCGGAACATTGTTTTTTATCCGTGACCAGCATTTTTTCTGCTTCCTCTTTTTGTAATAAAAATGAGATCCTTCTGTGCCAGCTCAACAGCAGCGTACTTTTGCTGTCTTCAATCAATTGTAAAATAATCGTCATTCCTTTTACAAAGTCTATGGCATGTTCTACTGTATATCTTGTGAGCGAGTAGTCTGTGGTGGATGTTATTTTGTAGAGCAGACTGCTCACGAATCCGGGGTTCGCAGGTAATTGATCGATCTGTGACTCATAGTACTTTTCCAATACCATGATCGTACCATTGGAAATCAGGGCAGGCCATTTGGGCTGCACGGCGCCCAAAGTTTGAATGGTGTGCTGGGCGTCGATGATAGACGTCACGGAAGTGAGTGGGTTGGATAGCAGTTGCCGGAGATATTCTTTACCCGTATTGGTTTGGGTATGATTCAGGCGGTGAAAGACCGATTGCTCCGCATCGGGATGAAAGATGGAAAGGTCGACCAGCGTCGTATTATCTGCTTTCATGCAAGGAAGAATTCTTTTTCGTTCAGGTAGTTTGGTTTTTAGAACTCAGCGGTCGAATTGCAGCCGCATCCCTTTATAGGATTCATCAAACCTGCCGTTTCCATATACCAGGTGTCCATTTACAAAAGTATGTGTTACGGCTGTGCCAAAGGTATGCTGCTCAAGTGGACTCCATCCGCATTTATACAGGATGTTTTCTTTACTGACCGTCCATCGTTGACGCGGGTTCACCAGCACCAGATCGGCATGATAGCCCTCGCGGATAAATCCTCTTTCCTTGATCTGAAAGCAAATGGCTACAGCATGACTCATTTTTTCAACCAGTTTTTCGATGGTGATCTGTCCGGCTTGCACGTAGTCGAGCATCATGGGCAGGGCATGTTGCACCAGGGGTAAGCCTGCATGTGCCTGCTCATAGCTACCCGATTTTTCTTCGCGGGTATGGGGGGCATGGTCGGTAGCGATAACATCGAGCCTGTCATCGAGCAGGGCTTCCCAGAGGGCAGCTTTATTTTCCGGTGCCTTGATGGCCGGATTGCATTTGATGTCATTCCCCAATGACGCATAGTCATCGGCAGTAAAGTGCAGGTGATGCACACATACCTCTGCAGTAATTCGTTTGTCTGCCAGTGGAAGCATATTGCCGAATAAGATCAATTCTTTTGCTGTGGTGATGTGCAGGATATGAAGGCGGGTATCATATTTTTTTGCAAGCTGGATTGCTTTAAAGGAGGAGGTAAAACAAACTTCTGCATCGCGTATCAGTGGGTGATCAGCTGCCTGCAGGGTTCCTTTTTTTTCTTTTAATGCCGCGAGGTTGCGACGCATCATCGATTCTTCTTCGCAGTGGGTAGCGATCAATACCTCACAGCCGGAAAAAATCCGGTCGAGGAGAATGGGGTCATCTACCAGCAGATCGCCGGTGGACGATCCCATGAAGATCTTGACCCCGCAGATGTCTTTTTTTCTTTCATTGGTGCGCAATACTTCATCGAGGTTGTGCGGCGATGTACCCATATAAAAGGAGTAATTGGCCAGCGAGGTAGCTTTTCCGATGGCATATTTTTCTTCCAGCAATGTATGGGTGAAAGTGGGCGGTGAGGTATTGGGCATTTCCATGAAGCTGGTTACTCCACCTGCAACAGCTGCTTTCGACTCTGTATAGATAGTCGCTTTGTGGGTGAGGCCCGGTTCCCGAAAATGCACCTGGTCATCAATCACCCCCGGCAATAGCCACTGTCCGGCTGCATCGATTTCAACAATGGCTTCCTTGCATGCTATGGTGCCACCGATTTTTTCGATACGTCCCTCTTTGATCAGCAGGTCGCCGGCGATTTGTTTCCCTTCATTTACAATCAGGGCATTTTTAATGAGGTAATGATTCATGTCGGGATTTCAGCAAATCTACTAAAATTGAATCCCACTGCAGGTGTCTGATCGGGTTAGTCTTCAAAATGCAAGGAGAAAACCACCATGCGCGAAAAAATACGGTCGATGACGTTTGAGTATTTGAGTGCCGGATCCGGTCGATGCAGGTTGGCCAGTCCGTTACTGATTTTGATCTCGGGAGAAATGGTCACAAATGGAAGGTAGAAGTTGAAGCCGAGTCCCAGTTCATATCCATAATCAGTTCGGCTGAGTTTAATGAGGTCTTGGTTGCTGCGGGCAGTTGAGTTGCTTGACAGATCGATATCGTATTTCAGTCCGGCCATCATATAAGTTCTGAAGTTGCGAATGCGGTCGGAGTTGAATTTAATTTGAAAAGGAAAGCTCACGATGGTGGCAGGAAGTGTTTGCAGTTGTTCGATATCTTCACCCGGCAGTCTTGTTTTGAGGGTATAGGAAAGGTATTTCGCGCCCCCAATCACCAGCAGGGGGTTGATGCGAAATTGAAAATGTTCATTCAGGCGGGCCGTAGCCAGTAGTCCCATCGTAACGCCGCCGCTTTTTCCGGGTTCAACTGCAATGATGCTGTCGGTCTGTAAAAAGGCGGCTGATTTATTGAAGTTCAGGAAAGTGCTGTTATAGCCGAGGGAGAGACCGAAATAATAGGTCATGTCATCATGATAGGGGCGATAGACTTCTTTCATGTATTGTGCCCCCGCATTGCCGGCACCAACAAGGAATAATATGACCGCAATGATTACTTGCTTCCGCAGTAAATGGTGCATATTCCAAAGCTGAGTTTTTTCAGGTAGGTCTTGTTGAATCCCGCTGCACGTAAAATTTCTAAAAATTTTTCTCCCTCGGGGAAGGCCTGTACGCTGTTGTTGAGGTATTGATAGGCCTGTTGGTTTTTTGCCAACAGCTTACCGGCGGCTGGTGCCGCAAACTTCATATAGAAACCGTAGAATTGTTTTACTCCGATGCCGGTGGGTCGTGAAAATTCCAGTACCACCAGTTTTCCTCCCGGACGAAGTACGCGATACATTTCCTGCAAGCCACGAGACAGGTGTTGGAAATTGCGTACGCCAAACGCCACGGTGATGGCATCAAAGTGGTTGTCTTCAAAACGAAGCTGTTCGCTGTCGCCCGCTTCGAGCGTAATGGTTTCTGTTAATTTCAGTTGCTCGATTTTTTTCTGCCCCAGTGCGAGCATGCCTGCTGATATGTCTATGCCGGTGATATGGCGGGGGCGTAAGATGCGATGTGTCATGATGGCCACGTCGGCAGTGCCGGTAGCAACATCTAATATCGTTTGAGGACGCAACGATTTCAGTTCCTGCAGTGCTTTTCTTCGCCAGATGATATCGATGCCACCACTTAAAACCCTGTTGAGCAGGTCGTAGCGTCCGGCAATATCATTAAACATTCCCGCTACCTGGTCTCTTTTTTCCAGTGTGCTTTGCTGATCAGGCAGAATGCTGTCGTGTGCATATTTCTCCATACCTCGCGAAGATATTGAAATTAACGGGCTACCTTAATATTGATAAGGGTTTTGGCTGTTTTATTGGTTAATGTTTCGCAAATTTTAAGGCTCTTCCACCTATTCAGTTTTTCACGGGCTTGTCCTGCCGCCTTGTTATCTTCGTATACGTGAAAGCCCGTATTTATAAATCAACCGGTAGCTGGTACCTAGCCAAAGGTGCTGATGGTCAATTTTATCAGTCCCGGGCACGTGGTGTTTTTAAGGTCGATGGTATCACATCTACCAACCCTATTGCTGTTGGCGATGCGGTAGAAATTGAATTGGAGCCAGGTGAAGAGCGTTCGGCTGTGATAACTGAAATTGTAGATCGCAGCAACTATGTGGCTCGCGTATCGCCCCATAATAAACACCAGCATCACATCATTGCCAGCAATCTTGATCAAGGTCTTTTACTGGCCACCCTGACGGCACCCAAAACATCGCAAGGGTTCATCGACAGGTTCCTGGTTTCTTCTGCTTCCTTCCACATTCCTGCCGTATTGGTTTTTAATAAATCTGATCTGTATCGAAAAAAGGAAATGACTTTATTTGACCGCTATCGTACCATTTATGAAGCTGCCGGCTATAAAGTTTTCTTGATCAGTGTGCAAGAGGGAACCGGATTAGCGCCATTGAAAGAATGGTTATCAAACAAAACGACCCTGCTAAGTGGGCACAGTGGTGTTGGAAAATCTTCTTTCATCAATGCACTCTTTCCTGATTTTCAGCTGCGTACTTCTGAAGTGAGTGAGTGGAGTGGTAAAGGGCTCCATACGACCACCTTTGCAGAGATGTTCGATCTGCCCGGTGGTGGCAGTGTGATTGATACGCCCGGGTTACGAGAGTTCGGACTAGTAGATATCAGCCGGAGAGAATTGTCACATTATTTTCCTGAGATGCTGCAAGTAATTGGTCATTGCAGGTACAATGACTGCATGCACATCAATGAAGCGGACTGTGCAGTGAAGGGGGGTTTGGCAGATGGAACAATTTCTGAGGAGCGGTACATCAGTTACCGAACCATACTCGATACATTACAGGATAAGAGTTACCTGTGATTAGATTTTCAGTTTGCTCTTCTTGGAAGCTATTTTGATGGCTTTCTTTTCACCGGCGAGGATTCTTTCTGCTCCTACATTTCTGCCTTGCGGACAGCCACTTTTACGTTTTCCGATAATGCCACAGGAGCCGAGCAGGCATCCGATGACGAGGAGTAGCAATAGATTTTTCTGTTGGCTTTTCATTTCTTATAAATTACCGGAAGCATCGCTGGCCTGGTCGTACCAGCTGGCATAGGTTACATAATTGTGGGCAATGCGGTTGATCTCCCCGCTGATCAGTTCCTGGGATACCTCTTTCACTTTGCGCGCAGGCACTCCTGCATAAATGGTGCCGGTTTCAACAATGGTGCCTTCCAGCACAACGGCCCCGGCAGCAATGATGGCATTGCTGTGTACGACACATTCATCCATAACGATAGCCCCCATGCCAATCAATACGTCATCGTGAATGGTGCAGCCATGCACCATCGCCAGGTGACCTATCGAGACATTATTACCGATACGGGTGGGATGTTTCTGGTAAGTACAATGTATCACGGCGCCATCCTGCACATTGACGCGATTTCCCATTTGTATGAAATGCACATCACCGCGAACAACCGCATTGAACCAGATGCTGCATTCATCGCCCATGGTCACTTCTCCTACAACGGTTGCATTCGGTGCGAGAAAGCACCTGGCTCCAAAAACAGGCTGCTTGCCGGGAAGCGACAGGATTGTTGCCATAAGATTATTTTCAAGGTGAAGATACTTCTATTCGGTTAATTTTGTTGCCGGCAACGACGGAAAGTACCGACTGCGCCTGACAAATAAGAGGTATGAACCTACGTCAACTTTTTCAGCAACACCTGGCACCCACCTCACCGGCACCCATGAATTTGGAAATGGTGAAGGCGGAGGGTGTTTTTTTGTGGGATGCTGCCGGGAAACGATACATAGATTTGATCGCCGGTTTCAGCGTCAGCAATATTGGCCATAGCCACCCGGCCGTTGTGAAGGCAGTGCAAGAACAGGCAGCAACTTATATGCACCTGATGGTTTATGGTGAGCTGATACAGTCCCCGGTGGTGGCATATGCCCGCCGGCTCACATCACTGTTGCCTTCATCGCTTGACTGTATTTATTTTACCAACAGTGGGGCAGAAGCAGCAGAGGGAGCCATGAAGCTCGCCAAGCGGGTCACCGGACGAAGTAAAATGATTGCATTTGAGCACGCATATCATGGCAGCACCCAGGGGGCGCTCAGTCTGATGGGTGATGAATACTGGCGTCGTTCCTATCGTCCCTTGTTGCCGGATATCTATCATTATCCTTTTGGTGCTGCTGAGGTGATCGCTGCCATAGATCATTCCACCGCCTGTGTGGTGCTGGAAACGGTGCAGGCAGAAAGTGGGGTTACTGCACCCGATGCTGCCTGGTTGCAACAGGTAAGAGAAAAGTGTACAGCGACAGGTACTTTGCTGATTTTGGATGAAATACAGGCCGGCTTCGGAAGAACCGGTACACTTTGGGCTTTTGAGCAAATGGGTATCGTGCCCGACGTATTACTGCTCGGTAAGGCGCTGGGTGGCGGCATGCCCCTGGGTGCTTTCATCGCATCCCGTCAACTGATGCACCAGTTGAGCTATCAACCGGTGCTGGGACATATTACCACATTTGGAGGTCATCCTGTTTCCTGCGCTGCAGGATTAGCTGCGCTGGAAGTCTTATTACAATCAGGGGCCATCGATCAAGCCAAAGCGAAAGAAAAATTCATGCGTGCGAATATCCAACATCCTGCCATAACGGAAGTGCGCACAGCCGGCTGCTGGATGTCTTTGCAGTTTGCCTCCGCCGAACTGAATCAACGCATCGTACATCAGTGTGTAAAGAATGGCTTATTGACTGACTGGTTCATCTTTGCTCCCGACCGGTTGCGCATTGCGCCACCGCTGACGATCGAAAATGAAGTGTTGAAAGATGCCTGTGATCTGCTCCTGCAAAGTATAGATGAAGTATTGGCGAGCTGAGGATTAGCAGGACTTGCCGGTTTCCATTCTGCAAAATCTGCTGTATAGTTGCTCGTATTGCGGTATGATGTGGCTGATGTCAAATTTACAGGCATGTTCATAAGCGCGCTCTTTCATCTCGGCCAGTCCTGTGGCATCGCTGAGTAAGCCAATCGCATGTTGACTCATGGCATCCACATCGCCCACTTTGGTCAGGAAACCTGTGACGCCATGCTCATTGATTTCTGCCAGACCACCGGCATCTGAGCTGATTACCACCACCCGGGCCGCCATGGCTTCCAATGCTGCGAGACCAAAGCTTTCATATTCTGATGGAAGCAAAAACACATCACTCACGGCGAGTATATCTTCCATTTGTTCCTGCTTACCCAAAAAACGCACCTGGCCATCTACCCCATATTGTCTGCACAATTCTTCAGCAGCATGTCGTTCCGGACCATCTCCCACCATCAGTAGTTTTGCGGGCAAAGCTTTTAGCACCTGCGCAAAAACTTTAATAACATCGTCTACTCTTTTCACGCGTCTGAAATTGGAAGCATGGATTAAGATCTTTTCATGATCTGGCGCGATTACCTTGCGAAAAGCTTCCAGTGGTTTTTTATCAAAGCGTTTAACATCCACGAAGTTGACAATTACCTCTATCTCTTTTCGGATATCAAAATAGCGGTAGGTTTCCTCTTTTAAATTTTTTGAAACGGCAGTGATGGCATCACTTTCATTGATGGAGAAAGTAACCACCGGTTCATAGGTTTTATCTTTTCCTACGAGGGTAATATCTGTTCCATGCAGGGTTGTGATCACAGGTATATTTCTGCCGTTCTTCTGTTTCACAATTTGCTTGGCCATATAGGCTGCTGAGGCATGGGGAATGGCATAGTGTACATGGAGCAAATCGAGGTCGTGGTTGATGATCACGTCTACCATGGTACTGGCCAAGGCTACTTCATAGGGTGGGTAGTCGAACAGTGGATAGGTAGGCACCCGCACCTCATGGTAAAAAATATTCGCATTAAAAACATTCAGTCGCACCGGTTGCTGGTACGTGATGAAATGTACCTGATGACCTTTGTCGGCCAGGGCTTTGCCCAATTCAGTCGCCAGTACACCGCTGCCGCCGAAAGTGGGATAACATACAATTCCTATTTTCATATATCAGCAGTTTTAGGCGCCAGCTAAGATGAAAAGTACCGCTATTTCTGGTAGCGAAATCATCTATTCTTTATATTTATGGTATGAAAAAAATATCCATTATCCTATTATTCCTGCCTCTTTTTGCTCTTGCACAGGCAGATGACGATTCCATTTTCATTAAAAAAATTTCTGACGACATGCTCCGCAATGGTAAGGCGTATGATCTTTTACGCCAGCTTACCAAACAAATCGGGGGTCGCTTGTCGGGTTCACCGCAATTTGCCAGAGCCGTCAGCTGGGGCAAATTTACCATGGAAATGATTGGCCCCGACAAGGTTTTTTTACAAAAGTGTATGATTCCACACTGGGTTAGGGGTGGAGCCGATGCCGCCGCCATCACAGAAATGGATAAAAAACCTTACCCAAAGAAGTTAGACGTGTTGGCTTTGGGGAATTCCATCGGTAAGGGCACCATTACAGCGCCGCTACTTGCAGTGGCTGATTTTGCCGAACTTGATAAGCGAAAAGATAGTGTACCCGGTAAAATTGTTTATTTTAATAAAGGCTTTGATCCTACGAATGTGAGTCCATTCGTTTCTTATGGTCAAACCGGTATTTATCGCCGAAGCGGCCCCAGTGCTGCGGCTAAGTATGGTGCCATAGGTGTCATGATTCGATCGCTGACCGAGTCGGCCGCCAATGATCCGCATACAGGTGCCATGGCATATAACGATTCTTTTCCCCGTATCCCTGCCATTGCTGTTGGACCTCGCGATGCTGACGAAATCTGGAATTTAACCCGTCGGTCTGCACTCACAGTAACCATGACGACCAATGGAAAATTCTTACCCGATACCATCGGACATAATGTGGTGGGAGAAGTGATCGGGTCAGCGTTTCCGGGTGAATTTATCACCATTGGTGCTCACCTCGACAGCTGGGATGTAAATGAAGGCGCTCACGACGATGGTGCGGGCGTAGTGCAAACCCTTGAGGTGATGCGCGTGTTCAAAGCGCTGGGGTATAAGCCCCGCTATTCGATTCGATTTGTATTATTTGCCAATGAAGAAAATGGATTACGTGGCGGTACGCAATATGCCATGGAAGCAGAAGCAAAAAAAGAGAAGCATGTATTTGCCCTTGAAAGTGATGCGGGTGGATTTACGCCGCGCAGTTTTACAGTAAGCGGACTGCAGCCAGCGCAGCTGGAAAAAATGCGCTCCTGGATTAAGTTATTGAGTAATTATGGTATTACGAAAATTTCCACCGGCGGTGGCGGGGCCGATATATCACCCCTCAATCGCTTGTTCGCAACACCTATTTGCGGATTGGAGCCCGATCCACAGCGCTATTTTGATTATCACCACGCCCGTACCGATGTTTTTGAAAATGTAAATAAGCGGGAACTCTTACTCGGTGCCATCAATATGGCTGCTTTGATCTACCTGGTAGATAAATATGGTTTATAGGAGAAGCAACCAATCGCATTAAGCCTGTAATAAGAACATGGCTGGTTGCTTGTGGTAAGCGAAAGTTGATTGTTTCCATTCACCAATGGTTCGGGTGATGATGGATTCTGCCGGTCCGGTCAGGTCAGCCGCCACGCAGAGTAAGGTCTGCTGCCGGCAGGTTGAAAGAATATCTGAGAGTAATGCCTGATTACGGTAGGGTGTTTCAATGAAGAGTTGGGTAGCATGGTTTTGTGCCGATATCGATTCGAGTTCCTTGATTTTCTTTTTTCTCTCCACCGCATCAATGGGCAGATAGCCATGGAAACAGAATTGTTGTCCATTCATACCGGAGGCCATGAGTGCCAGTATGATCGAACTGGGTCCGACCAGGGGCACAATTTTATGTCCCTTGTCTTGCGCAGCCTTTACGAGTAATTGTCCCGGATCGGCGACACCCGGACAACCTGCTTCGCTGATGATGCCAACATGTTTCCCTTCTTTCAGGGCAGCTAAGAGGATTGATACCTGGGGTTCGCCCGCACCTTCTATCAAATGCCAGCTATAATCATCAATCACCATCTCCTTCCATATTTTTTTCACGAATCGGCGAGCTGATCTTTCATTTTCAACAAGAAAAACTGAGCAATTGGCGAGGGCCTTTTGAATATAGGCTGGTAAGGTATGGGCTGCCTCCTCCTGCAGGAAGCAAGGGATGAGATAAAGTTGTCCGTATGCTTTTGGCTGACTCATAGAACGGAGGGGGCGGAATCAGTTATTGCCTGATCGGCTTTTTTAATCGGATGGATACTGATGGTGGCAGCCACAACGGCATACGACGGAGCAAGTATCCAGCCAATTACCGGCAGCAGGTGGAGCAGATAAAAAACCATTCCGTTGCCAATGGCAAGACCTTTGTGATTACTGATATAGGCAATGCTTCTAGGAACACTCATGTTCATGCGCTCCATGGAATAATCCAGCATCGAAAAGCCGTAGTAATAACATTCAATGAGCAATGCCATGAAAGGGGTCAGCCATCCAACCACGGGAATAAAGCTGAGGATTAAAATGGTCAGAACATAAATCGTTTGCCAGAAACTATTTCGTATGGCCAGCAGAATACCTCGCTTCATATCGTGCAGTAACTGCGAAAAGCTGAAAGGTATTTCCCGCCCTTCCATGATGGCTTCGGTTTTTTCGCTGAGGTAAGAGAAAATAGGCGAGCCAACAATCAGGAACAGGTATTTGAATAAGGAAAAATAGAATAACAGTGAGATGAGCCACACCAACAAGGTTCCCATCGCCAGTAAAAAACTCAGCGAGCCGTTGTTGAGTCGTTCAACCCATGACCGGAGACCGGTTTTCAGAATAAACCATTCAATGAAGGTGGTGGAGGTTTGGCTGAAATAAACCAGGCTCACACCGAATAGCAGGGCATAAAGTATACCGGGCACAATGATCCATCTCCAGAGTTTTTGCTCCCGTATAAAACGATGTGCCTGGAAATAAGCTTGTATGGCTATGATGATATCTTTTAGCACCCGCGGTCTGTTTTAATGATCATCTTTACCTGATTGGTTAATCGCAAAGGTGGCAATTTCCCCGCACATCAGAATTTTGGACATTTGATGGGGCGGTCATTGGGTGGGCGGCGAACATAAATAAGCGACACCTCAATTCCACCCCGGCTTTGAGAGGCTGTTTTGAGTGTGGAGGAATTCAAATCATAACTCACTCCAATTCGAAGGTCGTTGAACTCCAGTCCTACATAAGGTATTAAGGCATCGTTGAATCGAACCCAGCCGCCTGCATAAAGACTGATGGGCTTATCTACTTCCGGATTGGCAATCAGTTGAGCGGCACCACCCACCACTGTTTCAGATGCACCTGCCTGCCTCATGTGAATGGCACTGGTATGCACGGTAATATTCGGTGACAGAGCAAAATAAGCACCGCCATGAATGGTGGTACGCGGATTCAGTACATATTGCCCCCCTGTAAAATTCTGTTTGGGGCGATTGATGTGGTACATACTGACACCCAGGTAAAAATTATTTCCGTCACCGGTACTGCCGTTGTACAAAAAGCCAGCGTTGATATCCATGTAACGGGAAGAGAGGGTTGCGCCATTGAAAGATTCCGCAGTTATGCCGGTAAATCCATTGGCCGTCAATTGGTCTTCAAAATTGAGTACCGATGTATTGATCAGCATATTGGCATACGACAATTGAAAGCCGGCGCCTATCTGGTGGTTGCCATCCTCGTCGAGACCTTTGTGATAGGCTGTAGAGATAGAGCCGAAATTAAATCCGACGGCACTATTGGCGCTTTTATCGCTGTAGGCAGAGACACCAAATCCCCAGTTATCATTGTTGGGAATGGCATTTTGCATCACGTGAAAGTCGGCCGAAAAAGCCGTGGTGATATAGGCATTGTTGATGGTAGGCCACTGGTTGCGGTGATTACCTGTTAGTCGGAAACTGCCGTTGAATTTACCCGTTAGGGCGGGATTTAAAGTAAGTGGTGAAGCAAAGAATTGGGAAAAATGCGGATCCTGCGCCACTACGGTGCCGGAGAAGAGTATACAGATGAGAAGGGCGGTGGCTCTCGTCATTTTTCACAGGATTGCCTGTAAAGTTAATAAAAATAGGCTGTAAATGAGTGCTTTGCCCTTTAAATATAGGCTTTTAACAGGTCTTTATTGTTGCGATTTGGTGCCAAATGCCAGATCGCCGGCATCACCCAAGCCCGGAACGATATACCCTTTGGCTGTCAGCTCATCGTCAATATCACCGCACCAGATATCAATATTGTCACCACAATCGCGCTGAATCATCTCTATACCCTCGGTGCAGGCGATGGCACAAACCACATGAATCGACTTAGGTATACCCTCATTTCGTATGTGCTCAATGGTTTTAATGATGGAGGCGCCGGTGGCGAGCATTGGGTCGCTGATGATTACTACCCGATCTTCCAGCGAGGGACAACTCATATACTGCATACAAATTTCAAAACTGCCATCATGGTGATGTTTCCTGTAAGCGGAGATAAATGCGTTGTCTGCCTTATCGAAAAACTGCAACATACCGGCATGCATGGGTAGTCCGGCACGTAAAATGGTAGCCAATACGGGCTGCGATTCCAACACTTTGCTCTCGTGAATACCCAGTGGGGTGCGGGTTTCCTGTATTTTCCAGGGCAATACCTTACTGATCTCAAAGGCTGCAGCTTGCCCAATTCTTTCGAGGTTGGTCCGGAATCGCATGCGGTCGGTCTGTACCTGTATATCCCTTAACTCGGCGACCCAGTTACTGATGAGCGAGTGTTGACTGCTTAAGTTGACTATCATAGCAAATGAGTTTAGGTATGATTCAAAGCTACTGGCATTCTTTTGTTTAATAAAAAATAATCATTGTGGTTCGCCGGCCGAAGTAATGAACGTAAAAGCGTCACCATCAAACAGTCCTTTATCGCTCAGTTTCATGTGAGGAATCACCAGCAGCGCCATAAAGCTGAGCGTCATGTAGGGCGCCGATAAGTTGCTGCCCATTTTTTTAGCCTGCTGATCTATTGCTGTATAACTTTCGGCTACTTTATACCCATCCTCACCACTCATGAGGCCGGCTACAGGTAGGGGCAGGAAAAGATTTTCAGGGCTGTCGACCCGCTCTACACAACTGACCCCGCCCTTGCCATCGGCTACCAGTTGAATGGCTGCTGCCAGACACGCATCATCTGTTCCCACAGCCACGATGTTATGGCTGTCATGTGCCACTGAGGAAGCAATGGCTCCGCGTTGTAGTCCGAACCCATGAACAAAAGCAACAGCGATGGGGGCCGACTTATACCTGTTCACTACAACCATCTTCAGGATGTCGCTGGCTATGTCACTGCACCAGCAACCATTTTCGGATCTGCCCGGTAGTGCCAACCGATGGGTAATCAACTGTCCATCCAGTGCACCGATCACCGGAATGTTGCCAGCTTCATCTGCAGGATATTGCTGCTCCCGGAGGGCTAATTGATCGGGCGTAAGATGAATGTCAATAAAGGGTTGAGGGATAGGCGAGTTAGCCACTGCAGCAATGCGTGTTGCTCCTCCTTCTGCCACCAAGGCACCATCGATATAGGTGGCAACTACTTCAAACTCGTTCAGGTCTTTTACCAGGATCAGGTCGGCAGGGTCACCTGTTTGTAAAAGACCCACCCTCATTTTATAATGATTCACCGGATTAAGACAGGCAGCTTGTAGCACATGGAACAAGGGAATACCTTTTTTGATGGCCCTTGCGCAAAGTTGGTTGATATGTCCGGCTACCAGGCTATCCGGATGCTTATCATCGCTGCAAAACATAATCTGATCGGGATAGGTATGCAGGAGTCCGATCAAGGCGTCGAAGTTTTTTGCTGCGCTGCCCTCGCGTATGATGATCTTCATGCCATGCTGCAACTTATCAAGTGCTTCCTCTTCGGTGAAACACTCGTGATCTGTTGATATGCCGGCTGCGATGTATTGTCTGGCTGCGGCTCCGCGAAGTCCGGGCGCATGTCCATCAACGGGTTTGCCGTGGCGTTCAGCTGCTGCCAGTTTTTTCATGACTTCCACATCACCCTGCAAAACGCCGGGATAATTCATCATCTCACTCAGATAATAAATATCGGGTCTGGATAACAGGTCCTCAACTGCCTGGCTATCGAGTGCAGCCCCTGCGGTCTCAAAAACGGTTGCGGGCACGCAGCTGGGTGCACCAAAATGAAATTTGAAGGGTACCTGTTGACCATTCTCTACCATAAAATTGACGCCCTCTATGCCGCAAACATTGGCAATCTCGTGGGGGTCACTGATGGTGGCTACGGTACCATGTACCACTGCCAGTCGGGCAAATTCTGCCGGCACCAGCATACTACTCTCTATGTGCACATGGCTATCGATGAACCCCGGCATTAGAAAAGGGGCACCGGCTTCTATGCCTTCGTGTAAGGTCTGTATTTCTTGAATGTGGCCGTCAACTATCCTGATTTCGGTATAATGAATGGTTTTCCGGAGTAGGTCTACCCGATTCCCGCGAAGCGTAAACTGGTTCTGTAACATGTCTGGCAATGGCTAAAAGTGAACTTTAATTCCTGGAATTTGTTATTAAAAGGTAGCAATTTAATTTTGTTTTTCTTTGCTGCATATTTAATTACGAATCATCTCTTCAAACCCACTGTCATGAACCTTCGTTTTATTGCTGTATTTCTTTTCCTTGCACTGACTGCTCCAGCCATTCAGGCACAAACTGCCGATGAGATCATTGCCCGTTATGAAGCTGCTGCCGGTGGACGCGAGAAGCTGGAGGCCATCCGTTACCTCGAGATCAATAGTAACCTGGCCATGGGTATGATGGGACGAACGATTGATCTTCCGCTGACGCTCGTGAAAGAAAAAGGCAAATTGTTTCGGCGCCAGATCGGAGGCATCATGGGCATGGGTGATAGTTTCACGATGATCACCGATACAGCCGGTTATATTTTTATTCCCGCTATGCGCGGATTTGGTGACATGCAGGGTACAGATGCCATCACTTCCCGCATTCCCGATGCAGAAGTAGCTGCCCAGCAATATGAACTCGACTGTGCCGGTGCTTTTGGCGACCTGGTGAACTATGCTGCCAAAGGTCATAAAGCGGAATACGCAGGCACCGAGAAAATTACCAAAGTGCCTTGTTATAAAGTAAAGCTGACACTGAAAACAGGTCAGGTTATCACGTATTTCTTTGACATTCAGACCGGACTCGTGAAGCAGATGGAGGCTACCGGCGATATGGCGGCTAATATTTCTGGTTTTGGTAGTATGATGAAGGCATTTGGCAGGGGAATGAAAAAAGATGACAAAGCCACCCTTTATGTCAAGGAATACAAAGACATCAATGGATTAAAGTTTCCTGCCAAGTATACCCTCGGATTTGGTCCCATCGAGAGTGAAATCGAGAACCTTGCCATCAAAGTGAATGAAGGCCTGGAGGAGAAGTGGTACCATGTGAAATAATTTCAGCTGCTCTAGTTCCAAATTTTTTTCTCTGTCAATTCATTGGTATCTTGGATACCCAATTGCTTTGATATGAAAAAAAATTGCCTTGCTCTCCTTTTTCTGCTCACCGGCTTTACTGCCTGGGCACAACCCAAAAACAAAACTACTCAGTCCGCTCCGGTGGCCGTTACAACTGAAAAATCAGCCGATGACCAGTTGCTGCGTAAAGTCACTTATCGTCAGGTCGGACCATTTCGCGGGGGCAGAAGTGCCGCAGTCGCGGGCAGCCGTCTGCAAAAAAATACCTTCTATTTCGGGGCTACCGGTGGGGGTGTTTGGAAAACAAATGATGCCGGTAGTAACTGGAAAAATATTTCTGATAAATTCTTTGGTGGAACCATCGGATCGGTAGCGCTGGCTCCCTCTGATGAAAGCATCGTATACGTGGGGGAAGGTGAGAATACCATGCGTGGAAATGTGTCTGAAGGACTGGGGGGTATGTGGCGCAGTGAGGATGCCGGAAAGACCTGGAAAAATATCGGACTTAAAGATGGCCGACACATCATTCGTATCATCGTTCATCCCAAAGACCCGCAAACACTTTGGGTAGCCGTGATGGGTCACCTGTTTGGACCATCATCAGAAAGAGGCGTTTTCAAAAGTACCGATGGCGGAAAAACATGGACAAAAACCTTGTTCGTCAATGAGCAGACCGGATGTTCAGACCTGGTGATGGAACCGGGCAATCCTTCTGTATTATATGCCGGCATGTGGGAAGTGATCAGAAGGCCCCACAGCATGGAAAGTGGTGGACCCGGCAGTGGCTTATATAAAAGTACCGATGGGGGTGTAACCTGGATAGCCCTTACGGGTAAAAAGGGTCTGCCTAAAGGTATGTGGGGCATCGTGGGTGTGGCAGTTGCTCCTTCCAATACGGATAAAGTATATGCGATCATAGAAAATGCAGGAGGTGGATTATTCATGAGCGGTGATGCGGGCGAAACCTGGACCCTCACCAGCAACGATAATAATATTCGTCAGCGCGCCTGGTATTACAGCAAGGTATTTGTTGATCCCGCCAATGAAAACCTGGTATATTGTCCCAATGTAGAGTTCATGCGTAGCCGGGATGGTGGTCGCACATTTCAGTCAATCAACACCCCGCATGGAGACCACCATGACCTGTGGATCGATCCGCAGGATGGGCAGCGCATGATCGTGGCCGATGATGGTGGCGCACAAGTATCATTTGATGGGGGCAACAATTGGAGCAGTGCAGATAACCAGCCTACTGCACAATTTTATCGGGTATCGACCGATAATGCCTACCCCTACCGCATCCTCGGTGCACAGCAAGATAATTCCACTGTTCGTATTCGTAGCAAAACCAGCGGTCCAGGTATTTCTCAGCGCGATTGGGAGGGAACAGCGGGTGCTGAAAGCGGATATGTTCAAGCCGACCCGCTCAATCCCGATGTTGTGTACGGCGGGAATTATGGCGGATATCTTTCACGCCTCGATCACCGTACCGGCGAAAACAGGGCCATCAATGTGTGGCCCGACAATCCGATGGGCGCAGGCGCAGATGTGCTGAAATATCGTTTTCAATGGAACTTCCCATTTTTCTTTTCACCCCATAACCCCAAGCGTTTATATGCGGGGGGTAATCACTTGTTCGTTACAGAAAATGAAGGACAAAGTTGGGAGATGATTAGTCCGGACCTGACTACGAACGATAAATCGAAGCAGGCATCTAGTGGCGGACCCATCACCAAAGACAATACTTCTGTCGAATACTATTGCACCATATTTACTGCAGCAGAGTCGCCCCTTGAAAAAGATTTGTTGTGGACGGGGAGTGATGACGGACTTGTTCATGTGAGCAGAGATGGTGGCAAGAACTGGGAAAATGTTACGCCGCCGGAAGCCGGTAAGTGGATGATGTGGAACTGCATTGAAGTGAATCCATATGTGAAAGGGGCTGCCTATCTGATCGGTACACGGTATAAGCTGGACGATTATGCACCCTATATTTTTGCTACCTACGATTATGGAAAAACATGGAAAAAAATTGTACAGGGCATTCATCCCCAACATTTCACCCGCGCATTACGTGCCGACAGGGTGCGTAAGGGCTTGTTATATGCAGGAACAGAATTCGGCATGTACATCAGCTATGATGATGGTAGCAGCTGGAAAAAATTTCAACAGAATTTACCGATTGTTCCCATCACCGATCTGACCATCAAGGAAAATGATCTCATCGTTGCTACGCAGGGTCGTGCTTTCTGGGTATTGGACGATTTGAGTGTAGTACAGCAAAAAGATAGTGCCATTTTGAAAAAGAAGTGGCATGTATTCCAGGTGAATGATGCTTACAGATCAGAGGGAGGTGGCAGAAGATCGCGTGGCAGCGTTTCTTCGATGACACCACCTAATATGGGTGAAAATCCACCTGCTGGTGTAGTATTCAATTATTATCTGCAGGAAGGAATGGATACCAATGCTATCAAGATTACCATCTATGACAAAAAAGATAAGCCCATCAAAACATTTAGCCAAAATGCCAAAGAAGCATCAGACCAGATTGATTACAGCAGCGGCATGAATAAGTTTATTTGGGATATGAACTATCCGCCGGGAGAAAGGTCAGATGGCATGATTCTTTGGAATGGCGGTGTAGGATCGGTAAAAGCCGCACCCGGAAAATATCGTGCCCGCTTTGTTAGCGCGAAGGATACGGTATGGGTGCCTTTTGTTATTAAAGCCAATCCTAACTATCAGTTGACCGAAGCTGATTATGATGCACAAGTTGATTTCTTGTTGCAGGTACGCGATAAATTCAACCAGGTACAGACTTCCATTAAAGATATCCGAAGCTTACGTTCACAGATCAATGATTTCACTTCCCGCATGGATACGGCAGGCACACGTGATATTAAGAAAATGGCCGACAGTATTCAGAAGCAACTGACCTCAGTCGAGGAGGCGCTTTACCAGACAAAAGCCAAGAGTGGACAGGATGTATTGAATTATCCCATCCGCATCAATGATAAACTGGCTGGTATATATGGTGTGGCAGCAAGTGGATACAATGCCCCCAGTAAACAGTCGAAGGAAGCTTTTGCTGAATTGGCCGGACAGGCGGATGCTGAGATGGGTAAGCTGAAGAAAATCATGACAGCAGATTTGCCGGCGCTGAATAAAATGATCAATGAAAAGCAATTGCCGGCCATTGGTATCAAGAAGGGTCGGACCGATTAGTTAAACCAGTAATTCAGCTTGAATACGACGGCACGATTTCGGTTCTGCCAGGTGGGTGTGATGAAGTAGTTGTCGGTATAAACCACAAACAGATCACTCATGGGCTGGAATCGATATTGCAGTCTTGAGTTGATGTTAAAATTGTTGCGCTGGGTATTATACTGAATGAAGGTGGTCCAGAACAATTTTGTATTGAAGTTGATTTCAAAACGCGGTGCCAGTAAGATGAGTTCTGTGCTGCCGTATTCTCCCGGCAGTTGAATTTTGTTGTATTCTGCCTGCAATGCAATGTTTACATGTGGTTGGTGGCGGATACCCAGGGATGCCCTGAAACTGTTGTAATGTCCGTTGTAAAATTCACCTCCTGCGGCCCTTAGAGAGTAATTGACGGGTTTTCTGTAGTCGCTGGAATAGCGTACTTCATATTGCTGAAAATCATACCTGGCAGCGGGAATAGGCTTTCCGGAAGTAAAGGCAGTTGGAAAGAGCAGGTCAACTCTGTTGTGGGTACTCACTACTGAAAGCCCGCTCGCATTTCTGAAAGTAATATCATACCTGGCTTCCAGATTCGTTTCGTTGTGGGAATTGTTAGGATTGACAACGATGAAAGTCGTGAGCTGCATCACATGTTGCACAACCTTTTTGTTCTCAGGAAAAATGCGATAGGTGATGTTGTTGTAAAGTTGTCTGAAGCCAAGTCGTACGGTGGTGTCGCGATCTGCATCATAGTTTTCAATGCGGGCAACAAATCCCATATCTGTATAATAATTCGTACCAACTTTCCCCATATCATGAACGATGGAAAATTTCCTGCGATTGTATTGAAAGCCCGCATTGAAATACTGGTTATCCGCTGTGATGTTTTTCTTGAAGGAGTGGTTGTAAGCGCCCCAAACACTCCATTCACCATTGTTGTTGATGAAGTTAAAGTCCATGCCCGCATTGCGACCGAAGGCACTCAGGGGATTCAGTTGTTTTTCCCCGGCAGAAATGAAATTTTCCCTGTTGAGAAAATACCCTCTTACTACTGATCGTTTCAGCAATCTTTTGCTGATGCTGGCTGCCATATAGTTTTCTGCACGATAACTATTCTTCACACCTGTTTGCATATCCATGAATCCGATGCGGGTGGTCGGTGAAATATTACCGGTTACCCGGGCGCCCGCAATGATCGGAATTCGATTACCATTTGGGTCGAGTCCAATTCTCCGGGAATAAAAAGGTCGGATGGGTGGAATACCATAGTCGGAGAAGAGATCATCGTTTTCAAGGAAAAAGGTTCTTCTTTCCGGCAGAAAGATATTGAAGCGGGTCAGGTTGGTTACCTGCTGGTCAACTTCGATTTGTGAAAAATCCGGATTCACAGTAAGGTCTAAATTCAGTGCCGATGTTAGTGCCAGTTTGCCATCAAAGCCCCCATTAAATGTTGCCTTACCCGGAACATTGAATTCGGGATCAGCAGAGGTGCCACCGGTAAGATATGGTAAAAAAACCCAGTTGGTGCCGGCGGGAGGGGGTGTGTCTTTCCATACGAGTGAACCGGTAAAACCCAAGTTCATCGATTTGAAATTGACCGGTACCGGCGTCCAGGTGGAATATTCATTGGACTTCGGGTCACTTCTTACAAAATTGATACCCCATATAAGCTTGGCGGCATCATAGCGAAGTGTTTTGAAAGGAATGGCGATCTCTGCTGTCCATCTGTCATCCAATCTTTTTGTAGCGGAAAACCATTTGTTGTCCCAACTCCATCCGGGCATGTCATCACCAATTTTTAGTTGGTCTTCACTTTGTGCGTTAAAGGCGTTAATCGTGAAAAAGAATCCATTGGTCTTCTCATTGGCAGGGTCAAGCGTGATACCGACCGCATCGTTGCCATCATGTCCGATATCACGTTTGAGACTTTGTATAAGTGCCTTGCCACTGTCCCAGGCTGTTATGGCAAAATAGATAAAACGACTATCATAACATACCTGAACCGTTGTTCTTTTTTTGGGTTTACCAACATCGGTCGGATATTTCAAATAAAAAGAATCGGCAGCCTGTGCCGTTTTCCATACTGCCTCTGAAAAGTCGCCATCTATTTGAATGGGCGTTTCACTTTTTGAGACCTGCAGCCGAAATCTTTCCTGAATAATTTGTGCGTCTAATGCCTGCGCTCCCAGCCGGGAGATCGAGAAAAGACTTATGAACAGCAAAATACAACGCATCATTTCCGGCACTGGTTTAAAAAGTGCTGCAAATTTCAGTCTTTTCAGTCAGATGAACTGCATTAAATGTTTGCCGGCAGGGTGAGATTGATGAATGGTAACTGCTCCCAAGCTATCTATTGGTTCGCAGGTGGAGCTTCGGTTGATTCATCGCGAAGCAAATCAGGTCGGCGTTCGCGGGTTCTGCGAAGCGATTCCTCGTATCGCCATTCCTCTACTTTTTTCGGATCACCACTCAGCAACACATCGGGAACCAGCATGCCTTTAAAGTCGGCGGGACGGGTATACACCGGCGGTGCCAGCAAGTTATCTTGGAATGAATCGAAGAGCGCAGAGGTTTCATCGTTGAGCACGCCCGGTATCAGTCTGCCGATGCTGTCGGTTACGACAGCTGCTGCCAGTTCACCACCACTGAGTACATAATCACCAATGGATATTTCCATGGTCACATATTGTTGTCGAATCCGCTCATCGATTCCTTTGTAATGGCCGCATATAAAGAGCAGTCTATGCTTGAGTGAGAGGCGATTGGCCAGCGATTGATCATAGGTTCTTCCGTCGGGCGTGAAATAAATGATTTCATCATATTTTCCTCCCTGCTGCAACTGCTCAATAGCATTCGCCAGTGGTTCACACATCAATACCATACCCGCACCACCCCCAAATTGATAGTCATCTACCTGCATGTGCTTGTTGATGGCCCACTGACGGAGGTTGTGTGTTTGCACTGATAGCAACCCTTTTTCGCGTGCGCGCTTCATGATGCTGTGCGCAAAAGGACCTTCCAGCAACTCGGGCAGCACGGTAAGTATATCGATGTGTAACATATTCCAATGGTTTAGTCGGCTGCGGTTTATTCTTCTGCCTGCTGGCTGCCTTCAAAAAAATCACCTAATTCCCGGCGTTCCTTTTTGGTAGGTCGACCGATTTTACTCAATCTTTTTCCTGTCTGAAAAGAAGCAGCAGCAAATTTTATCGCTGCCAGTTCTTCCGGTGGCGTTTCATCCTGATAAAATAAGATGGCCTCACTAAAAGCTTTTCTCTCACCTAGTAAGCCCGTGACACGTATGACCCATTTTCTGGCTTCGGTCTTTACTTCATACACATCTCCTACCAGGACTGTTCTGGAGGCTTTCACAGCAGCCCCCCCATTTTTACCTTACCCTTGTCAATGGCTTCTCCCGCCATGCTGCGCGTTTTAAACAGCCGTATGGCCCAGAGATATTTATCAATGCGCAGCTTCTCTTTTTCCATGCGGCGAATTAACTTTTTTCAGCAAAATAAAGGTGGAAATAAGGTATGGTCTCTATTCCTTTATAAAAATTAAACAAATCATATTTTTCATTCGGACTGTGCAGGTTATCGCTGTCAAGTCCAAATCCCATGAATACAATTTTGAGTCCGAGTTCTTTTTCAAATAATGCACAGATAGGGATACTGCCGCCACCCCGAACCGGTATGGGTTCCTTCCCAAAGGTCTGAGCAATGGCTTTGGCTGCTGATCGATAAGCGTGCGAATCAATGGGCGTGAGATAAGGTTCACCGCCATGGTGTTCCGTGGCAGTAACGGTAACGCCTGCAGGTGCCATGGACTGGAAATAGTCAATCATTTTTTTGGTGATGTCGGCCGATTTTTGGTTGGGCACCAAACGGCAGGAGATTTTGGCAAAAGCCTTGGAAGGTAATACTGTCTTGGATCCCTCCCCTGTATAGCCTCCCCAGATGCCATTTACTTCCAGGGTAGGTCGTATGCCGGTTCTTTCATGTGTAGTAAATCCTTTCTCTCCCCAAAGCGCAGGTATGCCCAGGTCTTTTTTATAGGCCGCTTCATCAAAAGGTGCACCGGCCATTTTAGTTCGCTCCCCCGCACTGGCTTCCAATACATCATCGTAAAATCCGGGTAAAGTGATGTGGTTGTTTTCGTCGTGGCAGGATGCAATCATTTTAGCCAGCAGGGTCGCAGGGTTCGCCACGGCACCGCCATAAACGCCACTGTGCAAATCGCGGTTGGGTCCGGTTACTTCTACTTCAATATAGCTGAGACCACGTACTCCAACGTCGATCGATGGTGTTTCCATGCTCAGCATCGAAGTGTCGCTGATTAAAATTACATCGGCCTGCAGCAAAGCTTTATTGCTTTTTACGAAGTCAGCGAGATGTGATGAACCCACTTCTTCCTCACCTTCGATCAAGAATTTAATGTTGACGGGAAGGGTACCGGTAGCCGTCATGATTTCCAGTGCCTTCACATGCATGAAAAATTGTCCTTTATCATCGCAGGCACCGCGGGCAAAAATTTTACCATCGCGAATCGAGGGTTCAAAGGGCGGGGTAGTCCACAATTCAAGCGGATCTGCCGGCTGCACATCGTAATGCCCATATACCAAAACGGTTGGCTTGGCGGGGTCGATGATTTTTTCAGCGAAAACGATGGGATGACCCGGGGTTGAAAAAATCTCTGCCCTGCTCGCGCCGGCTTCCAATAAACGTTTTTGCACCAGTTCGGCGCAAGTCTGCATGTGAGGTTTGTTCTCTGTGCGGGCACTAACGCTGGGTATGCGCAATAATTCAAGCAACTCTTCTAAAAATCTTTCCTGGTGTAGGGTCTGGTATTCTTTCCAGCTGTTCATGGGGTAGGTATTGAAAGGGTGAGTACTACTTTTCCGGCACATGCCGGAAAGCAAAGTTACTAAGGGTTTTACAATCGGTGCTTTTCATCCGAAAGGATATTGTCGAGTGTCCAATCGGGTCTTCTTTTAAAAGGTTCTTGCCGCACCTCACAAGTGTCGATTGTGCAAACGGTACAGCTGAAAGGCATACAACCATCGGTATGCACAAACAGTTCGATGCTGTTTCCCATTTCCTTTTTGATCAGCTCTGATAATGCATCAATTTCCCGGTGCGCTTCGTGCAGATGCAGGTACCAGGGCAGGGTCAGGTGGCAATCGATGTGTAATTGGTCTCCATATTGTATTACGCGCAGGTTGTGCAGGTCGATCCATTCCTTCTTGCGCGATTGGTTGAGGATACCAATGAAGCGTTCCAGCAGTTGCTTGTCGGCTTCATCCATAATGCCGGCCAATGATCGGCGAATGATGGTGTAACCGTTGTAAATGATCAGTAGGCTCATGATCAGGGCGACAACTTTATCGATCCACCAGAGCCGGGTAAGCAGCATAATGATCAATCCTCCCAATATCGCCAGTGTGGAGTAGCTGTCCATCTGCAGGTGCTTTCCGCTGGCCAGGAGTGCCAGGGAATTATTTTTTTTACCCATCCGAAGACAAATTGTTCCGCCGGCGAAGTTGACAAGGGCAGTAGCTGCAATGATCCAGCAGCCGGTATCAAGTTGGTGCAGTGTTCGCGGCGTAATGAAATCGGTAATGGTCTCATAGATGATGAGCAGTCCAGCAGCAACAATCAGGGTACCTTCTACTGCAGCCGATACAAATTCAGCCTTGCCATGACCATACGGATGATCGAGGTCGCGGGGCTTTGCTGCTACGTATAAACTATATAAACCAACAAACCCTGCCACCACATTCACAATGCTCTCGAGGGCATCGGTGAGAATGGCCAGCGAATGGGTGAACAGGTAGGCTGTTATTTTAGCCAATAACAAAACAATACTGCCGGCAGTGATGAATTGTTGTAGCCGAAGATTTTGTTGTGCTTTGTTCAGGGGAAGGAATTTAATTCGGTCGATCGAAATCAGAACCCTGCTATTTCATAGGTAATCGGACAATGTTTCGCCAGCATGGCAGATATGCCGCAATATTTTTCGTGCGACAGCGAAACAGCCCGTGCTACTTTGTCTGCATCTTCCGGAGCAGCATCTGTTCTGTAGATCATGTGAATGAATCGGAAGGTTTTGGGCGTTTCATCTGTTTGTTCTGCAGACGCTTCGATCTCGATGCGCTGAAAAGATACTTTCATCTTTTTCAGTATATCCACCACATCAATACCACTGCAGCCGCAGAGAGAACCTAAGAGTAGTTTCTTGGGGTTCAGACCGGTGTCGGTTCCGCCCGATTCTTTTGAAGCATCCAGTCGAACGGTATGAGTGGAATCAGGTGAAGTCAGGTCGAAAGCAAGGGCATTCACCCAGGTAGCATTTACTTGCACAGTATCTTTTTTAAAAGTGATGAATCAGGCTTGATCAAAATTTTGTTGTACGAAAGACCAGTTAACCAACTTCCACCAATTTGCGATATAGTCGGCACGTCTGTTCTGATAATTGAGGTAATAAGCATGTTCCCAAACATCGATTCCCAATAAAGGCTTGCCTTTCAGATCGCTGATGTCCATGAGTGGGTTATCTTGATTCGGGGTAGATCCGATGGCTAATTTTCTCTCGGGGGTGATCACCAGCCAGGCCCAGCCGCTGCCAAATCGGTTTTTTGCAGCGTCACTGAATTGTGTTTTCATGGCGTCAATAGAGCCGAAGGATTGCGTGATGGCCTGCGTGAGTGAACTGCCCGGTTCGGAGCTGGTTGCCGGCTGCATGCATTGCCAAAAAAATTCATGGTTAAAATGGCCCCCGGCATTGTTGCGCATTTTAGTGGAATACCTGGAAATGCCACGCAGCAACTGTTCCAGTGAGGTAGTTGCGGTATCAACTTTTTCTGCCATACAGGCATCTGATAAATTTTTCGTGTACCCCGCGGCATGTTTGGTATAATGAATGTTCATGGTGGTGCCATCAATAATAGGCTCCAGCGAAGCATAACCATAGGGCAGCGGTTGTTGGGTATAACCAATTTGTCCGTGGGTCCATCCTGACACTTGTGCCATCGCGGGAATGCCTGTGGCGATGAGTCCAGCTGCCAAACCAGCTTGTGTACCAGTTTTGATAAATGTTCGCCGATGCATTTTATGATTCATGTTCAATGGTTTTTTTTCTGCTGGATAAAGTTAGCCAAAAGCTACGGAGGCGGGTGAATTGTCGGTAGTAGAATTCCTGGTTGAACAGTTGAGAGTCTGTCATGGCTTTATAGGTAAGGAACAAGCCAACAGGTATCAGAATGGCAGTCGATAGCCACATGCCATTGATCGGCGCCCACTCGCCCGACTTCACGAATTTCTCTCCAAAATTATTCAGCAGGTAGAAAAACACAAAGAAGATGATGGCAAAAACCAATGGCATTCCCAACCCGCCCTTTCTGATGATAGATCCCAATGGCGCACCGATCATGAAGAGTACAAGACAGGCGAACGAGAGCGTGAATTTTCGATGCCATTCGATTTTGTGAACGTTGAGCGCATCCGTACGTTCCTTGAATTCCGATTCCAGCATAACAGTGCCCGAGCGAATGTTTCGAATATTACCCATGGCATTACTATATACTGCCTGCTTCAGGGTATCAGGAATCGTTTCGTCGAAACTGCGGGCATTACTGGTTTTGGGCAGGGTCGACTTTACCCAACCCGTATCGGCATAGCGCAGGAAGGGCAGGTAAGGACCATATTCTAATATCGATCGGCTAATAAAAATGGAATCAATCTTATTAAGCGAGTCGATGGAGATATTCAGTTGGCGGATACTCAGCATTTTCGCATCATAAAAAGCACTGTCACTGGTTCTGCTCATCTGAAAGCTTTTGAGGTCAAATACCTTCTTGTAGGTTTTGAAGCCCATTTGAATAAACTGTGTATTGCGCGTATTTCTGGGTCCGGTTTCTTCAAAACGATATCCATCCTGCAATATGAACTCCAGGTCTCTTTTATTTTTGGTGAGACGCATCACACCGCTTTTGGCTACGATCATAAAATCCTGCAGTGGTCCGCCTCTTTCAAAAATCACTACATCGTGTATGACGCTATCGTTTTTTTCTTTCTTTCCCAGCTTGATTACATAGCCATCGATCTTATCATAAAAAACACCTTCCTTGATATCGAAAGCGGGTTTCGCAACAATGATATCATATTTCAGTGCCGATAATTTTTTCTGGGTTACCGGAATGATGTTGTTGGTAAACAGAAATGCGAGTCCAGTCACCAGTAAGGCAAAAATGAGCAGCGGCCGCATGAATCGCAGCAGCGGGATACCCGAAGACTTGATGGCAATCAGCTCGAAAGTCTCGCCCAGGTTACCAAAAGTCATGATGGAGGAAAACAACAACGAAAGCGGCAGTGCAGTCGGAATCCAGAACAAAGTCACCAACCCAACCAGCTTGAGGATGGTTGGAAAATCAAGTCCCTTTCCCACCAGGTCATCAATGTAGAGCCAAAAAAATTGCATAGTCAGCACGAAGACCGAAATGGAAAAGGCCGCGATGAAGGGTCCGATAAAGGACTTGATGATGAGAATATCAAGTTTTTTTATCACTTTGTGCAGAATAATAGACTGGTAATGGAGAATTCAAAAGTAACACTTTCACCACAGGAATGGGCATTGGTTCAGGATCCGGAGGTGATTTTAACCAAGAATTCTGTGATTGAAAAAGTGTATGGTTTGTTCGGACAGGTGGCGGAGTCGTATGTAAAGATCACACAAGAACTGCCTGGCGCTCAACAAGGGCAATGGTTACAGGCTGCCCCAAAAATATCGAGGGGCGAGAAATACAAAGAATTACCCTGGGTAATGCTAGACTATCCCCGGTATTATACCGATGATGATACCAGGGCCATGCGGCACTTTTTTGGCTGGGGTTCCGGCTTTGGTATACACCTGATTTTACAGGGCGCCAGTCGTGATCGCTGGTGTAGTCTTGCCGAACATTGGATCCAATCTGCCCGGCCCGGGTGGATGCTGGACTTTTCCGATGATCCCTGGCAACACCATCCCGACACGCAACGCTGCCGCCCACTCAATTCCTTGCAGCCGCATGAGGTTATGCAGCTGCCCTTTATCAAATACAGTTGCTGGCAGCCGCTCAGCGACTGGAATGATTTACCTAGAATATGGTCGGAAATTTTTCGCGTATGGATCAGCGTAGCTGCGGGCTGATCTGCTATTAATTGCTGCCGATACGATGGAACAGATCTTTCAACTGGTATTCCCAAAGACGGGACTGATCGCGGATTTCACTCTTTTCAGCGAAATCTTTTACCAATAGAACAGTTTGATTCGATACTTCTGTCTTCTCAATTCGAAATTCAAAATATTCCCCTTTCTCACTGTGTAACCAGTGGTAGCGGATGAATTTGTCTTGGTCTTTTTCTACCACTTCCGCTTTATCGGGCTTTTCTCCATTCCAGGAGAAACTGTATACATTGTCCCACTCATCCACTTTATCTGCAAACCACTCCTGCAATCCTGCGGGCGTAGCTAAGAATTCATATAATATGCTGGGAGAACATCTAACCGGGAATTCAAGTGTAAATAGTTGCTTTTTGCTCATTTCTATCTGGTTATACTCATAGTTTGGCTGTTGCAATAATATAAAAAAAATTTTCGTACCCAAATGTTTTTTTATGAAGGGTGACGATACTCGGTTAAGCTCCTGTTAATTCTTTGACCATATTTGTATAAGTAACAGATAATCAATTAATTATAAAATATTTTCTATTCATCAATTTGCTGCTGTAATG
>JBEIUM010000162.1:0-6097 GCA_040374385.1 Sediminibacterium sp. | reverse complement strand
CGGACACATCATTATTATCTGTCTCATAAGTTTGATATTCATTTTTGGACAAATGAGTTCAGTTGCCGGCTGGTTGACATCGCCGGTTGCAGTGGGTTTTACGGTTTTCATTTATATGATTGAGGTGCTCGTGGCATTTCTACAGGCATTTATATTTACTAACCTTACAGCCGTATTCATTGGTGCAGCATTTGAAGGGGAACACGATCATGCGGAGGCTGCCCATCATTAAAAGTTTTTTTTCACTATAAATACAACGATCATGAGTTTGAATTACATCTTGTTGGAAGCCGTTGCGAATGCCGGTGGTGCCATTGGTGCCGGACTGGCTGCTATTGGTGCAGGATTGGGCATTGGCCAGATCGGTAAGGGTGCTGTAGAAAGCATCGCCCGTCAGCCGGAAGCCATGAATGACATCCGTGCCAACATGATCCTGGCTGCAGCCCTGGTTGAAGGTGCTGCTCTGTTCGGGATCATCGTAGGTTTCCTCGCTATGGTACTTAAATAAGCGTATCTGGCGGAAAAAAACAACCGCATTCAAAGCACAGGGCGGCGAATGCGGTTAACCTGACTTTCATTATTGAACCTATATTTTCTTCTTTATGAATTTACTTACTCCTGATCTGGGGCTACTTATCTGGACCTTGCTGGCGTTTTTAGTGGTATTCTTCATTCTGAAATCAATGGCATGGCCTGCAATCATCAAGGGCTTGAAAGAGCGCGAGCAGAACATTGAAGAAGCCATTGCTACTGCTGAAAGAGTGAAAGGTGAAATGGCTGCCCTGCAGAGCGAAAACGAGCAACTCATGGCACGTGCCCGCGAAGAGCGCAGTCAACTGCTGAAAGACACCCGTGAGCAAACACAAAAGATGATTAGCGAAGCGAAAGACAAGGCAAAAGCTGAATACGATCGTATTGTGGCTGAGGCCCAGCAGGCCATTACCCAGCAAAAAAATGCTGCCCTCACAGAAGTGAAGAACCAAGTGGGGTCACTGGTCATTGAAGTAAGTGAAAAAGTGCTGCGTCGTGAACTGACTGATCGTTCTCAGCAAGAAAAATACATCAATCAGTTAGCCGAAGACTTGAAATTGTCCTGATATGCCGAACCCACGTTTAGCTGCGCGTTATGCCAAAAGTCTGATTGACCTCTCCCAGGAGCAGGGCAAGCTGGAAGCCGTTTTTGCAGACATGCAATACCTGTTTCAGTTGTGTGCCCAGAGTCCAGAGCTGGTTAACCTGCTGAAAAGTCCGGTCATCAAATCTGACAAGAAGATTAAGATTCTGGAGGCGCTCACCACCGGAAAGATCGATAACCTGACCAATGCTTTTGTTACACTGCTGGCCAAGAAAGGCCGGGAAGGTGAGTTATCTGAGATGACACGCTCTTTTGTAAAGCAGTACCAGACGCTGAAGGGCATTCACCCAGTGAAGTTGACGACAGCCACTCCTGCGGGCGATGCACTCAAGCAGCTCATTGTAGAAAAAGTAAAATCGGCCAAGGGCTGGGAGCATGTTGAGCTGGAAACAGTGGTCGACGAGAAAATCATTGGCGGTTTCCTGCTTGAGATGGAAAGTCAGTTGATGGATGCCAGCATCCTGCATGACCTACGGGCTGTGAAAAGACAATTTGATAAAAACCTCTTCGTACAAAATATCCGCTAAGAGCGGCCATAAAATAAAACAATTTAAAGCGTATCAATCATGGTAGACATTAAACCGGATGAAATATCAGCGATACTGCGTCAGCAGCTGAGTAATTTCAACGCAGGTGCCGATCTGCAGGAAGTAGGAACGGTATTGCAGGTGGGCGATGGTATTGCCCGCGTATACGGACTCAACGGCGTACTCAGTGGAGAGCTCGTAGAATTCGACAATGGTGTAAAAGCCATTGCCCTGAACCTTGAAGAAGACAATGTGGGTGTGGTATTGATGGGTGAAGGTGGAGATATCAAAGAGGGTGCCCGTGTAAAAAGAACCGGACAGATTGCATCCATTAAAGTGGGTGAGGGAGTAGTCGGACGTGTGATCAACACACTCGGTGAGCCCATCGACGGAAAAGGTCCATTGCAGGGAGAACTATATGAGATGCCACTCGAGCGTAAAGCGCCCGGGGTTATCTACCGCGAACCGGTTAAAGAGCCACTCCAAACAGGTATCAAAGCCATTGATGCAATGATCCCCATCGGTCGTGGACAGCGGGAGTTGGTAATCGGTGACCGTCAAACGGGTAAAACTGCTATCTGCCTCGATACCATTATTAATCAGAAAGAATTTTACGAAGCTGGTCAGCCTGTATATTGTATTTACGTAGCGATCGGACAAAAAGCATCTACTGTAGCAGGTGTGATGAAGACCTTGTCTGATAGCGGTGCTATGGCATACACAACTATTGTCTGTGCTTCTGCCTCTGATCCTGCTCCACTGCAGTTCTATGCTCCTTTTGCTGGTGCTGCTATTGGCGAGTTTTTCCGTGATACGGGTCGTCCTGCATTGATCATTTATGATGACCTTTCCAAGCAAGCCGTTGCTTACCGTGAAGTTTCTTTGTTGCTGCGTCGTCCGCCGGGTCGTGTAGCTTATCCCGGTGACGTATTCTACCTGCACAGTCGCTTGCTCGAGCGGGCTGCTAAGGTGATTAACAATGATGATGTAGCTAAAAATATGAATGATCTGCCTGCCTCTATACGCCACATGGTGAAAGGTGGAGGATCACTCACAGCCCTTCCAATCATTGAAACACAGGCCGGTGACGTATCTGCCTATATCCCTACCAACGTGATCTCGATTACTGACGGACAGATCTTCCTGGAAGGTAACTTGTTCAACGCCGGTATTCGTCCTGCCATCAACGTAGGTATCTCTGTAAGTCGTGTGGGTGGTAACGCGCAAATCAAGTCTATGAAGAAGGTGGCGGGTACCTTGAAACTCGATCAGGCATTGTACCGTGAGTTGGAGGCCTTCTCCAAGTTTGGTGGTGACCTTGACCCTGCTACCAAGAATGTAATTGATAAGGGTGCCCGTAACGTGGAGATTCTCAAGCAGGCACAATATTCACCCATGACCGTTGAAAAGCAGGTAGCCATCATCTATCTCGGTTCACAGGGTCTGCTGAAGGAAGTGGCAGTGAAGAAAGTGAAGGAGTTTGAAGCTCAGTTCCTGTTAGAAATGGATAACAAGCTGCCCCATGTTTTGGCTGAGTTTAAAAAAGGTCAGCTCAATGATGCCAGCCTGGCTGAGATGGTTGAATTAGCCCGTGGATTAACGCCGCATTACAAATAAAAGTCTCATAGCTTTATGAATAAGGGCCCCGGCAAATAGTCGGGGCTTTTTTGTATCCCCAAAAGACATTGAAAATCAATAGGCAAGAAAAATTTAAAAAACAATTTGGTTTATAATATAAACTAATCTACGTTTGTGTTGTCAATAGGCATCCAATGAAAAGTTTACTATTTCTGAGTTTGGGTATGGTAACTGCAACGATGGGCAGGTCACAGGTTATTGTGATGGGTAAAGTAAAAGATATCAAAGGAAGGTTATTGGCTGGTTCATCTGTTTCAATCAAACAAACCTACGATGGAGGTTTGACTGATTCCATGGGAATTTACAGATTCAAATCATGGGAGAAAGGCAATCAAACACTGATCGTGAAGAGCATAGGTTTTAAAACACAGGAGCAAACCATTTTTCTTGATAAGGACAGCATTGAAGCGAACTTCATCATGAAGGAGGAGATAAGTGAACTAAAGGCAGTAGTGATAACAGCCAATTCTTTTGAAGCAAGCGATAAGAAAAAGTCGACCGTATTGCGTACGCTGGATATTGCTACTACTGCGGGTGCAAATGCAGATATCGCAGCAACAATTCAAACCCTGCCCGGTGCGCAAAAGGTGGGCGAGCAGGAAGGACTGTTCATCAGAGGCGGAAGTGCAGAAGAAAGTAAGATCATCATAGATGGAAGTGTAGTCAACAATTTTTTTTTCAGTTCAGTACCAGGTATTGCACAGAGAGGTCGTTTTTCCCCATTCTTATTCAGTGGGACACAATTTACCAGCGGGGGTTATTCTGCTTTGTATGGTCAGGCATTGAGTGCGGTCTTGAGTTTAGAAAGTATTGATCTGCCAGAACGAAGTGAATTACAGCTGGGTATTTCTCCGCTTTTCACCAATGTTGGGTTTCAGCAGTTGGGCAGGAATAAAAAGTCAAGCTATGGTGCCAGCTATTCGTACACCGATCTAGCATTTTATCAGGCAGTTGTTCCTCAGGCACCGGACTTTTTTCGCCGACCTGTTTTCCATAATGTGGATGCCAATTTTCGAATCAAGACCAAGGGGGGCGGAATGCTGAAGTTCTATACATACTACAATGGCAGTGACCTGGCTTTGAGAAGACCATCCATAGACAGTTTGGGTTTTAAGAATGCCTTTGCTTTAACCAATTTTAATAGTTTCTCAAATGTATACTGGCGTCAGCCACTGGGAAAGGGTTGGAAGTTGAGTGCTTCTGCAGCTGTCAGTTTCAATAATGACCTCATCAATTCCCAATTACAGAATCAACAAAATAATCGGGTCACAACAACTGGTATTCCGGTACTGGATCAGCAGAATTTTGATCTGCGTGTTACGAATACTATGTGGCAGTTGAGGGGAATAGTGGAGAAAAAGTTTGGCGCCATAAATACAGTGCGTTTCGGTGGTGAATTTTGGAAATTCAATGACAGCAATATCACCCGATTTAGCAATGATCTTTTTACCGGTAAACTACGTGAAGAGTATGTCGCAGCTTTTGCTGAATCTGATCTGTATATCACCAATCAACTGGCTTTTCGTCCCGGTATTCGGATGGAGCACAGTGAACTATTGAATAAAACAAACATAGCGCCCAGAGTATCCTTATCCTATAAACTAAGTGTGAATGCCCAGTTCAGTTTTGATTATGGTATATTCTATCAAACACCCGAACGAAGGTATATCCGACCTTGGTCTCCGGAGCTGACTTTCCAGCAAGCAAATCACTACATCTTTACCTACCAGCGCTTAACAAGAGATTATACCTTCCGAACACAAGTATATTATAAGGAATATGCCAGGTTACTCCGTACTGATATCATTGCAATGGAAGCAAAGGACGTGAATGGAAATGGTTTTGCAAAAGGTGTCGAGATGTTTTGGCGCGACAGAAAAACGGTCAAGGGACTGGATTACTGGATAAGCTACTCTTTTTTAAGCACGGAAAGATTATACCTGAATTATCCAATAAGTGCGCAGCCCACATTTGCGGCAACGCATAGTGGTAGTGTGGTATTGAAAAAGTTTTGGACGAAGAAAATGTTTGGGGTTAACTGGAGCTGGAATTGGAGCACCGGAAGACCTTATCTGAATCCCAATAAACCCGCTGATCAATTCTTGAGTGATAGAACTATTTTTTTCAGCACCAATAACTTCAGTTTGAATTGGTTGACCAAAATTTTTAAATCAAATGCTGTGGTAGTTGCCGGTATCAATAATGTTTTTAATGAAAGACAAATTTTCGGATACAATTATAGCAGTCGTTTGACAGATGCTACTGGCCAATTCATCCGCGAAGCAGTTACACCACCGGCTCCGAGAAGTTTCTTTTTGGGGGTATTTCTCAGCTGGGGTGTGGATCGGTCACAACAAAATATCAATAATAACCTTTAAAATTTATTGTATGCAAAATGAAAAAGACAAAGAATTATGGAAAAAAGCAGAGGCTCGCGCCTCTTTCAAAAAGCATCTTGTAAGCTACGTCGTAGTTAACCTATTTCTGTTCGCCATATGGTTGACTTCTACCAGGCCCACAACCCATTATTATTGGCCTCTATGGCCTATGCTCGGCTGGGGAGTCGGCTTATTGATGCATTATTTTGGTGCATTTCACGCCGATAGAATTTTTTCTGTCGAAAACGAATATCAGAAACTTAAAAATAAATCGTAAAAAATAACCATTTAAAAAACCTTTGCTATGAAACTATTATTTGTTGTAGCTGCTATGATTGCAGCCTTTGCATTGAATGCACAAACAAAATTTGAGTCAGCCATGCAACGAGGACTTGCTATGATGAAGGATGCCAAATCGG
>JBEIUM010000030.1:0-17985 GCA_040374385.1 Sediminibacterium sp. | reverse complement strand
CCTTTATTGATAACACTACCATTCAGGTTGATCCACCAGAAAGCTGAGGGAGCGAATCCACCCGGCGTTGGAGCGAAGAACAACATGTTGGTGCGCTTCGTATAATAATAGTCGATGGTAGCAGACAGTCTCTTGTTCTTAGAGGTCAGGTCGATACCAAAGCCGGTAGTAGCTGCTTGCTCCCATTTCAGGTCAGGATTACCCTGCTGGATGAAACGAGTAGTAGCTCCGGGTCCAGTTACAGTACCTGTAACCGGATCAAATTTTTGCTGCAGGTTCAAGGCAGCATAAGATCCCAGGTTGTCTTGGCTACCCAGTACACCGTAGTTGGCACGGAAACTCAGGTCGCTCAGGATACCACCCAGGGCCTTTTGAATGAAGTCTTCATTCATCGCACGCCATTTGAAGGCGAAGGCGGGGAATACACCATAACGGTTGTTGGCACCGAATTTAGAAGAACCATCAGCACGGAGCGTAGCAGTCAGAAAATACTTATCTGCATATGAATAGTTCACACGCGTAAAGAATGACTGCAGCGTATTCTTATCAAATCCAGGAACAAAGTTGCGGTAGTTTCTGAACTGACCAACATCTTTTTTAAAGTCATATCCGGCTGCAGGAACAGCAGTAAGACCTAATCCCCAACCTACACGACCTTCATATTCACTCTGGAAGCTTTGATTGGAGTAACCGAGGATGGCATTCAGGTTGTGCTTACCAAATGTTTTATCATAGGTAAGGTATTGTTCGAACAAAACTGAGGTATTCTTCAGTTGCTGCTCAGTCATACGACCATTTTGCTGGATACCGTTACCCAAATCCAGACCATAGATATTGGTCGTACCGCCATAAGCATTAGAACCCAGACGAGGGTCAGCGAATGCTGTACGTACAGCTTTGTTCTGATCATAACCAAACACTACTTTATAAGACAAATCTTTGGTAATCTGGTATGAAGCAGACAGGTTATTCAGGAAACGATTGATATAATCGCGGTCATCGTAGTAAGCCAGCATTTGCGCCGGATTACGCTGATCACCGGGCTGGAAGAAAGTTCCATCGGGGTTTCTAACAGGGTTAGTTGGGTTGAATTGTAGTGCCGCTCCAAGCAAGCTACCTGAATATCCAGCATTATTAGACAATGGAGGATACTGGTTCTTCGTATTGGAATAAGTAGAAGCCAGTTCCAGTTTCAATTTATTGTTCATCAGCATCTGAGTAACGTTGGCACGGATGGTCATACGCTTCAGAGCACTGTTGCGTACAATACCTTGCTGATCGTCGTAAGAACCACTCACGCGGGCAGTTGTACCACCAACGTTGTAGCCCCAGCTGAGGTTGTAGTTTTGTGAAATAGCAGTTCTGAAAACCTCATCCTGCCAGTCAGTTACGGCACCGTTGTCAATCAGCTTTACAGCGTCGCCGGCAGCAATTGGATCAGCACCACCATCAATGTTAGCTCTTTTAGCAGCCAACAGGAATTCAGAGGCACTCATCAAATCATAACGCTTAGCAGTAGTTGCTACGTTGGTGTTGGCGCTTAGGTTGAATGAACCATTGCGACCACCACGACCACTCTTGGTGGTGATGAGGATTACACCATTCGCACCTCTTGAACCGTAAATAGCGGCAGCAGAGGCATCTTTCAGCACAGTAATGCTTTCAATATCGTTGGGGTTCAAGAACACCAAGGGGTTCTTCGGGGTAGTTCCACCCTCCACACCACTGGCAGATCCCAGCGTACCACCTTGACCCAGGGGCACACCATCCACAACGTACAGAGGCTCCTGAGCACCGCTGATAGAACCTGTACCACGAATGTTGATGGTAGCAGCAGAACCGGGTTCACCGGTAGCAGGCGTTACCAGTACACCGGGCGTACGGCCCTGCAGTAACTGATCAGGCGTAGCAATCTGACCTTTGTTAAAATCTTTGGTAGTAACATTCGCAACAGAACCTGTCAGGTCTTTCACCTTTCTGGTACCATAACCTACTACTACTACTTCACCCAGCTGATCATTTGTAGCAGCGAGTGAAACATTGATAGCTGAATTAGATCCTACAGCTACTTCTTTGCTTCCGAAACCTACACTGGAAAACACCAGCGTGGAATTAGAGGCAACTGAAATACGATACGTTCCATCCCCGGCTGTTTGTGTACCGGCATTAGAACCCTTCACAACAACAGATACTCCGGCCAGCGGAGATCCATCCTTCGCATCGGTAACCTTTCCCGTAACAGTCTTCGTTTGAGCTTGCGCACCGAGAACGAAGAAGAAGACGAAAAGACCCGTGAGTAAGGGCATTAATAGCTTCTTACAATTCATAATTGGCAGTTTATTGGTTAAAATAAGCGAAACAAATATAGAAGTTTTCGACAAAAAAAATTATTGTTAAGTTTTTTTACCCGGAAAAGGAAAATCACGTCTACAAAACTATTTTCAAGACCTACCGGCTTATTAGAACGCTGCACGAGCACTCTTTATTTTACAGTAAAAAGCTACCCGTTGTTAGTTTTAATTGTTTTTATGACTTTTTTCATCTGTCAAGACATAGAAATCGTAAACCAACCGGGCTATTGTTGCCAGCATCTGCTTGGTGGCGGGCTCGTCTGTTGCCTTTTTAGACAGTAAAACCAGTACCAACTGTCCGCCGCCCGGTAAGAAAATAATACCTGAATCATGGTGCACACCCGTAATCCAGCCGGTTTTATGGGCCACACGGGTTCCCTCCGGTAGTTTGGCAGGAATTAAATCCTTATAAAATTGCTGCAATAATATATTCACCATCTGCTGAGAGGCCTCTTTATTGACCGCCTTACCCAGGGCAATCTGCTCGAAAACCTTCATCAGATCAAACGCACTGGTTATATTATTCAACCCCTGCCGGTAAGCCTTGCTGTCTTCTACCCCCCTCAATACCTGAATGGTTGGTGCCCCCAACGCCCGCATGGTTGATGTCACCTGCTTACCGTTGGCCAACGTCATCAATAAGTTAGTGGCCAGGTTGCTGCTGCGGGTAATCATGTGAAAGAGTAAATACCGCAGGGTTTGTCCGGTACCCATCAACTGATACACCTCGTCATCGCTGTCGTCAGTGGGAGAGAGTTGGAACGGACTTCCATCGACAATGCTTGCAAATGCATTGCGCACCAGCAGCGTGTCATCCAGCCGAATTTGCCCCAACGCTGCCTGACGAAATATTTCAATCATCACCGGCGTCTTCATGGTGCTGGCAGCATGAAACATTTCCCGCTCATTCAGCAACACAGTATCTCCATCCGGCAAATGTTTGGCAGCCAGTGCAAATACACCGGGCTGATTGGAAAATAGTTGCTGTATCGCAGCGATTAATTGCTGTTTGTCTGTGGGGGAATGTTGTGCCCGAACACCAAAAGCTGTCATCATACTGATCAAGAGAAAGATTTTTCTCATACGACCAAATTACAGCTAAAAATCATTTATATTGTTATATGAAATTATTCATGGTACTGATCGGCTGTAAACCTGAGGGAAGACATACCGAACAACACGATATCTTTTTTGGCATTGCGAAGTCCCTACCGGAACTGGTTCCGCAACTCAAAGCATTCTGGCCTGGCAAGCACCGACTGCACATAGATGCCTGGCGGGAAGTGAATTCGGTGGAACAGCACAGCATCCGAATAGTAGCCGCAAAGAAAAGGACGCCGGAGCAAACCGGTGAACAACAATTATTTTTCATCAACCTGGGAGGATACCGCCCCGGTGAATTTGAGGAATACCACTATAAGCTAATTGAAGTGGCCCCCGACCTGGCGACCGCCATTCGATCTGCCAAACAAACCGCTTTCTACAAACATACCGGATTCAAAGGAGCCACATCGCATATTGACGATAAGTATGGTATCGATATTGACGACACCTATCTGGTAGAAGATCTCTTATCGCCCGAACTGAGAGAGAAATATGCCATAGAAATCAAATCGAATCCAAAGGCAAAGCCAGACAACTGGCACATTGGCTATACCAAACTATCGTCCCTGATAACCACCTAACAATTTCTTTAATACCCTGCCATGAAAAAGAGAGCATTCCTGCGTTCGATGAGCTATGCCGCCATCACTGCGCCCCTTGCCTGGCTGCAATTGCCCGCCAGCGCACAAGCCCTGCTGCAGAGTTCAGCCGATACTACCGCCGATGATGATACATTCTGGCAACAGATCAGAGGATCCTATCGCCTGAAGCCGGACTACATCAATCTGGAAAATGGCTATTATAACATTCTACCCACCCCCCTGCTCGAGCGACACATTGAACACATCCGGGAAGTGAATTATCAGGGTTCTTATTATATGCGCAACTTCCAGTTCGAGAACAAAAGAAAAATGGCTGCCCGCATAGCGGAACTGGTAGGTACCACACCCGATCAATTGGTTTTGACACGCAATACAACCGAATCGCTGGATACCATCATTGGAGGGTATCCCTGGAAAGCTGGTGATGAGGCCGTCATGGCAGAACAAGATTATGGTGCTATGCTCGATATGTTCCGGCAGGCAGCCAGCAAACATGGCATGAAAAATATCCTTGTCTCTGTGCCCAACCATCCTGCCTCCGATGAGGAGATTGTGGACTTGTACGCAAAAGCCATTACACCCAAGACCAAACTGTTGATGATCTGTCACATGATCAACATCTCCGGACAAATTTTACCTGTTCGGAAAATCTGTGACATGGCACACAGCAAAGGCGTGGAAGTGATGGTAGATGGAGCACATGCCATCGCACACATTCCGGTTAATATGACCGAACTCGATTGCGATTATTACGGGGCCAGTCTGCACAAATGGCTTTGTGTGCCGCTGGGTGTGGGCTTACTCTATGTAAAGAAAAAACACATTGAAAAAATATGGCCACTTCTTGCACCCCACGAAAAACCATCCGACGATATCACCCGACTGAATCACTTAGGTACACACCCGGTGCATTGCGAACTGACCGTAACCGACTCCATTGAGTTTTTTCAAATGATCGGACCTGCCAGAAAAGAAGCACGGCTGAGGTTTTTGCAACAATACTGGACAAGCCGCGTGAAAGAACTGCCGGGAATTATTTTGAATACTCCCACTGACCCTGCCCGCTCTTGCGCCATTGCCAACGTTGGCATCCGCGGAATGAAACCCGCCGACATGGCCACCCGACTTTTGCAACAATATAAAATATGGACAGTAGCCATTGATACGGCAGGCATTCATGGCTGCAGGATCACACCCAATTTATACACTACAACAGCCGAACTCGATGCCTTCGTGCTGGCACTGAAGGAGATGGCAAAATCTGCCGGTTAAATTCAGCACTTGCCTACCCGACTAACTAACAGCCTTTAAAAGGCGTGTAAACGATGCAGCGCTGTAAAACGAAATGCCCCGAATCAATTCTTTTTAGCAGAACTATTGGCTGCTTCAACCGAAATCAGTCCGATCTGTGCCGAGTGCAGCATGGCTTCACGGGTATGCCGAAAAACAAGTGCATGAACCGGCGAATCATCCAGCGACGACAACAACGCTTTGGTGGCTACTTCTTTTTCCCTGTTAACACTCCTTATATAGATGGCAATGATGTTATCAGGAAAATCTTTTGCAACAGATAAATAGATCATCGGATCATGCTGTGAATTATCGCCATATAAAATAAACCGCTGAAGGGGAAACATTTCCAAAATCCGGCGAATGCGCTTCAACTTGAGTTCATGCTGCGTTTGACCGGTCGAGCCTAACTGATGCCATCGTTTTATCTTATTCAGCAACAATACGCCTGCAGGTAACTTATTATGCGAAAAGAATTCTGTCAAGTCATCGTACAGATTCCATTCGCTGCTGGAGACATAAAAAAAGGGATTAGGCAACTCGGGTGAGGTATTGGATAAAGCAAGTAGCCGAAAATAGTGTACTATGTCTTCAAAAGTTTTACGACTCCTGGGCTGTCGGGTAAACAACACCCGCAGGCGCCTGAACATTCGGGAGGAATAGGATATCAGGATGGTATCATCAATATCTGATATCACCGCCTGCTGAACCGCATGCGGAATATATACTTCACCGTTTTCCGTTGTCAATGCTTCTCCCTCTGCAGTGAGGTAGGCCACCGATAAAGAATGATGGCCGGCAGGCAGTTCCCGATCGGCTTTCCAATGAAATTCAAAAAAGCCATCCTCTTTTGTTGTCGTCTCTATGATCTGTCCTTCAAAATTCAACTGCATACGTGCCCCTGCAATGGGATGAACATTGAAGAGCCGAAACAAATGTCTGGCATTATAGAAAAGATGATGTGTGAATCTTTCCCGCAGGGCCTGGCTACCATGCAACAAATGACCGTATAACACGAGGTGATGGGCATGTCCGTAGCCTTTATAAACCCGAAGGTTCACCTGTGTTGGTTCCTGTATCTTTGTCATGATAAATACTGGTACAATTTACTGATTATTGACGCGCCAATCACCGCCAACAACTTTTCATGCAGCCCAGAAAAATCTTATTTATCATTAATCCCTTCTCTGGCAGCAGGTCTGCCGGATGGATTCCAATGATTGAAGCCTTTTTCAGCGGGCAACCGGTCGAAGCTGAATTTTGGGTAATGACCACCACCACCTTGCCGGAGCAGGTAACTGAGATCATACAAAAAACCACCCCGAATTTGGTGGTTGCGGTAGGTGGGGATGGAACCATCAAATTGGTCGCCACTGCCTTATTGAATATTCCGATACCGCTGGGCATTTTACCGGCAGGTTCTGCTAACGGACTTGCCTACGAGTTAGGTATTCCAGAAAATACGGCTGCTGCCTTGCAGGTTCTTATAGCGGGGAAGCCGAGACCCATGCATGCACTTTCTATACAAAATGAAATATGCCTGCATCTTGCTGATTTAGGACTGAATGCCTGGGCGATGAAGCGATTCAACCGAAATGGCAAAAGAGGTATGTGGGGATATGCCAGTGTCTCCTTGCAGGCCCTCTATTATGCCCGTTCTTTCCATGTATCGCTCAACATAGATGATACTGCTTATCAGGAAAAAGCAGCCATGGTGGTATTGGCGAATGGTACTGCTTACAGAACAGGTGCCGTGATTAATCCCAACGGATCTTTATTTGACGATCATTTTGAAGTAGTAATCATGAAACAAATTTCCATTATTGAAACACTGAAAATGCTTTTTCGGCAGCGTTCTTTCAACCCGGAGAAGTTGGTCATTCATGCTGCCCGCAAGGTGCGCATCCAATGTAAGAAACGCGTGCCCTTTCAGATAGACGGTGAATTCAGGGGGAAGGTCAGGTTTGTGGAAGCGCATATTTTGCCGGAAGCCATACAGATTTGGGTGCCGGCATGAAAAGCATTTGCCTAGACAGACGACCTATAAATGAACTGTATCTCGATACAGTCGCTGATTAGAAAAAACGTGTGGAATTTATTATCGCCATCAGCAAGTTCAAGAGCAAGCAAGAATGCGAGTTCAAGATGCTATTAGTTTAAGCACTGAATCGGATACCATTTGTGCTGCTGGCCAATGAAGAACTGTTTCATTCAAAGATGACTAATTCCAGCCTTTGATGGTTGTATCAATTGCGTCTCTGAGTTTTCCGGATACCCCAACTTCATTGGCGAATTTTTTCCAATTCATAATGATTGATTCGATTTCTTCTATAATAATTGATGCATGCTTGCACCTGATTGATTTGCCTATTACCAGCAGATCATTTTTTGATATGCCTTTTCGCTTGCCGTTCATGCTAAGGGAATGTTGACTCACCCATTGATGATCCGGCTTATACGCGTGACATATATCGTATGCAGGTGCCAATTCCCACTGACCGTTCTTCTTTAAGCGAAAGGCGAAATTCTTGGTATGATCATCACAATTCCGTGCGATTACATTAAAGACCATTCTTCGAAACATCTGTTCTGCTTCAGGGTAGCTGAGTTTTAACTCACGCATAGTTTGAAACAGTTGTTCATAACTAAAACTTGATACGGCATTGTAATCGTAATGCTGAATGGCGCAGAGCGTTTGTATGTGATGTTTGACATCTCCATCCTCCCGGTCAAAGCGTTTGGTCATAAAGTGTGCACGCCCATTCTCTTCCAGTAATCGGGAGGTCATCATGTCAATTCCGCAAGCAATGGCCATATTATAATAAGCCATCTCTACTCTGCCATAACCGCTACTGGCTCCTAACTGAACATCACTTACCCCATCTAATTTTAGTAACCAGTGTTCAAATCCTTTCGGAGCATTCGTTTGACCTGAACGCACTTCACCGGTTCTTTCATTGTAAGCTATTACTGCTTTCGGCCTAGCGCCTCCTGCTGAAGTTCCCACTTTAAGTATTTCAATAATGGCCTGTTCATCTTCTTTTTTCAAATTGGTAGTAAAGGAGGATTTATTGGAAAGCATTTTTTGGGCTATGTCCACCAGGCTATCGATCTCAATAGAAAAAGTACGCTTGGATTCTTTTAATGCGGCAGGTTCAAATTCCAAGGCTCCCATTCCTCTTGTTCCGATAAAACAAAGCATCTCCACCGGATTCATGCTATTGGGAACACGACCATTTTGCGCGAGCCACCTATTGATCAATTGATTACCATATTTGTCCGGAAGTACATCAGCCAATAAACCCGGTAACCCTTTGAAAGTATCGAAAGGTGAATTAAACTCAGGCTTCAATTCCGGAAAATTGAAGATGTTTTTAGTTGCCTGTAGGGGCATTTTCAGTGGCGATAAATCCCAGTTTTTATTTTTAAAACCGGAATCATATTCGAAGGTGGCCAAACCTGTTGAGTTATCCCAGGCGACTGCACCCACCATCGTGCCCCATATATGTACAAAAGCCGTATTCATATTTTACCAGCTAGATTCTTTTGATGGGGTTGAAGGGTTGCCGCTGGCTCTCTTGCGTTTTTTCTGCTCGAGCTTAGCAAGCTGAATGGGACTAATAACCGGCTGCACCGTAAATACGTCGAGAACATGCAATTGATCCAGTACCCGTAATACCTGAAGTAAAGTGGCCAGCGTAACGGTCTCACCTTTTTCCAGCAAGCTCAAGGTTGAGCGGCTGATACCGGCGGCATGCGCCAAGGTCTCTTGTGTTTTGTTTACTTCGATGCGTTTTTCCCTAACAAAACGACCAATGTGCTCCGCCAGGGCATTATCACCCATTGAATTCCATTGAACGTATGATTTTTCAGTCATTTATTATTATTTAATGGTATAATGAATGATTTATAATACAAATATAAGCATTAAAAACAAAAAAATCAATTAGGGCCGGCCAAAGTATATAGAATGGAAGGAAAATGGTGCCGGCGGCTGAGGTTACATTGTTTATTTGCCAATGCAAAATTTCGAGAAGATATAATCCAACTGCTCATCATGCGCAATGGTTCCGGTAATGCTGCCCAGGTGATGTAGACAGGTTCGGATATCCAGTGCCAATAAATCGCCGGGCGTACCTGCCAGCAAACCTTGCTCCACCTCCTGCAATGCCTGTTGCAGTTGGCGAAGGGCTTCCACATGACGTTCATTGGTAACGATGGTGTCTTCTCCGAGCAGATCACCTTCCACCGTGCGGGAATATATAGCTTCCTGCAAGGCCTCCAGTCCAACCTTATCCCTGGCAGATAAATAAAGCAGGTTGTCGGTCTGAGGTAACCGGGACCAGTCATCAGCGGGCAGGGTATCGATTTTATTTACCACCAGAAGATAGGGAACATTTTCTGACTGCAGGTTGGCTGTTGCCTGTTGGAGGGCATCGGGCGTGAGGGTTTGCACATCCATCAGGTAAACCACGAGGTTGGCAGTACGCATTTTTTCGATGCTTTTCTCTACGCCCATCTGCTCGATGGCATCATCGGTATTAAATCGGATACCTGCAGTATCGATGAGGCGAAACAGAATGCCTTTGATGTTCATCACTTCTTCGACTGTGTCGCGGGTAGTACCGGCAACTTCGCTGACCAATGCCCTGTTCTCATTCAGCAAGGCATTCAATAAAGTACTCTTCCCAGCATTGGGCTTGCCGATGATAGCAATGGAAACGCCCTGACGAATTACATTGCCCAGTCGGAAAGATGTCAACAATCTACCGGTGGTTTGCTGTAATTCGGCAATCAGATTTTTTAATTGTGTTCGGTCGGCAAATGTTACGTCTTCCTGAGAAAAATCCAATTCCAGTTCTATGAGTGCTGAAAACTGTATGAGTTGTTCGCGCAGCTCTTGCAACTCGCGTGAAAATCCACCCTTCATGGTATGCAGGGCTGCCTTTCTGCTTTTTTCAGTATTGCTGGCGATCAGGTCGGCCACCGCTTCCGCCTGTGCGAGGTCCATTTTACCATTTAGAAAAGCGCGTTGGGTAAATTCACCCGGACGGGCCAAACGAACACCCTGCTGCTGAATGAGTCGTATGATCTGTTGTTGAATATAGGGAGAGCCATGGCAGCTGATCTCGATAAGATCTTCACCCGTATAAGACGCTGGTGCCCTGTAAAGACTGATAACAACTTCATCGACTGGTTGACCGGCATCCGACAACAAACCAATATGTAAGGAGCGCCCTGGTTGGGCTGATAAGTTTTTAGAAGGGAAAAGCCGGTCAATGGAGGCTATGGCTGCTGTACCGCTGACGCGGATAACGGCGATGGCGCCTACGCCCGGAGGTGTTGCCAGTGCCACAATGGTATCGTCCCAGCCGCTGATCGCTTCGTTCATACATCAAGATGTACTGCAAATTTACCACAATCCCGGGGTATGCCGGCTGATTATCGATTTAACCGGGTTTTGACAGGTATAGCGGTAGTTGTAACAATAAATCCGCCGGAGGCGGATTTATTTAGTAGATGGGAGGCAGTGCTAATCTTCAGACACCACAAAGGTGATACTTTGTTTGTGGCGGTAGATTACGTTTCTACCATTCTGAACGGCGGGCTTCCAGGCTGGTCCCTTCGTAATTACACGAATCGCTTCTGCCGTGGTTCCAAATCCGGGATCATTCTCAGCCTCTACCTCGCTGATGGCACCGGTTGTAGAAACGGTGAAAGCTACAATTACAGTGTATCTTCCCGCAGGTGCGCCTTCCTGGAGAGGGATATTTTGGTTGAGATTTCTTTCGAGGTATCTGGCCCAGGCAGCAGTGCCTCCCGGAAATTCAGCAGGCAGCTGAACAGTTGTAAATTGTTTTTCCTCAGGAGTATCCTGGTGTGGTGAACCTGAAGGAATCGAAGATCCGTTAGTCGGTTCAACAATACCTGTTGCCTCATCACCCTCTATGCGCATGGTTCCAATAGCTGCAACGGAAAGCACGTCAACCGGAGGAACTTCTTCTTCGGGAGATACTTGATGATCGGGAACAATGAGTGGCTCAACATAAGCCTCCTGTCTCAAGGGGTTGATCGGGTCAACCGGTGGAGGCGGGGGTGGCGGCGGGGGTGGATCTGAATAGGGATCTAATGTAAATATTACCCCTGTTAATTGAGCCGGTGTCTTTTCTTGTTTTCCTGCCACGGAGGAAATGGCGATCAATGCTCCACAGAAAGCGAGCATCATCAATAATGCATTTCGAAGACGCCGGGGATAATTGCGCCTGAGTTCATAGGCGCCATACAATTGATTGCGGTGCTGAAACAGCAGATCGAGCCAGTCTGTAGCATTGGGTTGTGTCGTTTTCATACAATAGAGTTTAGATGAACAATCAATGAACTTCTATCGGCTGAAAAGCTTGGCTGCAGCAGCTTTCAGTAAATAAATACTTCTATAAATAAGATGCAGGGAAACAATTCATTCCACAAATCAACCAGTATAATTCTGCATTTTACCAGTTAGACAATCTGAAATGAAGCATAGGTGCTATTGGGTTGAATCATGCGCAAAAAAAATCCGCCAGCGGCGGATTTATGTAAGTTAATGGGAGATTGAATTAATCTTCAGACACCACAAAGGTGATACCTTGTTTGTGGCGGTAGATTACGTTTCTACCGTTCTGAACGGCGGGCTTCCAGGCTGGTCCCTTCGTAATAACACGAATGGCTTCTGCCTTGGTGCCATATCCGGGATCGTTCTCAGCCTGTACATCACTGATGGCGCCGGTTTTAGATACGGTGAAGGATACGATTACGGTATAACGTCCGGATGGCGCGCCATTTTCAACGGGAATACCACTGTTCAGGTTTCTTTCCAGGTAGCGTTGCCAGGCAGATACGCCTCCGGGAAATTCTGCAGGTATTTGTACTACAGTAAACACCTTATCGTAATCTTCTTCCACTTTAGGGGCTTCTACCACTCCGGTACCTTTTTCTACCGGTGGTGCCACCAGACCTTCGTCTTTCACACCTTCCTGGTTGAAAGTACCAATTTTGGTATCTTCCAGTTTCTCCACTTCTTTGATTTCCTCTTCAGGCTTTACCTCTTCATCCTTCACGATTTTCGGAGGGGTGAATTTGGCAATTTCCACTTTGGGTGGCTCCTGCTTCGGTGGGGGTGGGGGAGGCGGGGGTTCAGGTTTTTTCTCCTCGTTCTTTACGTTCTCGAGGCTAATGTCCTGCACCATCACCTGTGCCTTTTCTTTACCTACCGAGTTGGCGATGACCGAAATAACCAGCATCAGCAGACAGAGTAACAGCATTGCTCCCAATGCGTAGGTCAGGCGTCTGTTGTAGGTTTTTCGCAAATCATACGCGCCATATTCTTTATTCCGGCCATCGAAGATGATGTCGAGAATATCGGCTGTTTGCAGTTTGTTAATGTCCATGTTCAATTCTTTAGGAAGGAATAGCAATTACATACCCGTAGGTGTGCCTGCCGTTTCTTCGGTTCTTTTCACTAATTGTGTTTCGATGGGGGTGATGTCTACCAGGGCGTAACGGGTACACATATTGATAGCCATTTCATCCAGTATGTCTACTACATTTCTGTAGGTACACGACTCTGATGGTTTGAGGATAACTACAAAGTCTTTGATATCACGAACGCTGTTCTTTTTATTGATCAGCACTTCGCGAATGTCTTTGAAGTTGGATGTTTTAAAGTTGGAGGCATCAACACTCAACTCTCCCTCATAATAAAACACATTGTTATCTGTTCCGAGTAGGATGGTGATAACACCCGACTGTTTTGCCTTGTTCTGATCTTCCGGTTTATCGGCATCTTTTGGCAAAATCAGCTTCATGGCCGTTGCCTGACTCATCGTTGTGGTGAATATAAAGAAGGTGATGAGCAGGAAACCGAGGTCCACCATGGGGGTTAAATCCACACGGGTCGACAGCTTCTTTGATTTTTTGACTCCCGGGCCTTTTTTATGTCCACCACCACCCGAGGTATCCATTTCTGCCATATCGGTAGAATTTTGTTTTGATTGATAATAGGGTTGTCTTTATTCTTCCCGCTTCTCGCCTGCCTGTGCTTTTTTCCACAAATCTGTTCCGGCAGGTACCGGTTCAGGATTGGTCACCATCTGAAACTTCAGGAAATCGTTTTTCTTGAAAGCATCCACCACACTTTTGAATGCGGGGTACTTTGCCAGGTTATCTCCTTTCAGCAGCAGATTGGGTTTTTTACCTTGATAAGCATCTCTTACGAGGCCCATCCAGGTAACCAATTCATTGTTGGTAGAATCTTTCACAGGGATACCGGGAAGGTTGTTGCCCTTGCGCTGGTCTTCCGGAAGTGCGAGATAGTTCGGCAATGCGCTGAATGAGCTACCAAAAAAGGCTGAGCTCTTGAATGCTTTGACATCCAGATTCATGCCCTTGGTGTTATTCAGGGTATTGGCTATTGTTTCTTTCACGGTCTTGTCGTCCATCTCCAGGAAAACCTTGCCGTCTTTGTCAATGATCACCTGTACGATGTCCTTGCTAGGCGCCACTTTTGCAGCCACTGATTTCGGTATGGTTACCGCAATGGCCTCAGAAGGCTTAAACTTGGTCGTAAGAATGAAGAATGACAACAACAGAAAGGCTACGTCACACATCGCCGTCATGTCGATGTTGGTACTCTTACGAGGTAATTTGGCTCTGCCCATTGTTAATAATTTTAGGTTGCCCCTTTAAATTAGATTCAGGTTAATTACATTTTCCACAAATGCCAGCCGATTATTTATAATTGGCCGCAAAGCTTTGTGTCAGGGTAAAACCAGACTCATCAATACCATAAGTGATACCATCGATACGAGTGGTAAACACGTTGTACATGATGATGGCAATGGCAGAGGTACCGATACCGAGGGCTGTATTGAACAGGGCCTCAGAGATACCTTTTGACAGTTCGCGGGCAGCATCTCCACCACCTTCGTCACCGAGGGCAGAGAAGGATTTGATCATCCCCAATACCGTACCCAACAGACCCAAGAGGGTGGCCACTGAGGCAATGGTAGAAAGGAATACCAGGTTCTTTTCCAGCATCGGCAGTTCCAGCGCAGTTGCTTCTTCCACCTCTTTTTGGATATTCAATACTTTTTGCTCGGTCACCAGTTCAGTATTGGTGATCATTTCTTTGTATTTCTTCAAGCCGGCCTTCATTACATTACCTACAGAACCTTTTTGCTTGTCGCAGGCAGCAATCGCCTTATCTACGTCTTTATTCGCCAGGTGAAACTGAACTGAACGAACGAACTCTCCTACGTTACCCGTTCCGGCAGCTCTGGAGATCGTGAGGAAACGCTCAATACAGAATACAACTACGGTAAAGAAACTTCCAATCAGGATAGGCACAATGATACCACCCTCATACATCTTACTCAAGCCAGTCTTAGGACCCTTGTGCTGTGGCCAGAAACCACCATTCGGATCCGGCTGGGCGAAACTAGCGGGGTCACCCAGAAAAAATCTCCATACAATGTATCCAAGAATGATACATACAAGCGGAGCGATCCATGAAATTGCATTACTGCTTTTCTTGTGTTGTGCAGCAGTTGAACTCTTTGCAGCACCGGCAGTTGGTTTAGTCTCAGCCATGATTCAGTTGTTTTTTGTTTTTAAATTTTGATGGTTAAATCCCCACAATTCTACTGAAAAAAAGTTTGAATTCAATCAACCGTTGAACAGAAAAATATGTTAGGGGCACCAAAATAAGTATTTTATCGCATGCACCCAACTCACAAGCTGTTCCGGAAAAAAAATTCTTCATTATTTTTTTTTATGATATACCTCTACCCCCAAAGCCATGAAAACCGGCTGTTCGCCGAAAATAAGCCATGATTTTCCATTCATCCCAAGCTGCAAAAAAGTAGCTATTTTTGACCCCCTTCACTGTATCTTTATTTTTTTTAGAAAACCTCACAAATACAAAACATGAGAAAACAACTGTTAGTTTTTGCCTGCCTCCTGGGGATGACAGCCTTTGCCCAGCAAAGAGATACGATTCCCGGAGCCGGTGGTGCCCGCGCCTCTTTTAATATGCCCCCCGGCATGGGCGCAGGCGGAATGCGCCAGGGCCCTCGCCCCTATAAGGAAGTGATCACCGACAAGGCCGTGACGAAAAAAGGTCTGTTCACGGTGCACAAAGTAGAGGACAAATATTTCTTTGAAGTACATGACACCATTCTGGGTCGCGAAATTCTCGCCGTCACCCGTTTCATCCGGATCGCCGGCGGTGGAGGTAAATATGGTGGCGAAGAAGTGAATACCCAGAGCATCAAACTGGAAAAAGGCCCAAGCAATAATATTTTCCTGCGGGTAGTGACCCTTATCAGCACCTCCGATTCTACCAATACCATCTCCCGTGCGGTGAGCAACTCGAATCTGGATCCTATTGGCTACTCCTTCCCTATCGCAGCCATGAGCAAAGATTCCAGTGGTGTAGTGATCGATGTGAGCGATTTCTTCAAGGGTGATAACCAGATAGTGAGTTTAGACCCCAATGATAAGCGCCAGTTCAACCTGACCGCCCTGTTGCCCGATCGCTCTTACATTCAATCAATCTCTACCTTCCCGCTCAATACAGAGATCAAAACCGTGAAAACCTTTGGCGCCTCTTCTGGCGGCGGTTTCCCCGGCGTTATGATTCCCGGTGGCGGTGGAGCCAGTCTGCCCGCAGCCATGCGTGCCGGCGTTGTTACCATCGAACTGAATACCTCCATGCTGTTACTGCCTAAAGTACCCATGAACCGCCGTCTCTTCGACAGCCGTGTTGGTTACTTCGCTGACCGCTTTGTAGTGTACAGCGATAAACAACAGGCAGTTGAAAACCAAACCTTCGCTGTTCGCTGGAGACTCGAACCCAAACCGGAGGATATGGAAAAATATAAGCGTGGTGAACTGGTAGAGCCCGCCAAGCAAATTATTTATTACATCGACCCCGCCACCCCGAAACAATGGGTGAAGCCCCTGATCGATGGTATCAACGACTGGCAGGTAGCATTTGAAAAAGCCGGTTTTAAAAATGCCATCGTAGGTAAAGAATGGCCGGTGAATGACCCGAACATGAGTCTGGAAGATGCCCGCTTTTCGGTGATCCGCTATTTCGCCTCCGATATTGAAAATGCATACGGACCCCAGGTGCACGATCCGCGGAGCGGAGAGATTCTGGAAAGCCATATCGGCTGGTACCACAATGTGATGAAATTATTACACGACTGGTACATGGTGCAAACCGCTGCCGTTGATCCGAAAGCCCGCAAAATGACATTCGACGACGAACTGATGGGACAACTCATCCGCTTTGTCTCTTCGCACGAAGTAGGTCATACCTTGGGATTGCGCCACAATATGGGTAGCAGCAGCAGAACACCCGTTGAGAACCTCCGCAACAAAGCGTGGGTAGAAGCCAATGGCCATACTGCTTCCATCATGGACTATGCCCGCTTCAACTATGTAGCGCAACCGGAAGATAACATCAGCCAGATCGGTCTCTTCCCCCGCATCGGTGACTATGACAAATGGGCCATCGAGTGGGGCTATCGCTTCACAGGTGAAGGCGATGTAGAGAAAGATAAAAAAATCAACAACAAATGGATCATCGACCGACTCGCAGCCAACCCCCGCATTTGGTTTGGTGGCGAAGGGATGAACCAAGACCCCAGAGCACAAACCGAAGACCTGGGTGACAATAGCATGAAAGCCAGCGAATATGGCATCAAAAACCTGAAGCGCATCCTGACTGCTTTGCCCGAATGGACAAAAGAAGAAGCTGATCGCTATGAGAACCTGTCTGACATGTATGGTCAGGTAGTAGGTCAGTTCAGTCGCTATATGGGACATGTAACCAAGAACATCGGTGGCGTTCAGGAAACCTTTAAGTCTGTTGAACAAGCCGGTGATGTATATGAACCAACGCCCAAAGCAACACAAAAAGAAGCTGTTGCCTTCCTGAACAAACAATTGTTCCAAACGCCTGAATGGCTGCTGGATAAGAATGTTCTCAATAAGATCACTTCTCCCACTTCCCTGGAGCGCGTGCAAAGTCTGCAAACCTCCGTACTGAATAGTGTGCTCGATGCACAGCGTTTGTTCCGCCTGGTGGCAGCCAACAACCGTTTCGGTGCTTCAAACTATCGGGTAGATGAACTGATGGAAGATGTAAGAAAAGGTGTTTGGTCTGAACTGGCTTCCGGTCAAGCCATCGATAGCTATCGCAGAAACCTGCAGAAAGCTCACGTGGAGAAACTGATCGACCTGATCACACCAGCCAACAGCAGCACCACCATCTTACAAATTGGCGGTGGCGGTCGTGGCGGATTTACCCTTCCGGTAAATACGCGCAATACAGATGTTAATTCAGCTGCCCGCGGAGAGTTGAAAACGATTCTGCGTGAGGTAACGGCAGCGGCCGGCACTACTTCCGACAAAATGAGTAAATATCATTTACAGGATGTTGCCGATCGTATTAAATCTGCACTGGAACCTAAATAAACCTGATCGTATTTTTTGAAAGAGCCGGAATCACTTCCGGCTCTTTTTTTATCCCCTATACCGCCATATCGATTCATTATCTTTGTAAAAAAAAGGCATGAAAACATCCCTACTAT
>JBEIUM010000116.1:0-7633 GCA_040374385.1 Sediminibacterium sp. | reverse complement strand
GTACCGGTAAAACTAAAAAAGTACTTGTACTCTGCACGCCTGATAAGGAAGCCGCTGCCAAAGAGGCTGGCGCTGACTTTGTAGGTCTCGACGAATTCATCACCAAAATTGAAGGTGGTTGGGTTGAAGTAGATGTTATCATCGCTACACCTGCGGTAATGCCTAAAATAGGTAAACTCGGTAAAGTGCTGGGACCACGTAACCTGATGCCTAACCCCAAAACAGGAACAGTTACCAATGATGTTGCTGCAGCTGTTAATGAGGTAAAAGGTGGTAAAATCGCCTTCAAAGTAGATAAAACAGGTATCGTTCACGCATCTATCGGACGCGTATCTTTCTCACCTGAGAAGATTGCTGAAAACAGTGCTGAGCTTATCAATGCTATCATTAAGCTGAAGCCCTCTTCTGCTAAAGGCATCTACCTGAAAGGTATCAGCATGGCCAGTACCATGAGTCCGGGAATCGCACTCGACACCAAATCTTTAATCAACTAATCCCTGTGATCTGTGTGCCTCCGGCACATGGAAATGACCCGGGTACTAAAAAAAATTAGTTATGACCAAGACAGAAAAAAATGAAGTGATTGAAGTACTGAAGGCGAAATTCGCCCAGTACAATAACTTCTATGTTACCGACACCGAATCACTGACCGTAGAACAGGTGAGTAATTTGCGCCGCACTTGCTTTAACCAGGGTGTGGAAATGAAAGTAGCCAAGAACACGCTGATCCGTAAGGCACTGGAATCACTGGATGCAGAAAAATATGCAGGTGTATACGATTCACTGCACCGCGTAACTGCGCTGATGTTCTCCGATAATCCCAAGGAGCCGGCTGTTATCATCAGCTCTTTCCGCAAATCAGCTAACAGCGATCGTCCACACCTCAAAGCTGCATTCATTGCAGGTGATGTTTTTGTAGGCGATAACTCACTGGCTGCCCTCACTAAGATCAAGACGAAGAACGAATTGATCGGCGAGGTGATCGGATTGCTTCAGTCGCCTGCGAAGCGCGTACTGGCAGCTCTGTTGCATCACCACGAGCAGCAGGCAGGTGCCGCGCCCACAGAGGCATAATAACCACGGAATGTTTTATTCAGATAACCGCCTAACGGCAAAATTTTTTTAAACCCTCCGTCGGATCACCCAGGTGATATGAAGACGGAAAAAATTTACAAACTATGGCAGACGTAAAAGCACTGGCCGAAGCATTAGTAGGCTTAACAGTGAAAGAAGTACAAGAACTCGCAGATGTTCTGAAAGCAGATTATGGTATTGAACCCGCAGCAGCAGCAGTGGTAGTAGCAGCCGGCGACGGTGGCGGAGCCGCAGCAGCCGAAGAGAAAACATCTTTCGATGTGATCCTCGTAAACGGTGGCGCCAGCAAACTGACTGTGGTGAAAATTGTAAAAGAGTTGACTGGTCTCGGACTGAAAGAAGCGAAAGATCTGGTAGACGGAGCACCAAAGGCTGTAAAAGAAGGCGTTTCTAAAGCAGAAGCAGACGATCTGGCTGCAAAGCTGAAAGAAGCCGGTGCAGAAGTAGAGATCAAGTAATTCCTTATACTTCCCGAATGATAACCGACTCCGCCAAAAGCAGGGTCGGTTTTTTTATGCCCCTCACCCTGTCTACAAAAAAGCGCCGTTCATCCAAAATTGGGAGGTTGGGTCATATCGGTGTATATATTTGAAAAAAAAACATGAAACGCAATAACTTTTTCCTGGTGGTCTGCATAGCCATTGGACTTGCTTCCTGTAAAAATTCTGGTACAACCACCAAGGCCGCATTCGACACGGCAGGTATGGACACCACCATTCATCCGGGCGACAATTTTTTTAAATACGCCAATGGAAAATGGTTGACAAACACCCAAATTCCAGATGATCAATCGGGATGGGGAAGCTTTTATACTTTGTACGACAATAACCTGAAGAGTCTGCGCACTATTTTAGAGGAGTTGGCTGCTACCACCAACCATACCAAAGGAACTGCTGCGCAAAAAGTAGGTGATTTTTATGCCAGCGGTTTAGATACCCTTACCATAGAAAAAAAGGGGTATGAGCCACTGAAACCGGTATTGGAAAAAATCTATGCAGTAAAAAATTATCAGGAATTGATTCAATTGATGGGGAGTGAAATGAAACAGGCCAATGATTTCTCTCCCATCGGATTTTATGTTTCCGCTGATGAAAAAAATAGTAGCCGGAACATTCTCGTATTGGTACAATCAGGACTGAACTTACCGGAGAAGGACTCTTACACCAAAACAGATTCCGTTTCCATTCAAATACGCAAGGAATATGTGAAGAACATCCAAACTTTTTTAACATTGACCGGAACAGAACCGGTTCTTGCACAGAAACAGGCAGAGCAAGTATTGGCATTGGAAACCAAGCTTGCAGCATCACACCTGACACCGGTCGAATTACGCGACCCTATCAAGAACTATCATAAGATGTCGGTGGCAGCACTTCAACAGATTTCTCCCCAACTCAATTGGCCCGATTTGTTGACCCAAGTTGGTATTCAGACAGATAGCATCAACGTTTCCCAACCGGCCTATTATTCAGCTCTGGGAAAACTGCTGGCATCCGAACCCATAGAGGTATGGAAGCAAAAAGCTGCTTATGCATATATTTCCGGCAATGCACAATACTTGAGCAAACCATTTAGAGATGCCCGATTTGAGTTTGAAAATGTTTTTTCCGGTCTCGCAATACAACCTGCCCGCTGGAAGACTATGGTGGAGTGGACAGATGGTAGCTTGAAAGATCTATTGGGTCAATTATATGTCGCTAAGTATTTCCCTCCAGCCGCCAAAAAGCGCATGGATGAGCTCGTGAATAATTTACAGATTGCTTTTCAGAAAAGAATAGACGGATTAGATTGGATGTCGGATACCACCAAGGCAGCTGCCAAGAAAAAACTGAGTGCTTTCATTAAAAAAATCGGTTATCCGGAAGTCTGGAAAAATTATGATGACGTGACCATCAGCCGCAACAATTTCTTTGAAAATATCCGCAGCATACAACGGCATGATTTTGCCGAGGAAATCCGAAAAATCGGCAAACCTGTGGACAAAACGGAATGGGGCATGACAGCACCTACCGTAAATGCTTATTACAATCCTACATTCAATGAAATTGTTTTTCCTGCCGGCATACTTCAACAACCTTTCTTTGATCTTTCTGCCGATGATGCCATCAACTATGGAGCCATAGGATTGGTTATCGGGCATGAAATGACGCATGGATTCGATGACCAGGGAAGACAATATGATTCTGAGGGCAACCTGAAAGACTGGTGGCAACCCTCCGATGGTGCAAAATTCTTGCTAAAGGCAGGGGGCGTGATCCAACAATACAATACCTATCGTGTGTTGGATAGTTTACCCGTGAACGGAGAACTTACATTAGGTGAAAACCTAGCGGATATTGGGGGACTTGCAATCGCGTGGGATGCGTTTCAGTTAACTGCACAAGCCCGCAGCAAAGAAAAAATTGATGGATTCACACCAGATCAGCGATTTTTTCTTGGATTTGCACAGGCCTGGAGATTAAAAAACCGACCTGAAACAATGCGCACAAGGATAACAACAGACCCCCACTCACCTGAAGAATTCCGGGTATTGGGTCCATTGAGCAATTTCGATCCCTTTTACACCAGTTTTGGGGTAACCGAAAAGCATTCGATGTATAGAAAACCTGCCGACCGGGCCAGAATCTGGTAAATCCGGGGAATATCTATGCTTGGTCAAAGGGTGCCAGCCCTCAAACCATATGATTATCAATGTGTTTAACTCAATTATACCGGTAGTTTTGGTTATAGACTACCGGTATAATTTTGTTGGCTAATTTGCTTTTCAGGGCGAAAAAGTTTTTTCGGGAAATATTTTCCACAAAAAACGAGTTTGGTCCAAAATTTGTTTTTCCCGTTCCCCCATATTTCCTACCTTTGCGTTCCTTTATTTTGGGCTATTTGGGTATAGTGCAGGTTCTCTCCAGTTGAGAATTTGGTATATGTTTGATTACCAGTGCTTTTGAAGAATACCCTCCCACCCAAAATGACACCCTCGAAAACGCTTTTACGCACATATGTCAACAACTACATTGCACAACAGGGTCGGCTTCGGAAAAACTAAGCATTTGGCAGAAGCTCCTGACCTACTCGACATCCAGTTAGAATCATTCAGAGAATTTTTTCAGTTAGAGACCACACCCGATAAAAGGAATGTGGAGGGGCTCTTCCGTGTATTCAAGGAAAACTTTCCGATCACGGATACCCGCAACATTTTTATGTTGGAATTCCTGGATTATTTCATCGATCCGCCCCGCTACACCATTGAGGAATGTATGGAGCGTGGATTGACTTACGCTGTTCCGCTGAAAGCGAAACTGCGCTTAAGTTGTAACGATGAAGAGCACGTAGACTTCCAGACAATTGTGCAGGATGTATTCCTGGGCAACATTCCCTACATGACTCCTCGCGGTACCTTCGTGATCAACGGAGCTGAGCGCGTGGTTGTTTCGCAGTTGCACCGTTCACCCGGCGTATTCTTCGGACAAAGCATACACCCCAACGGAACCAAAATCTATTCCGCCCGCGTGATACCTTTCAAAGGTGCCTGGATGGAATTTGCTACCGATATCAACAACGTGATGTATGCTTACATCGATCGTAAAAAGAAATTCCCCGTAACCACCCTGCTGCGTTCTATTGGATTTGAAACCGATAAGGACATACTGGAATTGTTCGGTATGGCAACGGAAGTGAAAGCCGATAAAAAATCTTTGAATGCGCACGTTGGTAAAAAATTAGCTGCCCGCGTGCTGAGAACCTGGGTAGAAGATTTTGTGGATGAAGATACCGGTGAGGTTGTAAGCATCGAGCGGAACGAAGTGGTCATGGAGCGTGATACCGTTCTGGATGAAGAAGCCGTTGCAACCATCATTGAATTGAACGTGAAGAGCGTATTCATTCAGCGGGAAGATGTGGGTGGTGATTATGCCATCATTTACAACACACTGAATAAAGATACTTCTAACAGCGAACTGGAAGCCGTACAGTTGATCTACCGTCAATTGCGCGGAGCCGATGCGCCCGACAACGAAACAGCCCGTGGCATCATCGACAAACTGTTCTTCAGTGATAAGCGTTATGACCTCGGTGAAGTGGGTCGCTACAAGATCAACCGCAAACTCGGTCTAGACTTCCCGCTGCAGAAAAAAGTATTGACCAAGCAGGATATCATTGAAATCATCAAATACCTGGTGCGCCTCACCAATGCGAAAGCTGAGATTGATGACATCGATCACCTGAGCAACCGTCGTGTACGTACCGTTGGTGAGCAATTGTATGCTCAATTCGGTGTGGGTCTGGCCCGTATGGCACGTACCATCCGCGAACGCATGAACGTACGCGATAACGAGGTATTTACTCCGGTCGATCTGATCAATGCCCGTACCCTTTCATCTGTTATCAACTCCTTCTTCGGAACATCTCAGTTATCACAGTTCCTCGACCAAACGAATCCGCTGAGTGAGATCACCCACAAGCGTCGTATCTCTGCCCTCGGACCAGGTGGTTTGAGCCGCGAAAGAGCCGGTTTCGAGGTACGTGACGTACACTATTCCCACTACGGTAGATTGTGTACCATTGAAACGCCGGAAGGACCCAACATCGGTTTGATCTCAACCCTTTGTGTGCACGCATCTATCAACGACATGGGCTTCATCGAAACCCCTTATCGTAAAGTGCAGAACGGTAAAGTGAATATGAAAGAACTCACTTTCCTCAGTGCCGAAGAAGAAGATACCGCTAAAATTGCCCAAAGTAATTCACCCCTCAATGAGAAAGGTGAATTCGTAGAAGATAAAGTAGTTTCCCGTCAAACCGGCGACTTCCCCATCCTCGAAAAAGGTGAAGTGGAGTTCATGGACGTAGCCCCCAACCAAATCGTTGGTCTGAGTGCGTCACTGATTCCATTCCTTGAGCACGATGATGCCAACCGCGCCCTGATGGGATCAAACATGCAACGCCAGGCTGTTCCCCTCCTGCGTCCGGAATCTCCCATCGTAGGTACCGGTCTGGAAGGTAAAGCTGCCCGTGATGCCCGTATCCAAATGCACGCAGAAGGAAACGGTGTGGTGGAGTTTGTAGATGCCAATGAGATACATGTGCGCTACGACCGCAATGATATCGACCGTCTGGTAAGTTTCAACGAAGACCTGCAAGTCTACAAACTGACCAAATTCGTAAAAACCAACCAGGCTACTTGTATCAACCTTCGCCCTGCCGTTCGGAAAGGTCAAAAAGTGAAAAAAGGTGACTTCCTCACAGAAGGCTACGCTACGAAAGATGGTGAACTGGCGCTCGGTCGCAACCTGCAGGTAGCATTCATGCCCTGGAAAGGTTACAACTTTGAAGATGCCATCGTAATCAGCGAAAAAGTAGTGCGTGAAGACCTCTTCACTTCAGTACACATCGAAGAATATGAACTCGAAGTAAGAGATACCAAACTGGGTGAGGAAGAACTTACGCCCGATATCCCCAACGTATCCGAGGAAGCAACCAAAGACCTCGATGAGCATGGTATCATCCGCATCGGTGCTACTGTAAAGGAAGGTGATATCCTGATCGGAAAAATTACACCGAAAGGGGAATCAGATCCTACGCCGGAAGAGAAACTGTTGCGTGCCATCTTCGGTGATAAAGCCGGTGATGCCAAAGATGCTTCTCTGAAAGCCCCCAACGGAACAGAAGGTGTGGTGATCGACAAAAAACTTTTCCAGCGTGCGAAGAAAGATAAGAACGGAAAAATCCGTGAGAAAGCGCTGCTGGAAAAAGTTGAAAAAGTACATACCCAGAACGTTGCTAATCTACAGGAATTACTCCTCGACAAATTGCAGACCCTGTTGAAAGACAAAGCCTCTACCGGCGTGAGCAATAATTTTGGTGAAATGCTCATCAGCAAAGGTTCTAAGTTCAATCAAAAGAACCTGAGCGGCATTGATTATCAGAATGTGAATCCGCTGGGCTGGACAGGCGACGCAAAAACCGATGACCTAATCAATAGCCTCCTGCACAACTATAATATTAAGTTCAATGAGGAGCTCGGACGCTACAAGCGCGAGAAGTTCAATATCTCTATTGGAGATGAACTGCCTGCCGGCGTGCTGAAACTGGCTAAGGTTTACCTCGCTGTGAAGCGTAAGCTGAAAGTGGGTGATAAAATGGCCGGTCGCCACGGTAACAAAGGTATTGTTGCGAAAATCGTTCGTGCAGAAGACATGCCATTCATGGAAGACGGTACACCGGTTGACATCGTACTGAATCCATTGGGCGTACCTTCTCGTATGAACCTCGGACAGATCTATGAAACCATCCTGGGATGGACAGGCAAGAAGCTGGGACTGAAATTCTCTACCCCCATTTTCGATGGTGCTTCTACCGATCAGATCGAAACATATTGTAAAGACGCCGGTATACCTCGTAACGGACATACTTATCTCTATGATGGTGAAACCGGAGAACGTTTCCACCAGAAAGCCACTGTGGGTGTGATCTACATGATCAAACTGCACCACATGGTAGATGATAAGATGCACGCGCGTTCCATCGGACCATACAGTCTCAT
>JBEIUM010000180.1:0-5688 GCA_040374385.1 Sediminibacterium sp. | reverse complement strand
GCAGGCACATCATCTATCAGGTCATAAGCGCCAGTATTCTCTTCATGACTGTAATGAAATATCCCAACCCGGTCGAAACGATGTTTTTCAAGGAAAGCGATCAGTTCATCCACATCTGCCTCGGTTTCACCCGGAAAGCCGGCAATGAGGGTGGTGCGCAGGCAGATGCCGGGCACTTTTGCACGGATGGCAGTGATGAGTTCATCCATTTCCTCGCGGGTGATATTGCGTTTCATTGCTTTCAGCATGGCGTTACTGGCGTGCTGCAGTGGCATATCAAGGTAATTACAAATATTCGGGCGGTCACGCATCACATCGAGTATCTCCAAAGGGAATTTGCTGGGATAGGCATAGTGCAGGCGGATCCATTCGAGGCCTTTCACATCAGCCAGTCTTTCCAGTAGTTCCGGCAGCGCCCTTCGCTTGTAAATATCAAGTCCGTAATAAGTGAGCTCCTGAGCAATGAGCATAATTTCCTTGACGCCACGGCTGACTAACTTTTCAGCTTCCAGCACAAGTAATTCGATGGGTTGACTCACATGCTGTCCACGCATGAGTGGTATGGCGCAAAAGGAACAAGTACGATTACAGCCTTCACTTATTTTCAAATAGGCATAATGGGAAGGTGTGCTGAGCAGACGTTCACCGACCAATTCTTTTTTATAATCGGCATCTAATTGTTTTAGCAACAGCGGAAGTTCCATGGTTCCAAACCAGGCATCCACTTCGGGCATTTCTTTTTCGAGGTCACTGCGGTAGCGTTCACTCAGGCAGCCGGTCACGTAAACTTTTTCCAGCTTACCACGTCGCTTCAATTCAAGTTGGTCGAGTATGATGTTGATGCTCTCTTCTTTGGCCTTGTCGATGAAACCACAGGTATTGATCACAGCAATGTTGTGGTCGAGGCGCTTATTTTCGTGAACAACGGCAATATCATTGGCCAGTAGCTGACCACTGAGCACTTCACTATCTACCAGGTTCTTACTACAACCCAGTGTAATGATATTGACTTTGTCTTTTGTTAGTTTACCTGCCTTCATGCGCGGCACAAAGGTAAGCATAAGTGAGCAATGCGAGGGAGCAGACAGACCGGATTACTTATGAATTTCACTGGTAAAGTGAAACTGAATATCCGGATTATTGGTGATCTCGGTGTTGAGGAACCATTCGCTCTGTGCCAGGTATACAGGATGGCCGTCTTTATCTTCCGCAGCATTTTGCTGCTTGAAGCGGAGGAAATCTTCTAGTTTACCGGTATGCTCAGCAGTCAGCCAGCAGGCTTTATAGAATGGCAGTGTTCTGAATTCACAGGCAGCGCCATATTCCTGTAAGAGACGGTATTGTATCACCTCAAACTGAAGTTCACCCACACAACCAATGATTTTTTTGTTTCCGCCAAACTGGGTGAATAATTGTGCAACACCTTCGTCGGTCAATTGGCGAACACCTTTTTCCAGTTGCTTGGTTTTCATGGGGTCTTTGTTCACCATTTCTTTGAATATCTCCGGTGAGAAAGATGGTATGCCGGTAAAATAAAAATTTTCACCCTCGGTCAGGGTATCACCAATCTTAAAGTTGCCGGTATCGAACAAACCAACTACGTCGCCGGCATATGCATCGTCGATCACGTCTTTGCTGCGCGCCAGGAAACTATAGGGATTACTAAATCGAACGTCTTTATCGAGCCGAACGTGGTGATAGTATTTATTTCTTTCGAAGCGTCCGCTGCAAATGCGCATGAATGCGATGCGGTCGCGGTGTTTGGGGTCGAGGTTGGCGTGGATTTTAAAGATGAATCCACTGAAGTGATCTTCGGCAACATCAACGATACGAGTCGAAGTGATGCGACTGCGGGGTGAGGGAGCAATGCGGGTAAATGTATCCAGCAGTTCTTTCACACCAAAATTATTGACGGCACTACCGAAGAAAACGGGTGCCACCTTCCCGCTGAGATAGTCCTGCATCTGCAAGTTTCCATGTACACCTTCGATCAATTCCACGTCTTCGCGCAGGATAGCAGCATCGCGGTCACCCACTTTTTCTTCCAATACTGTATCAGATAGATCTGCTATGGAAATGGCAGCTTCGTCTTCTGCCCCTGCATGTGCCGTAAAAAGTCGCAGGCTCCGGTTATCGAGATTGTATACCCCCTTGAAATCCTTACCACTATTGATGGGCCATGTCATTGGGTGGAGGGAGATTTTCAGTTCCTTTTCAATTTCCTCCAGCAAATCGAAGCGATTTTTGCCGTCACGGTCCATTTTATTCACGAAAACGATTACCGGTGTATCGCGCATGCGACAGACTTCCATCAGACGCCGGGTCTGCTCTTCTACCCCGTTTACGCTGTCCACCACCATGATTACGCTGTCGACAGCGGTCAGTGTTCTATAAGTATCTTCTGCGAAGTCTTTGTGGCCGGGGGTATCGAGGAGGTTAATGAGAAAATCACCGTATTCGAAAGTCATCACGGAGGTGGCGACGGATATACCCCGCTGCCGTTCTATTTCCATGAAATCGCTGGTAGCGTGTTTCTTGATCTTATTGCTTTTTACGGCACCTGCCACCTGTATGGCACCGCCGAACAACAGCAGTTTCTCTGTCAGCGTGGTTTTACCAGCATCCGGGTGGGAAATGATCGCAAAAGTTTTGCGCCGATTGATTTCTTTGGCGTATTTCATAACGGCGGCAAAGGTAAGACAGGCAGGTGAAAGTTATCCTGTTGATAAAAGTTACTACAGCCTGCCGGTCTGAATTAAATATCGATGGCTTCGCCGTAGGCAGCAGCGGTCGCCTCTTTGAATCCCTCACTCATGGTGGGGTGTGGGTGAACGGCATTGAGTATTTCCGTTGCCGTTGTTTCCAGTTTTCTGGCTACCACTGCTTCAGCAATCATTTCAGTTACGTTCATTCCAATCATGTGGCATCCCAGCAATTCACCGTAACGGGCATCGTAAATTACTTTTACGAATCCTTCAACCGCACCGGCAGCACTGGCTTTACCGCTTGCCATAAAGGGGAATTTTCCAACTTTCAGTTCATAACCGGCTTCTTTCGCCGCTTTTTCGGTGTATCCAACGCTGGCGATCTCGGGGGTACAATAGGTACAACCGGGAATGTTATTATAATCCAATGGTTGGGGCAGGTGATGGTGTTTCTTTTCGAGGTAGGCAATGTGCTCTGCAGCGTTGATGCCTTCTTTGGCAGCTACGTGTGCGAGGGCTTGTCCGGGTGTGCAATCACCGATGGCATAGATACCGGCAACGCCTGTTTGCTGGTAAGGGTCAACTATGATTTTTCCCTTTTCTGTTTTGATGCCATTTTCTTCGAGTCCGATGTTCTCAATATTGGCAACAACACCAACTGCGCTGAGCACCACATCAGCCTCCAGGGTAACAATTGACCCATCCGCCTTCTTCACTTTTGCTTTCACGCCATTGCCGGAAGTGTCGACTGATTCTACGGTAGACTGGGTCATGATGTCAATACCTTGTTTCTTGTATTGCTTCTCTAATTCTTTCGAGATATCTTCATCTTCTACCGGCACGATGCGTGGCAGAAATTCAACGACCGTTACTTTGGTGCCCATCGAGTGGTAGAAATAAGCAAATTCGATGCCGATGGCTCCACTGCCCACGATGATCATACTGGCGGGCTGAGCCGGCAGCGTCATGGCTTCGCGATAGCCGACAACTTTAGAGCCATCCTGTTTCAGGGAAGGCAATTCTCTGGAGCGACCGCCGGTAGCGATGATAATATATTTGGCTTCTGCGATTTGTTCTTTGCCATCTGCAGCGGTAACGCTTAATTTTCCTTTGGACTGGATGCGTCCGTAGCCCATGATCACATCGATCTTGTTCTTCTTCATCAAAAACTGAACGCCCTTGCTCATTTTATCGGCTACACCACGGCTACGCTTGATAACGGCACCAAAATCATGTGCTACCCCCTGGGCTTGTAATCCATATTGATTGGCGTGCTTCATATAGTCATATACTTGGGCACTTTTCAGCAGGGCTTTGGTGGGTATACAGCCCCAATTGAGGCATACACCGCCCAGACTTTCTTTTTCAATGATGGCCACTTTCAGTCCAAGCTGGGAAGCACGGATGGCGGCGGGATATCCACCGGGACCACTACCTAAAACAATCACGTCATATGCCATAGAAGGGAAATTGATGGGTGTTAAACTATATAGCGGGTGCAAAGGTACATCGGGGGGAGCAAATCAAAAAATTGGTCTGATAACCAGCTATTTGCAGATGTGTTAGTCGAAAAACACCCGTACCGATTGATAAAGCATCCGATTATCGAAGTTTCCGGTACCATTGGAAGCATCAGCATAGCCCTGTAATCCAAATAAGCCGGCGATGTTGCCGTGGCGGATGGCGATTTCCAGGTAACCGGCAGAATTAAACCAGGCCAGTTTGCCGGTTCCGACTACGGAGGAATAATTTTCACTGAGCTCCTGAATAACTTCATTGCGGTTGAAGGCAAAACGGAAAACCCTGCCTTTCCTTTGTTCCTCGAATTCCTCCCGGGTAATATTGATCACCACATTTTCGAACTGATCGATAAAAAGTATCTGTCCATCCATCCAGTCCGGACCAACAGTAGGTCTGAGCGGATATTTTTCAAGGATATTCGTGATGGGTGTTCCTGGCAATTCGGAGGGCTGCTGAAATAATGCCTGAAGCTGGCGGGCAATGCAAGCGGTGATTGCCAACAAAGTATGAGCACCCGTACAATCAATTTGGCGGAGGGTGGAAGGTTTTTCCCGGGTGATCATGGTAAGGATGCCGTTATCGGGACAAATGATCCATTGTTGTTGAAAACGTGCCAGCAGCAGGTGTTTTACTTCTTCTTCGAATAGATTCACCAATAGGATGTGAACCGTTTCCGGGGGATAGTGTACCATCGCACTGTGGCAGATGTAAGCAATTTGTGGGAAGTTGGTTTGGGAGAGGTAGTGAGAGATATCTGTAATGGTAATACCCGGCAATGCCGTTGTTAATTGTCCTTTGATGGCACCCACTGCGAAATCGCGCAGGCCGATATCGGAAGAGAGCGTGACGATGGCCATGGTTTTCTTAACGCAGCAGCGGAGGGGTTATTTCACCAGCTGACCGTTTTTATAGAAAAAATTTCGCACGAGCCGATCGGTTAGGGCTGGGAACCATTTATTGAGAAAGACTGTACGCTTACCATTGAAGGTAAGTACCAGGGTTCTTTTTCTTTTGCTGATGGCTGTGAGAATATGCCGTGCGCATGTTTCGGAACTCATCATCGCACCTTCGTCCATTGATGTTTCTCCCCGAGCCTCCCCTTTGCTGTCAAGTGCAGCCATTCGAATGTTGGAGGTGGTGAAGCCCGGACAAGCGGTTAACACATGAACACCTGAGTCGAGCAATTCTGTTCGCAGTGCTTCCAGCCATCCATTCAATGCGAATTTTGAGGCAGAATACCCCGATCTGCCGGGCAGTCCCCTAAATCCTGCAATGGAAGAAATACCTACGATACTGCCTTTGTTTTGTAAAATATAGGGTAAGGCGAAGTGGGTGCAATAGACAACGCCCATGTAGTTGATGTCCATCACGCGTTTCAATGTAGTTGGCAGCGCATCCTGAAAAAGTGCGCGCATGGAGATGCCGGCGTTATTGATAAGTATATGTATGGTGCCGAATGTAT
>JBEIUM010000247.1:0-3835 GCA_040374385.1 Sediminibacterium sp. | reverse complement strand
TGCCAGTAACTGGGATCCCTTTCTGCCGAATGGTATTACCGGCGTATTGTCGGGCGTCTCCTCTGTTTTCTTTGCTTACATCGGTTTTGATGCCATCTCTACCACTGCCGAAGAATGTAAGAATCCCCAACGTGATCTGCCGCGGGGTATGATTTATTCCTTATTGATCTGCACCGTGCTCTATGTTCTCATCGCACTCGTACTGACCGGCATGGTCTCCTATAAGCAACTAAAAGTCGATGATCCCCTGGCCTTTGTTTTCGATCAACTTAAATTGTATAAAATCGGATACCTCATCTCTGTCAGTGCAGTAGTCGCTACCACCAGTGTATTGCTGGTTTTTCAGCTGGGACAACCAAGGATCTGGATGAGCATGAGTAGAGACGGATTATTGCCTAAAAAATTTGCTACCGTACATAAAAAATTTCAGACACCCTCTTTTGCTACGATTGTTACCGGAATTATAGTAGGCATCCCTGCCATGTTTGTATCAAGTGGTACGATGACCGATTTGACCAGTATCGGAACTTTGTTTGCCTTCGTATTAGTGTGTTTTGGCGTACTCGCCTTACCCCGTTCTACCGCAACAGGAGGGCGAAGTATTTTCAAATTACCATACATCAACGGACAAATCATATTACCGCTTTTAGTGGCCGTTATGCTCTTCTTCATGCGTGACCGTATCGTTGGTGCAGTAAAGAATTTAAACAATGAAGGTTACCAGGAGCTGCTCTTTCTGGTATTCGTTGCTCTGGCGATTATCGCTGCTGTGCGAACCTTCATGAAAAAATATTCCATGATACCCGTTGTAGGCGGCCTTTCCTGTCTGTATTTAATGATAGAGATACCTGCCATCAGCTGGACCTGGTTTTTTGTTTGGATGGGTGTCGGTCTGACCATTTATTTCCTCTATGGTCGCAGACACAGCCGTTTAGGAGCAGAGCAACCATAGCGATTGCTGTCGTAACTTTGTGCCATGAAGTACCAGCCCGGTGATGAGATCCTAGTTCTGCTCAGTAATGAAACAGGTAAGGTTATAGAGATCATCAATGACGAGATGGTGATGATCGAGGTGCGTGGCGTGAAGTTCCCCGCCTATATGGATCAGATTGACTTTCCCTACTTCAAACGCTTCACTGAGAAAAAACTGGTGAAGGAAAAAGTACCCCCCAAAGTTTATATCGATCAGGTGCCCAAAGAAAAGCCGGTTCCCAATCGGCTTCCTTCGGCAGAGGGCATGTGGTTGAGTGCCTGGCCCCGTTTTGTTTTTGATGAATTCGATGATGAGATGGTTGATAACCTCAAGCTATTCCTCGTAAATAAAACACCCGATCGTTTTTCCTTTCAATACAAGCAGCTTGCTCAGGGGCAGGATGAATTTGTGTTGCAAAGTGAGATAGGTCCCTTTCAGGACTTCTACCTGCACGATATACCTTTTGAGCGGGTCAATGATGCTCCGTCTTTTTGGATTGACTTCACCTTACAGCCGCCGGATAAAAAGCGCGCACCACACTTTGAAGTTCAGGTAAAGTGGAAGCCTAAAAACATCTTCAAGAAGATGGAAGAACTCAAGGAGCAAAATCAACCGGCTGCCTTGTTCCCTTTATTCTCTGATTATCCGGCATATGTTCCTCAGCCGATGAACGACCTGTCCCCCCTGCAGCGTAAGGGATATAAAGTGTATGATGCTTCACGTATCCGGGAGCATCTGCCACCCGCACGTTCTGTTATCGATTTACATATAGAAAAGCTCACCGATCGTTGGAAAACCATGCCCCCCGACGAAATACTCGATCTGCAGTTGAGTGAACTGGATCGATGGGTCGATATCGCGGTGGCTCATCGGCTGGATGCCATGGTGATTATTCATGGGGTTGGTACCGGTGCACTTCGTCATGCAGTTCATACACGTTTGAACCAACGCAGGGAAGTCAAATCCATCATTCATCAGTATGAGCCGGCTTATGGTGATGGTGCCAGCCGGGTATACTTCCGCTACTGATCCGGCCATTTGTAGGCTTTTTCGTACCTTTGCTATGCTATATTCCCGAGCCATCGTTCCGTTTAGGCGGAAAGGAAAGTCCGGACAGCACAGAGCAACCTACCGGTGAAGAGCCGGCTTTCGCCCCGCGCGAAAAGAGATAGTGCCACAGAAAATAACTACCCAATTCGTCTGCCACTGGCGGGCGGAAAGGGAAAAGGTGAAAAAGTGAGGTAAAAGCTCACTATGTCATCGGGTGACCGTTGGCATGGGTAAACCTTAGGTGCTGTAATGCCATGTATAGGATCGCCTGAAGACTGCTCGTCTGAGATCCAGGGTAGGCAGCAAGATCACTCCAGTAATGTAGTGACCAGATAAATGATGGTTTAGAAACAGAATCCGGCTTACGAGGAAACTAGCTTTACCCCTGCAGATCGGTTAGCAATAACTACTGCAGGGGTTTTTATTTGTATATTTGCAACCTATGACACAAGAGCAACTTAAAGTTTTAAGGGACCGCGTTCTCGTCCTGAGGAGGTTTCTTTGACGTTGATAATCGTACTTACAAATTAGATACCGACCGACAACTTTCCCTCTCTCCCGGATTCTGGGATGACAATACCCGGGCGACCTCTGTAATGAAAGAGATCCAGGTGAATGAGTATTGGCTAAAACTTTACCGACAGGTAGATTCGGCGGTTGAAGACTTTGCCGTACTATTTGATTTCTGGAAAGAAGGAGATGCCACCGAAGAAGAAGTGAAGGCAGCATTTGCACAAGCTCAGGTATTGGTAGAAGAGGCCGAACTCAAGAGTACCCTCAATAAACCTGAAGATGAGTTACCCGCTATTTTGCAGATCAATGCAGGTGCAGGGGGAACGGAGAGCCAGGATTGGGCAGAGATGTTATTACGCATGTACCGCATGTATGGCGAGAAGCAAGGCTGGCAGGTAACGGAACTGGATTATCAGGAAGGGGAGGGAGCAGGTATTAAAACAGCTACCTTACAATTTGATGGGGACTTTGCCTATGGCTATTTAAAGGCAGAAAGCGGGGTGCACCGGTTGGTGCGTATCTCACCCTTTGATAGCAATGCACGCAGACATACTTCTTTTGCTTCTGTTTTTGTATATCCGTTGATTGATGATACCATCGAGATCCAGGTGAACCCTGCTGATCTGGAATGGGCGTTCTTTCGAAGTGGCGGCAGTGGCGGACAAAACGTGAACAAAGTAGAGACTGCCGTTCGGCTGAAGCACATACCTAGTGGATTCATTGTAGAGTGCCAACAGGCGCGCACCCAGGGAGAAAACCGCGAACTGGCAATGAAGATGTTGAAGAGCCGGTTGTATGAAGAAGAATTACGCAAACGCCAGGAAGTACTGAATGCCACCAACGCAGGCAAGAAAAAAATTGAGTGGGGCAGTCAGATACGCAGTTATGTTTTCCACCCCTATAAGATGATCAAAGATCATCGCACCGATTATGAAGTCGGTAATGTTGGTCCGGTAATGGATGGTGAATTGGATGGCTTTATCAAGGCCTATCTGATGATGGAGAAGGAGACTAGTTAGCAGTTGCAGCAAATAATTAGAAGTGGTTACAAGTGCTTAGACATATTTGCAAGCATTTAGAAATAATTACAATCAATTCTAAATGATTAGAAGCAATTACAAGTGCTTAGACATATTGGTAAGTAATTAGAAATAATGACAAGCAACTCTAAATAATTAGAAGTGATTACAAGAGTTTAGACACATCTGCAAACATTTAAAAATAATTTATAATCAACTCTAAATAATTAGAAGTAATTACAAGTGCTTAGACACATTTGCAAGCATTTAGAAATAATTA
>JBEIUM010000268.1:0-3227 GCA_040374385.1 Sediminibacterium sp. | reverse complement strand
TCGATATCATGATGCCCGGAAAAACGGGGGTAGAAGTATGTCAGATACTAAGAACCCAGCCTGAATTTGCGCAAACGCTGATTATCTTCCTCACTGCATTAAGCGATGAAACCGTGCATGTGAAAGGTCTTGAATCGGGGGCAGATGATTATGTCACCAAGCCGGTTAGTCCGAAAGTGCTGATCAGTAAGATACATGCACTATTTCGCCGCGTTCGCAAGGAGAATGCCGACGAGTATAAAAAAATTGTGCAGGGCGATTTTTGCATTGACCCCGCAAGTTATCTCGTGACCATAGGAAACAGGGAAGTAGCGCTCGCGAAAAAAGAATTTGAATTACTGTACCTCCTGGCCTCTAAGCCCGGCAGGGTTATGCTGCGGAATGAGATCTTATCACAGGTTTGGGGCAGTGACGTAATAGTAGGCGACCGTACCATCGATGTACACATCCGAAAAATCCGGCAAAAGCTGGAAATGGACTGCATTACAACCGTAAAAGGGGTGGGCTATAAATTTGAGTGGTAAGCCCGCCTTTGCCTACCTTTGTACCGGTACCCTTCCCCTATGTTTTCATCCCGCAACCTATCTCCCCAGCAGCTCTCCGCATTCACTGCCCTGGTGCTTTCAATTCCTATTGGACTGGGTAGTGCTTGGTTATTACCCGACTGGAAAATTGCCCTGCTGATTTTTGTTGTTGTTTTTTTTGGGAGCTATTTACTGATAAGAAGGGTACTGGAATCTTTTATTTACAGGAAGATCAAGCTGATTTATAAAGTTATATACCAGACCAAGGCGACGAAGCGGGAAGAAACCTATTATAAATACATTCTTCCACAAAAGGGAATAGATGAGGTGCGGGAAGATGTGGAGCAATGGGCACAACAGAAAAAAGCAGAAATTGAAGTCCTGCAAACCAATGAGGCTTACAGAAAAGAATTCCTACAAAACCTGGCACATGAATTCAAGACCCCGATTTTTGCGATACAGGGGTATGTGGACACACTTTTACAAGGAGCCATGGATGATCCGGCTACCCGAAAGAAATTTCTCGAAAACACTGCCCGCAATGTAGACAGGATGGTGAACCTGCTGGAAGACCTGGATGAAATATCAAGGCTGGAAAGTGGGCGACAACCCCTCTATAAGACACAGTTCGTCATTCAAGACCTGATTCGCGATGCCTTCGAAGCACATTCCATTCAAACTGCCGCCCGCCACATTACCTGCAGTTTCAAAAAAGGATGTGAAGCGCCGGTGGTCGTTTATGCCGATAAGGAAAAAATTCAGCAGGTAATCGTTAACCTGATTGATAATGCCACGAAATATGGAAAACAAAACGGACAAATTGTGGCCAGTGTGTACCCGATGGATGAAGGACATGTGCTGGTAGAAATCAGTGACGATGGTATTGGCATTGCAGAAGAACACCTACCCCGGATTTTTGAACGTTTTTACCGCACCGACCAGGGACGAAGCAGGGATTTGGGCGGAACGGGATTGGGACTGGCTATTTGCAAGCACATCATAGAGGCACATGGCCAAAATATCCATGTACGCAGTAAGAAAGATGTAGGTACAACCATTGGATTCATTCTGAACAGCCATAAAACCGATGAATCCTGATAAAATGAGGATAAAACCCATTCTGTATTAAACAATTATTAAATTTACCACCCCGCCCGACACATGTGCGGTTAACATTACTTTTACACCCAAATCACTACTTATGCGATTGAATAATTTTGGAAACCTGTTCATGCCCAAGAATAAAGTGTTCTATGAGCTGTTTGAAGGGGTGGCAGAAAAGGTACTGGAAATGGCCCAGAAACTGAAAGAGATGGTCAGCGAACCTGATCACAACAAACGAGCAGCCATTTTAGCACAAATTGAAGACCTCGAGCATAAGAACGACGAAAACACCCACCGCATTTTCACCGAACTCGGACGTAACTTCATTACGCCCTTCGACCGCGAAGACATCCACTACCTGGCAACAGCCCTCGATGATATTTGTGATTACATATATGCATCTTCCAAAAAGATCAACTTCTATAATGTAAATCCCAACGATACAGGTATACAAAAAATGGCCGACCTGATCTTACAAGGTGCACAAGAGATTCGCAAAGCCGTGATGGGGCTGCGTGATATGAAAAATCTGCGTGAGATGACGGAAGCCATGGTTAGGGTGAACAGCATTGAGAACCAGGCAGACGATGTATTCGATATGAGCATTGAGATGCTCTTTCAGCAGGAAAATAATTTTAAAGAAGTAATTAAAAAGAGAGAAATCTATCAGGTAATGGAGATTGCTACCGATAAGTGCGAAGATGCCGCGAATGTGATCGAATCCATCATTATTAAATACGCCTGATGAACTGATCTGTCTGAAAGGCAGGTGGGTTGCACTAAACTGTTTTGTATGCTTACTCTCTTGATCATAATCATTGTTCTGGCCTTTGTATTCGACTACATCAATGGATTCCATGATGCAGCCAATGCCATTGCCACCATTGTTTCCACCAAAGTGCTTACTCCCTTTCAGGCAGTGGTTTGGGCAGCCGTCTTCAACTTTGCCGCCTTCTTCATGGCTAAATATGTTTTCAAGGAATTCGGTATCGGAAATACCGTTGCCAAATGGGTGAATGCAGAATTCATCACGCTCCATGTGATCCTGGCGGGCATCATCGCCGCTATCATCTGGAACCTGCTCACCTGGTGGTTTGGTATTCCCTCCAGTTCCTCCCATACCTTGATGGGTGGATTTGTGGGCGCCGCCCTCACCCATGCACATGGCTTTAGTCAGGGTGGTGTGGATGTGATCAACTACGTGAAAGTCGTGCCTACCTTTTTATTCATTTTCATAGCGCCATTGATTGGAATGGTCATTGCATTTATCATAACCATTATTATCGTACACATCTGCAAAGGCTCCAATCCCTACAAAGCCGAAGGTTGGTTCAAGCGACTTCAGTTGGTATCCTCCGCTGCCTTCAGTGTGGGTCATGGAGGTAATGATGCCCAAAAAGTTATGGGCATCATCGGTGCTGCCACGATTTTCTACGAAAAAAGTAAAGGGGTTACCATGGATTTCAACCAATTTGTTGAAGCCTATCCCTGGGTACCCATGGCGAGTTTTTTATTCATCGGATTGGGCACCATGAGTGGCGGATGGAAAATTGTAAAGACCATGGGAACCCGCATCACCAAAGTAACACCGCTGGAAGG
>JBEIUM010000054.1:0-14374 GCA_040374385.1 Sediminibacterium sp. | reverse complement strand
TACAGCACCTGCCAGGGAATAACTTCAAGCGGTTGGCAAGGAAGGGCATTACAAAAAGGAGATGTGCTTCCACTGCGTCAAACAATGTGTTTCCCTGACGAAGGGCAACAGTCATCTGTCAGGTCATTGCCCTGGAAATATCCGGGTACACATAGTCAATCTACCCTGCCAATTCGGTTGTTGCCCAATTCAACTATTGCCTTGTTGACGGAGGAAGCGCAAGAACGCATCACCACAGCGCCATTTATTTTGCAGCCTTCCAGCAATCGCATGGCCTACTCCCTGCAAGGTCCGGTGTTAGAAGGGCAGCGGGTAGAAATGATTTCTTCCGCTGTAGTAAGGGGAGGCCTGCAGTGGCTGGAAGCGGGACGACTACATATATTCATGGCCGATCATCCTACCACGGGGGGCTATCCGCGCATCGCACAGGTGATTGCAGCGGACGCCGGACGCCTGGCACAATGGCCCCTCAACCAACCAATTCATTTTGAATGGACCACCCGGCAGCAGGCAGAACAATTACTGCGCGATCAACAATCGTATCTTTCCCGACTCGAAAAATCAATGCACTTCCGCCTGGCTTCGTATCTTACCAATTGATTGTTTCAAAGAATCATGCTACAAATTGATATCAACTGCGACCTCGGTGAAGGTTATCCGGATGATGCATTACTGATGCCCTTCATCAGCAGTGTTAATATTGCTTGCGGGGCGCATGCAGGTGATGAAGAGCGAATGCGCGCAACTGCTTTGATGGCTTTACAACACAACCTCCACATCGGGGCTCATCCCGGATTTGCTGACCGATTCAATTTTGGCAGAGTAGAACAATATCTTTCAGATGAGGCGTTATACGATCTGCTCACCGAGCAGATTTTTTTGATGAAGAAAATTACTGATGAGTTGGGTACCTCCTTACATCATGTGAAGCCACATGGCGCCTTATATAATATGTCTGCAAAAAATCCAGCCATTGCTGACACCATTGCGAGGGCTGTAAGAGATGTTGATGCGCAATTATGTCTCTATGGATTGAGTGGGTCTTGTTCCATCACTGCGGCAACAGCAGCCGGATTAACTAACTGGCAAGAAGCATTCGCAGACAGGCGATACGATGATGCGGGACAGCTGCTTGCACGAAGCCATCCGGCAGCATTGATAAAAGAAACAGCTTCCAGTTGTCAACAGGTTCTTCTAATGGTGACAAAACAAAAGGTGATCAGTGTATCAGGAGAAATGGTACCGGTTCAAGCCGATACTATTTGTATACATGGAGATGCGCCGGGGGCAGCTGCTTTGGCCGCCACTTTATCTGATTTCCTGCAAACCCATCATATTGAGCTCAGAAAAAAATAAATACAACTGGTTCAGCGGCGCTGGCTTGGGCGCAGCTTTTCTGATGGCCAATTCTTCTATTGGTCCGGGTTTCCTTACCCAAACAACTGTATTTACCTATCAGCTGCTGAGCAGCTTTGGCTTCGTGATTCTTGTTTCGCTATTACTTGATATCGGTGCGCAGCTGAATACGTGGCGCATCATCACCGTGAGTGAAATGCGCGCCCAGGACCTCTCCAATCAGTTGCTACCGGGTTGGGGTTATTTCATTTCTTTTTTAGTAGTGGCCGGTGGATTTGCATTCAATATAGCCAACATCGCAGGTTGTGGCATGGGATTGAACGTATTAACGGGTATTAGTTTCGAGTCAGGGGCTGTCTTGAGTTGTATGATTGCATTACTGCTTTTTTGGTACCGGGAGATCGGATCGATGCTCGATAAATTTACACGTGTAGCCGGTATGGCCAAGATTCTGCTTACGTTGATAATAGCCATCGTTGCGCATCCGCCCCTTATTCAGGCTGTTCACCACACTTTCGTACCCCAGGTGGTCAGCACGCAGGCAATCATTACCATTGTGGGGGGCACTGTCGGAGGCTATATTACCTTTTCCGGTGCGCATCGATTAATGGATGCGGGTATCAAGGGCAAAGAAAACCTGGCGAGAACCGATAAGAGTGCAACAGCAGGCATACTGATTTCAGGATTGATGCGGTTCATTCTTTTCTTAGCTGTTTTGGGAGCAGTACAGCTGGGCTGTGTACCCGATAAAAATAATCCGGCAGCTACTGTTTTTGGATTTGTTGCAGGGAACTGGGGACTGAGGATTTTTGGTATCGTATTATGGGCAGCAGCTCTTTCTTCCGTGATGGGTGCCGCTTATACATCTGTCTCTTTTATGAAGACCTTTCATCCATGGATTGCCAGACAGGAAAGACTTTTCATTGCAGGATTCATTATAATATCTACCCTATTTTTTGTTGCTGTAGGAAAGCCTGCGCAACTATTGCTCCTGGCCGGTATGATCAATGGTCTTATTCTGCCTATTGCACTCGGCACACTTTTAATTGCCGGTACCCAGGTGAAATTGATGAAGGGCTATAAACATCCGATATGGATGCAGGTAGCAGGCTGGCTGGTCGTGCTGGTGATGGGGTGGATGGGCTTGGGGGCCGTGAGGGAATGGTTACAGGGCACGCTCTTTCGATGATTCAATTAGGGCGGCATAGCTTTTTTGTGCATCCACTCCCTCCAAGGGAATTTTTTTAATGAAGCTGGCAGCTGCAGGCCGGAAGTTCTCTAAACTACCCAGATAATACTTGTCGTAATATTTTAAGAGGATCCGAAAACTATTGGCGAGATCATCATCCAGTATCCACTGAACAGCCATTTTAGTTTCCAGTCCGCCCAGCCGTTTACGGATTCGCAAAATGGTCGTAATGATCTGTTCTTTCGGATGACTCCCATAATCTTTCATGATTTGTTGTAGTCTTTCCTCAAAGGGTATATCTAAAAAATAGAGCGGACTATTCCGCATTTGATTGAATAGGGTGCTGGGAATATTTATATTCCCTATTCGTTGACTTTCATCTTCCAGCCAGATGATATCGGGTGGCTGAGGTAATTGTTGAAAGGCAGCCAACGCACCTGCTAACAGGTTCTCAAACATTTCCTGTGTGGGTTGTGGTGGCATTCCCAAATTACCGAAAGCAGAGCCCTTGTGCGATGCCAGTCCTTCCAGATCAATGGCATGGGCACCGTTTTTTTGTAGCAGCTGAATAAGACCAGTCTTGCCGCTACCGGTGCAACCACCGACCATTCCGAAAGGATAGGGTAAGGTGAATAATTGCAACACCCAGTTCCTGTAGGCCTTGTATCCGCCATTCAGTGCATATACTTCGAAGCCATACAAATCGAGTAGCCAGGCAACACCTGCACTCCGCATACCACCCCGCCAGCAGTAGACCAGTATTTTTTTATTGGACTGCCCATCGTTGTGGTTGCTTTTATGTTTCGTTTTATGTGCGCTTAAAACTTTTTCTGCTTCTTCCACCATCGCCACCATCTTGGGCCCAAAAAATTGTAGTCCTAATTTGATGGCTATCTGCCTGCTTTGTTGTTTGTAGGCGGTACCCACTACTTTCCTTTCCTCATCTGTAAAAAGAGGAAGAGAGGCAGTTCCAGGAATATGTCCATGCTGGAATTCTGCCGGACTTCTCACATCGAGAACGGGATGTTCCAAAGACATCTGCATGAAATCACTAATATTCAGTCGATTAATCGCCATGATTACAAAAGTAAGCGGAGAATTTTGTAACTTGACATGGTGAAACGTTTATTGGTCATCCGACATGCCAAAACACATCCGGGGCAGATAGGACAAAAAGATTTTGACAGAACCTTAAATGACCGTGGTCAGCAGGACGCGCCTATGATGGCCAAGCGGTTGCTGGATCGAGGTATCGTAATTGACGGTTTTTATAGCAGCCCTGCCAGTCGTGCTTTTGCTACAGCCTCTTATTTTGCTGCTGCTCACGATGTAGCTGCCAGTGATATACACAGCATACCCTCGCTCTATCACCCCGAGCCGGCCGAAATTTTCAAGCAGATCAGTCGGTTCAGCGATAAAGTAAATACAGCAGCGATTTTTTCGCATAATCCCGGCTTAACCGATTTCGTGAATCGGCTATGTGACATACGGATTGATCACATGCCCACTTGTGGCATTTTTGCCGTGGCGGCCGATATTCGTCAGTGGTCGGCGTTCGCAGATACTACCCGTTATTTTTTCTTCTTTGATCAGCCCAAAGTAGGTTGATTCTTTTTGTAGTTGGTCAAGAATACTCCTCCGATGATGAGCATCGCTGCCAGTATGCGTTGCAGGGTCAGCCGATCTCCAAAGAAAAGCACGGCAATGCTGGTTGCAAAAATGGGTTGGGTATAGATATAGCTTCCTGTTGCGGCAGCACCAATTCTGCTGATGCCATACATGTTGAAAAGATAGGCAAGAAAAGTGGCACCTATGGTAACGAAAAGTAGTGCCAGCCAGGCACTGACGGGCCAGTGAGCGAAAGAAGTGCTGATCAAATCGGGCGTACCCAAAGGGAGTATGACAATGGCACCCAGCAAAAACAACCAGCGCAAGATATCAGTGCCTTCGTACTGCGACATAAGTGGTTTTACCAGTACCAGATAAAATGAGTAAGAGATGGCATTTATTAATACCATGATATCGCCGGCTAAACTTGCGGTTGCATCGGTACCCTCTCCTTTCAGTAATATCAGCAATCCTGCTCCGGTCAAGCCCAGCATGAGTCCGATTGCTTTCAATGAGGTAAACTTTTCTTTCAGCAGCCAGGCTGCAATACCAGTTATGAAGAGTGGGGTGGCTAGAGACAGTAAGGAACTATGAATCGGCGAGGTCAGCGAAACCCCTTTGATAAAGAATAATTGGTTGAGAACAATACCTGTCAGCGAGCAAATCAGCAGGAGGGGCAGGTCTTTTTTTGCGGGCCACGCTCTTCCGCCGCCAGCCAGGTAACTAATGGTGAAAAGTACGATGGCAACAATAACGCGGGCTGCATTTAAGGCGAAGGCTGGTAGGTAGGCTGGCGTAATGATTTTTACTATTGAGTAACTCGCTCCAAAAATCAAATTGGCACCTATTACCGCCAGGTGCGCTTTAACTTGTTCCTTCATGGCGGCAAAGCTACTTAAAGCGATAACAATCTTTTCACTTCCGCCAGCCATTTATCCGATTCGAATGATCCGGCCAGTGGCGTTTGGAAGGAAAAGTTTTCTGCAGCTTTTAATACTTTCTCCAGTTGCAAGTTTTCCTGATCTGCAGAGAAGGCCCAGCCCAATGCCGGCAATCTTTTTGCCAGGTAGGCCTGTTCTGTTTGACCGGGTGTAGGCAACAGGATAGACTTTTTTTGCAGGGAGAGAAGTTCCATTACGGTTGTATAACCGCTGCGGCTGATGACCCATTCAGCTTCCTGCAGTGCAGTTTGCAAGTCAGCTTCTTTGAGGTGGTTATAGCATACAATGTGTTTGCCGGTAATCGGCAGGTCTTCTTCTCCCGGTAAACCGCGGATGAATAGAACCTTTTCATGGATCTTATTGAATGACGACAATAATTTTTCTTCGAGTATGGTTCGCTGGGGCTCTGGTCCGGAAAGTAAAACGCAATACTTGTAGGTGGGCAGTTTGTCTGCGGCATGAAATCTACTTAACCAGCCGATGTATTGAACGGGTACTTTAGGCATCGTTTCGGGATGTGAGAGCAGTCCGGCTGCATTGACTGAACCAGCCAGATCGGGTACCCAGACCATGGAAAATCGGTTCAATAACCTGTAGTGGAATTGTTGTAACAGGTTTTGTAAGATTCTGATAGGGACTGCAATGGTCAGTTGGTGGGTGAGCATGGCACAAGGAATATCCGGATGATACAAGCCATATCGATTATCTGATATAACAAGTTGAATGTTATGCTGCCGAACTTGCTCGCGTAGCCATCGGTTTTCAGCGCGTATGGTTCGCCAGATGGCGGGAAGTTGACCGAGCAGGGTAAAGGGCAATTGCCAGGCACGCCGACTATAGGTAACCCGGTAGCCCCTTAATGGCAGCAGGGTTAATTGAGGAAATTCTGCTGCAAGCAGGGCTGCCTGCATTCCTTCACCGGCGAGCAAAACCTCATAACCTGCCGCTAAGAGAGATTGGATCAGCGGAATGCAGCGCGTGGCATGGCCCAACCCCCAGTCTAATGGCGCTACCAGTACTTTTATGTTTTGTCTAACGTTGTTCAAGGGGCAAAAAGGTGAATATTGTAGCGATTCCACTAAATTAGCGGAACTGAATGAGCAGAAGAATAAACCAATGTATAGTTTTTTTGTTACTGATGACAGTAACGGCTACCGCCTGCAGCCTGCAAAGGAAGAATAATGGTGCTAAATTTTGTGGCTGTCCGAGCATAAATAAATGATCTGAAGCGTATGGATTTTTCCCGTAGAGAACTGGTATTATTGTCCCGCCCCTCATTTGCGAAGCAAGAGGACTATGAAAATGAGGTAAGGGAGCTACATCGAATTCTGCAGAAAGCAGAGCGTTGGGAATACTTCTGTGCGGTGCATGAGATCATAGACATCAACCGCTACAAAATCATCCGCAAGCCCTACCAGATTCAGCAGATATTACAGGAAAAGCCAATACGGCCTTTTGTATTCCTGATCAATAAAAACTAAGTGCCAGCCGCTCTTATTGCAGCGGCACATAGTCTTTAAACATCTTCACCGGCACACTCTCTACCAAGCTGCGATAATTTTTCCAGGGCCCACTAAAAAATCCGTTGGCTCTTTCTACCAAACGATTTACTGCATCGGAAGCATCTTTCATCAAACGTTTTTCCTGTGCGCCCGGGGCGGATCTTTTACCGAGGATATTCATGCGGGCATCCGACATTAATGAGTTGACAGTTACCTGCGGCACATTGCCATAGCCCTGTTTTTCCTGTGTTTTTCCGTACATCATTTCGCGAAGGGCTTTGATACTGTCTTGCATGGCTTTTGATACTTTCTTCAATGTATCGGTTTTGCCTGCTTCCATGTCTTTATAGCCGGCCTCCACTTTTTTAATGACTTCCTCTGCTTCGTTTATACGGTCAACCAGATCTGTCATCTTTAATGCTGACTTGTCGAGTTCTTTATTTGCTTCGCGGATGGACTGGCGAACGGCGGGGTCAAGCGGTGCATTGGGGTCATCATTGATGGTGATCATGCAACTGTCTGAAAATTCTTTACCCAGCGAAATCACTACTTTATAAGTTCCGGGGTCTACGGGTAATCCGCCCGGTTCATCGGTGTTGCTTCTGCCACCCATGCGGCCACCACCTCTGCCACCCATGCCGGCTTGGCGAATACCTTTGCCTTCCATGCCCCAGAAGAATCGATTGAATCCACTGTCGGCTTTTGCTTTTAATGATCGAACCTGCTGTTGTTTACCATCAAATATTCTGATTTGTGCGGTGTCCGGCAATTTATTTTTTCCGGTATCTCTCGCGGCTCTGTTCACAAAGAAACTGATGGGTGCTCCTGTTCTTCTGTTTTCACCTTCATAGGTTCCCCAGGTGCTGTATTCAATACCGGAAGCATTTTTAATATTTGCCTGATAAGCAGCAGGAGGTTGGAAGGCGGTGACACCAACGGCAGGAACCTGACCTTTATTGGCGGCTAATTTTCTCAATGGACGGATATCATCCAGTATCCACAGTGCCCGGCCGAAAGTGCCGATCACCAGATCTGCCTCTCTCTCCTGAATAGCGAGGTCGTAAGTTGATACAGATGGGTAGCCATTTTTGAACTGCTGAAACTGATTGCCATTATCCATGCTTACCCAGAGTCCTTGTTCTGTTCCCACAAAGATCAGGTTCGGCTCAACGGGGTCTTGCAAAACGCAAAGAACATAGCCGGTTAATTTCTTTTCATCAGCCATTCTCGTCCAAGTTTTTCCGAAATCAGTGGTTCTGAAAAGCAGCACTGCATTACTGCCTCTGCGGTAATCATTCGCAACGACAAAAGCTTCTCCGGCTATGTGTTGGGAAGCTCTGATCTGTGGTATCCAGACGCCTGCAGGTAATCCAGGAATTTTTGATCGGAAGTTTGTCCAGGTCTTGCCTCCATCGGTGGTGAGTTGAACATTGCCATCATCTGTACCGACCCAAATCACCTCTTTTTGAAGGGGCGAGGGAGCGATGGTCAGAATGGTGCAGAAGTTTTCTGCGCCGGTGATATCAATGGATAAGCCGCCGTTGTTGCTTTGATCGATTTTGGCACTGTCATTGGTAGTCAGGTCAGGCGAAATGGTCTGCCAGGAAGTACCGCGATCGGTGCTTTTATTGAGGAATTGACTGCCGTAGTAAATGGTAGCTTTATCGAAGGGGTCTTGTGCCAGCGCAGCATTCCAGTTAAAGCGATGCCGAGTGGTCAGGCTGGGCCGGGGTGGACGGATACTCCATTCTTCCCCTGTTGCAATATTGTATCTACCCAACGATCCACCCTGACTCATAGAATATACCCAGTTTGGATCGGCAGGGTCGGCTGCAACATCAAATCCGTCGCCGCCACCTACGCCTTGCCAGTAGGCATTTCTTATTCCGCTTCTGATCCAGACGTAAGCGGGTCCGTGCCAGCTACCATTGTCTTGCAATCCGCCCATCACATGATAGGGCAGTTGGTTGTCGGTATTAACGTGGTAAAATTGGCCGAGGGGTAATTTTTCATCAAACTGCCAGGTTTTACCGCGGTCGCGGGAAATGCCGATGCCACCATCATTACCGTCAATGATCAGGGAAGGATTGGTTGGATGAATCCACCAGGCATGGTGATCGGGGTGGATGCCGCTATAAGGTATAATGGTTTTAAAAGTTTTGCCGCCATCTTCACTCATACCGATCATCTGGTTGATGTTGTAAAGTCGGTTTTCATTTTGCGGATCTATTGCGATGTCTTGAAAGTAAAATGCACGATTGGTTACCACGGAAGGGTCACTGTTGACCAGTTCCCATTTATTACCACCATCATCCGATCTGTATAAACCATTTTTGGTTGCTTCAACGAGTGCATAGATTCTATTGGGGTCATTGCGACCGATGGCAATACCGATGCGACCCAGATTGCCAGCCGGCAATCCTTCTTCTTTGCCCAGTTTTTTGAAATTTTTACCACCATCATAAGTGACATATAATCCACTTCCACTGCCACCACCTTTCAGGCTCCAGGGTGTGCGGAGGTGTTGGTACATATTGACCATTATTTTTTGTGGATTGGTGGGGTCCATTACCATATCGCCAACACCACTGGTATCATTGGTATGCAAGATCAGTTTCCAGGTTTCACCACCATCGGTGGTTTTGTATAAACCTCTTTCAGGATGTGCAGCAAAAGGATTGCCCATGACACCTGCATACACCACATCGGGTTGTTGCGGGTCAATCAGGATGCGATGGATGTTCCTTGTTTTTTGTAGTCCCATACACTTCCAGGTTTTACCGCCATCGAGGCTTTTATAGATGCCTTCACCCAGGCTCACGGAGTTGCGAGGATTACCTTCACCTGTTCCAACCCAAACGATGTTCGGATTACTTTGGGTGATGGCTACTGCGCCGATGTTCTGAATTGGTTGTTCATCAAAAATGGGTGTCCAACTTCCACCGCTGTTTTCAGTTTTCCAAACACCCCCACTGGCCGTTCCGAGATAAATGATGTTCGGATTGCTCCAAACAGCATCAATAGCGGTTACCCGGCCGCTCATGCCGGCAGGTCCGATGTTACGGGGTTTCCAGTTGCTGAAATGTTTTTTTAAATCGACGGTTTGTGCCATCAGTGCGAAAGGCATGAATAGCATCAGGCAGAGGGTCCATTTTTTATTCATCTCGAGGTGTATTTGAGGTGGAAATATCTGTATTAAAAGCTTGATTTCCAAAAATAACACTGCCGGCAAAATTGTTTACCGGCAGGTGGGGGTGGGGTTGTTATCGTCTACTTATTCTTCGTTGTTCTTCTTGTATTCGGTCTCTTTCTCTTTGGCTTGCTCGAAGTCGAGAATAACGCCGTTGATGCAATATCGGAGACCTGTGGGTGGTGGACCGTCTTCAAACACGTGACCCAGGTGTGATTTGCACCTGCCGCATTGCACTTCAGTGCGGCTCATACCGTGTGAGTTATCGGGCAGATAGATGATCGATGATTTCGATACCGGCGCATAGAAACTGGGCCAGCCGCAGCCGCTGTCGAATTTGGTGTCACTAACAAACAGTGGGTTGCCGCAGGCAGCGCAATAATAGGTGCCTTTGTCTTTGTTTTTTTCCCAAACACTGGTATAAGGTCTTTCCGTTCCCTTTTGGCGGGCGATGTAGTAGAGCTCTGGCGATAAGATTTTTTTCCATTCATCGGGTGCCAGAGAAACTTTGCCGGTGTCGGTTCTTGAATAAACGGGATTCCCTTTGTTCGGTTCACTCATGGGGGGTTGTTTTGATGTGGGTTGTCCGCTGCAAGATTGACCCATCAGCAGCAGGAAAGCGAGAAGTCGGGTAGTTGACATATTCATATCTGATATAAATAACACCCCTGCGGCATGAAAGTTCACGGAAGTATATTCGGAATACTTTGTATTTTTTTCAATCCCAGAGCCAAAGGGGATGCGGATTTCTAATGCGAAGCACTTATATTTGTTATTCAGTTAATTTCAGCAGGGATATGTTCAATATTATTTTGTTCGGCCCTCCGGGAAGCGGAAAAGGAACACAAAGTGCCCGACTCGTCGAGAGATACGGACTTATTCACTTGTCTACCGGTGATCTGCTGCGTTCTGAGATCAGCCGCCAGACAAAGTTGGGCATGGAAGCGAAGTCTATTATGGACCGGGGCGAGCTCGTTCCCGACGCAGTGGTGGTAGGTATGATTGCTTCCGCGCTGGAAGCCAATCCAAAGGCCAATGGTTTTTTGTTCGATGGGTTTCCCCGGACTGTGGCTCAAAGTGAAGCGCTGGATGAATTATTACAGCAAAAAAGTACATCTATAGGTGTGGTGCTTGCGCTGGAGGTATCAGAAGAAGAGTTGGTGAAGCGCCTGTTGCATCGCGGTCTGACCAGTGGCAGGAGTGATGATAATAGTGAGGACGTGGTTCGGGCACGTATTGTTGAATATCATAAGAAAACTTCGGTGGTCGCCGGCTATTACCGTCAGTTCGATAAAGTGGTGGATGTGAAGGGTGAGGGAACGGTGGAAGAAATTTTTTCGCTGCTGTGCAGCGAAATCGACAAACGGTTGTCTTATTAGTGGGGTTTTGTTTCTCTACAACCAACAACCAACTGCATCCCGCCCATTTTTGGGTGGGATTCTTTTTTATATCAATACTCTATACATTATAATTTAATATATATTTATTAACTCTCTATTTTTTACAGGTCATCATAATGATACAGTGGATCGATCGGAGTACCTGCAGTCATTTCAAAAACCGACTTTATTAAGCCATCATTTAGGCCATAAACCCATCCATGCAGGTGTGGAAAGCTATCTCTTTTCCATGCACGTTGAATGATGGAAGTTTTTGCGAGGTGATGGACCTGTTCAATCACATTTAATTCCACGAGTCTGTCGAATCGTTTTTCTTCTTCGGGAATCACTTCCAGTTCATCGCGGTGCAATCGATAAACATCTTTGATATTTCTCAGCCACATATTCAGCACCTGTTTAAAATCGTGGTTGGTCATGGCCGCCTTCACGCCTCCGCAACCATAATGCCCGCAAACGATGACATGTTTCACTTTTAAATAAGATACAGCGTAGTCGAGCACGCTCAGCAGATTCACATCTGTATGTACTACCAGGTTGGCAACATTGCGGTGTACAAAGATTTCACCGGGTTGCGTGTTGGTAATTTCATTTGCCGGCACCCGACTGTCACTGCAGCCTATCCAAAGAAACTCAGGTGTTTGAATTTTGCTCAAGCGGCTAAAAAATTCCGGATCGTCTTCTACTTTTTCCTGGGCCCAGGCTTTATTTTCCAGCAGCAGTTTTTGATACGATATCATGGCAATGGTATTTCGTTAAAGTATTATTCTATTTTTTGGCGTTGTTCCTCGTCCGGGGGCGAGGCCGGAACCGCGATTAATTGATGTAGTGGATTGTGATTTTTCTTTTTAACCTCTACCCTAATATCAGATAGGGCAGCATGTTCGATGAATTGGTTGATTTCATCGATAATATCTTTATCAATGAAATCGGCTCTCGTAGCATCAATCAGGGCATAAGACCCGGGAGGAATACTATCTAATTTACTTTTTACAATAGGTTTATTTAGGAAGGATACATCTTTTCTCAACCGCAAGAGATATTTTTTTTCATGCGCCACGAAGACAACGGAAGTTCTGTAGTTGTTTTTTAAAATAAAATAGAAGCCTACCATTAAACCAACTATGATACCTATGAGCAAATCACTTAATAAAATAGCAACGATGGTGACCAGAAATGGTATAAACTGATCCCAGCCCTTTTTGAAAAACTCCTTGAAGAGAGAGTATTTCGCCAGTTTATACCCTGTAAAGATGAGTACGGCAGCGAGAGCGGCCAGCGGAATCTTATTCAAGAGATGTGGAATAAATAATACACTCAAGAGCAATAAAAATCCATGTAAAATGCTCGATAATTTGGTTTGTGCTCCTGCGCTCACGTTGGCTGAACTACGCACTACGACTGAGGTAATCGGAAGTCCACCAAAGAAACCCGATACCATGTTTCCGATTCCTTGTGCGACCAATTCCCGGTTGGGTGGGGTGAATCTTTTTTGCGGATCCAGTTTATCTACTGCTTCTATTCCTAATAATGTTTCAAGGCTGGCAACGATTGCAATGGTTATGGCCGCTATCCAAACCTGCTGGTTGGCAATATGATCCCAATCGGGAAAAATCAAAGAGGAATAAAATCCGGTAAAATCTTTTGTGACCGGAAGCGATACGAGATGTTTACTACCCAGTTGTTCCCAGTGAAGCACCTGTGATAGAAATTCATGTAAACCAATGCCGGCCATAACTGCCAGCAGCGGTCCCGGAATGAGCACCAGTATCCGGTTTCTTTTAATCAAATCCGTTTCCCATAAACGAAGGAAGAAGAGAGCTGTGATGCCGATTACAACAGCCGTGGGTGTAATAAAATTAAGTGCGTTGGTAATGGCAGTGAATGTGTTTTCGTTGTTGGATTGAAAAAAGCTTTCATCGCCTTCGAAATCTGCGTCATAGCCAATCAGGTGGGGCACTTGTTTCATGATGAGAATAATGCCAATGGCAGCCATCATTCCCTTGATTACTGTATTGGGAATGTAGTCACCTATGATACCTGCTTTCAGCACACCCAGTATAATCTGAAACACACCTGCAAGAACAACGGCTAATAAGAAGGCTTCATACAGATTGATCTTTGTGATAGCGGCAGCCACAATAGTCGTTAAACCAGCTGCCGGACCACTGACACTTAATTGCGAGCCGCTTAACATGCCGGTTACGATGCCTCCGGCTATACCTGCTATGATTCCTGAAAAAGGACTGGCACCAGAGGCAAGAGCAATACCCAGGCACAATGGTAACGCCACCAACGTAACGACGATGGATGAGGGTACATCTTTACTGACGGATCGAAAAATATCTTTCATGCAATTGGGAAAAGTGAGATAGAGAAGTGGGTTTTTTGTTAACAGCAGTTCTCTTCAGGCGGCGGTAAATAAATGGAAGGGGCCCAAGAAGGTATGAAAAGACCGATCTTAAGTCGAAGAAATACCTTCCGGGTAAAAACTGATGCTCGGGAATCGGTGAATGGATGCGAAATGTATTCGCTGATAGATTGGCTATTATAGCTCTCAATTGATTTTTCTGCCCCGCTGACCTGTTCGATCTCGTTTTCAAAAGGATCTGTATTGCTGGTCATCCATGCGGTAACATTTTGTAAAGCCAGCAGCAGTAGCAGGCACGCCGCTGTGAGTCTTATGATAGATGTACCAGCCTTTTTCATTTAGAGGTAAATATAATCTATTTACCCGAAGTGAGCTGCGCAATTGTTACATGTGGAGACCACCACAGGTACTGATCACCTGTCCGGTAATGTAAGAGCTCATATCACTGGCCAGGAAAACTACTGCATCGGCAATTTCGTCTGCCGCGCCAAACCGACCCAGCGGAATTTTTTTCAGGTATTCAGTTGCTGCACCGCCTTCTTGCAGGTAATGCGTCATGTCTGTCTCTACAAATCCCGGTGCAATTGCATTACAACGAATATTTCGGCTACCCAGTTCCTGTGCAATCGATTTGGTAAAGCCGATGATGCCCGCCTTACTGGCAGCATAACTGCTTTGTCCGGCATTACCGCGCATACCAATGATGGAACTCATATTTATGATGCTGCCGCTGCGGGCTTTCATCATGGGACGAATTACCTGCTTGGTCATATTATAAACACTCTTCAAATTGACAGTCATCACTTCATCCCATTGTTCC
>JBEIUM010000267.1:0-3278 GCA_040374385.1 Sediminibacterium sp. | reverse complement strand
CACCTTTGAAAGATACTATTCGTGTAGGGGAGGAACTGACAATCACCACCCAGTTTTCTGATTCAGTGTATGATATTAAATCAGGCAAGCGGTATCATATGCCTGATTTTAAGTGGAAACCCATGCTTTTTATTTCAAAGCTCGTGGCACCGGATAATTCGTTATTGATGGGCTATAGTAATACAAAATCTGAAACTTTCTAAAATGTTGTAGGCCAAAACCTGCTGGAACCAAAAACAGACAATACTTTCAAAGAACCTATATTTACACATACAAATTGATAAGACATATAAACACAAATCGCCAAAAAACACAAAAGTGTGCTCTTTAATAAATTAATATCTTTTTCGGCTTTTTTAGTTCTTTTTCTTGCAGGAAAAACAAATCAGCCGAGTGAGATAAGACAATTTGATGTTTTATTGACACTTCCTTTTGTCGAATTGAAAGAGAGTCCACAAGAAAAAAGCATTAAAACTATTTCTGATAGTTTCTCCATATTCTACAATAACAATTTCATTTTATATAGATTTCCATACACATTTATAGAACAGCATAATGATAAGCTTGTTAATATTGAAATAAGGTTTACTTACTTTATTTTTAAAAATGGAAGCACTTATGGATATAGTTACGATCCGGCAAAATATGATTCTATAAATATATTGAACGTAGATTCCATTCTTTATAAACAAGGTTTGGGCAAAACAGATATCATGCTTGATAGTGGGTATCAAATCAATGAAGTTATTTCTAATCTTGATAATTTTAAATTAACAGAGAAATACAGTTCAATAGCAAAACCAACAAGACATTTCCCCGATACTGTAGTTTATAGTTACACAGATCAATTTAGGGATTTGCCCTTTTCGTTCTCAAAAAAACTTGAAGAAAGAAAAAAGCTAAAAATATTAAAGATAAGTGGTGTTTATAATTCGAGATTTGATGACGAGTATAAAACTGTTCTGCCAAAACGTGAGTTTTATTTTGAGATTAAACCACAGTATGTAATAAAAGACAAGTTTGTTTTTTATGTTTTTGGTTTACATGATAAAGCAATGGTCAATGAGTAAAATGTCTCAATAGCTATTCGATAAACCAATTACCATATTTTACGGCAGCATTGTTATGTGGAAATTCCCGGTTTGGATTCTATCAGTTTCTGGGATTATAAAAACGGCGGCTACACTTTTGTAGTGAAGTGAATCTGCTAACCTTCTTCCAAAACGGGTTATAAACCCTTTTCATTCCCCAGCCCATTTCTCCCCGCAAAATCATACCTTTGCGCACGAAAAAACGGGGATATGCTGAATAAATTAGATGCCATCAAAGCCAGATTCGAGCAGGTAGGCATCGCCCTGACCAACCCCGAAATCATCAACAACCAGAAAGAATTCGGCGCCTACTCCAAAGAATACCGCTCCCTCGAAAAAATCGTACAGCCCTACGAAACCTATAAAAAAGTACTGGCAGACTACGAATTTGCCCGCGATGCCCAACATTCTTCCGATGAAGACATGAAGGAACTGGCAAAAATGGAGCTGCCGGCACTGGAAGCACAAAAAGAAGAACTCGAGAAACTCCTCACCCAACTACTCATACCCAAAGACCCGCAAGACGATAAGAACGCCATCCTGGAAATTCGTGCCGGTACCGGTGGTGATGAAGCCAGTCTTTTCGCTGGCGACCTGCTGGGGATGTACCTGCGTTATTGCGCCAAAAAGGGCTGGAAAACACAAATCGTGAGTGAGAGCGAAGGAACCGTGGGGGGTTACAAAGAAGTAGTAGTGGAAGTTACCGGTGAAGATGTGTATGGTACCCTGAAATTCGAAAGCGGGGTTCACCGCGTTCAACGGGTGCCCGATACAGAAACACAAGGCAGGGTCCACACCTCCGCAGCCACCGTTGCCGTGATGCCCGAAGCCGAAGAAGTCGATTTTGAATTGAAAGAGAGCGACGTTAAAATGGAAACTGCCCGCAGTGGTGGTGCCGGTGGTCAAAACGTTAATAAAGTAGAAACCAAAGTGTTTCTTACCCATATTCCTACCGGGGTGGTAGTGGTGTGCCAAACAGAACGCTCCCAGCTGGGCAACCGTGAAAAAGCCATGACCATGCTGCGGACCAAACTATACGAAGAGCAGGTACGCAAACAGGAAGATGAGATCGCCCGTCGCCGCAAAACCCTCGTGAGCACCGGCGACCGCAGCGCCAAAATCAGAACCTACAACTGGCCGCAGGGTAGAGTAACCGACCATCGTATCGGACTTACCTCCTATAACCTCAATGCAGTAGTTGGTGGCGAACTCGATGAATTCATTGAAGCACTGCAAGTGGCAGAGAATGCAGAAAAAATGGTGAACCAGTAAAGTGTATTAATTCTTGCGGGCCCGCTCTTCCGCCTCCTTCACTTTCAACTCCCAATTCCAGGCTGTACGCATCATCTCCCGGAGATCGTATTGTATCTTCCAGCCCAACTGCTGCACCGCCTTTTCATTGTTGGCATAGATCGCCATCACATCACCCGGCCGACGTGGACCAATAGCATAATTTAATTTTTCCCCACTCACTTCCTCAAACATCCGGATGGCTTCCAGTACCGTGATGCCATTGCCCGTTCCCAGGTTGAAAACTTCTGTCGGCTCAGTGTTCCTCTCTTCCAGCAGGTATAGGAGGGCAAGGGTATGGGCATGGGCAATATCACACACATGAATATAATCCCGGATACAACTGCCATCACGGGTAGGATAATCATCGCCATACACCATCATGCCGGGTAATTTACCGATGGCAGTCTGCGTGATCACCGGTACCAGATTCAGTGGCTTTCCCAATGGACTTTCCCCCAGCAGGGTAGTAGGATGCGCACCCGCCGGATTGAAATAGCGCAGAAGTATGGCAGAACCTTTGCCACTCCGGTACAGGTCTCTTACAATGGTCTCCCCCATCTGCTTGGTAGCACCATAGGGCGATTCGGCTGTTTGCCATGGCGTATTTTCGGTAACAGGCACTTCTGCCGGGCTCCCATAAACCGTGCAGGAAGAGGAAAAAACAAAATGAGGTACCTCAAATTCCTCCGCACATTTCAGCAGGTTGATCAGGGAAAATAAATTGTTCTCGTAATAAGATAAAGGCTCCTCTACAGATTCGCCCACGGCTTTGTAGGCAGCAAAATGAATGATGCCGGCTATGCCTATATTTTCCTGAAATACGGCCAGCGTCTCATCGAAGTTCTTCAGGTCAACCTGATAGTTTTTAATGCGCTTACCTGTGATTTTTTCGAT
>JBEIUM010000069.1:0-11920 GCA_040374385.1 Sediminibacterium sp. | reverse complement strand
GTCCGCCCAGTGAAAGTGTTCTGACTTCATTCCTCGAAGGATACCGGAACTATATTCTCGCACCTGATATCAGTGAAGCCCTGCACCTCCTGCAACAACAGCGCATACTTTGTGCTGTAAAACTAGGGAAAGGTGGTCTGTACGACAGCAACCAGACCGCAGAAAACTGGTTAAAAAAACAACAGCTGTTGCAACCCGATAATGGATTTTATGAGAACAGACCAATTATCATTACACGCAATAACAAAGAATTGAACCTGGTGAATGGCGACATTGGCATCGTTCGAACCATCAATGGAGAGAAAAAAGTATGGTTCGACGCAGGAAACGGACAATTACGTGGGGTGAGTGTGCATTATATTCAAAATGCAGAAACTGTTTTCGCCATGACCATTCATAAGAGCCAGGGCTCTGAATATGACCAGGTACTGATACGGCTGCCCGAACAGGCAAAGATTGCCCTACTCACACGTGAGCTACTCTATACTGCCGTTACCCGTGCAAAAAAACAGGCCATAATTATTTCCTCGCCGGAAGTACTAAAAACAACCGCTGCCGGCCGCGTCGCCCGTGTATCCGGCATCAGTACCAGAATGGACGAAATCTAATTTAACTGAAATGTCTTACCAACTCTACATATCTAATTCGCTGGAACAACTGGCAGAACAACTGGGTAACAGCCTCAGCAAAGAATCGCCGGGCGTATTTCAACAACAACACATCATCACGCAGACGGAGGGGATGAACAAATGGCTCACCGGCCAAATAGCAACCCAACTGGGCATCAGCGCCCAAGTGGCTTTTCATTCACCCAATGATATCATCGGACTACTCCATGAATGGCTCTCGGAAAAACCCTTTCCTGTAATTACCTCCGATAAAATTCGCTGGCAGATTTGGAAAGAACTTAACCAGCCCGGATTTCAACAGGCCTTCCCCGATATTTCCGCTTACTATCAACAAGACCCCATCAGACAGATTGCCTTGGCAGATCAATTGGCAGACCTATTCGACCAGTACCAAATCTACCGACACGGCATCATCAACAGCTGGAATGATCCTTCAACACCGCTGAATGGTTTTCAGCAATACCTCTGGAAAAAATTGCAATCCTATTATCAGGAGCGCGTGTTGGATAAATCGAGCATCGTAACCAAACTAAAAAAGGCACTCGAAAATCCATCACAGCAAACATTGTTGCGACAGCGCGTGCAAGGTCTCCACTTCTTCGGCATCGCCGTGATCACACCACTGCACCTGGAATTATTCCGGGCACTGGCAACGCATATTCCGCTGCACTTCTACCTCATGAATCCTGCACCGCTCTATTATTGGCTGGAGGACGAGACAGAAAAAGTACAGATCAAAAAAAGACAAAAAAACAAATTGAATGTGCCCGCGGGCGATTTCAACCGCCCCGGGAACACACTCCTGCTCGGCTGGGGAGCCGTGATAAAAGACAGCTTTGCCCTGCTCTTTCAACAGGAAGAGCTGATCAACGAACTTTACGATGACCTGGCAACTGCACCCGAAGACCCGCGCACACTTTTGCAAAAAGTGCAGTCCGATATTTTTATCAATGCCTGGGGTGATGACCGACATGCGATTGAAGATGCCGATCTCCGCGATAAATCCATCATCATCAACAGTTGTTATACCCCCGCACGCGAGGTAGAAGTATTGTACAATGAGCTCGTACAGTTGGTAGAAGCCAGACCGGGAGAACTTGCGCCACGCGACATCCTCGTACTCTGTACCAATATCGATAAATATGCTCCTTATATCCGAGCCGTATTCGACAATGCCCCCTACGTGTTCCCTTATGCCATCTCTGATGAAAAAATTTCGCAGGGACAAAATCTTTTCGGTCAAGTGCAGCTCCTGCTGCAGTTGAATGAGGAATCGATGATAGCAGAAGAGATACTCGATCTGCTGGAATCGAAGTTTATTCGTAATCGCTTCGGCATTAGTGATACAGCGCTCATTCGGGAAACCATTCTGACAGCGAATATCCGTCGGGATATAACTGGCCAACGCCAAAACGATACCCGACTGGTGAGTTGGGAATATGGATTACAACGCATTGCCTATGGCTGGTGCATCAGCGGTTCTCCACTCTTTACCACACCGCAAGGCGATACAATTATCCCACTCGATACGATAGAGGGAGATGAAATATTTGAATTGGTCAGATTTCAGACATTGGTGAACGAATTGATTAACCATCTCCGCGAAAGACAACGCCCCCGACCTGTGGGCGAATGGGTCAACTATGTCCGTGCCCTGATTTCAGATCTATTCAGCATCGACGAAGAAGAAGACGGAGATGATTACCATGAATTGATCACCCACCTCGATCACTATGCAACTTTTGCGGAAGATGTGACTGATCCAGTCTCCTATGAAGTTTTCAATCATCACTTCCTCAAAGCCCTCGAATCAGTTACCCGCCAACAGAACTTTGGCAGGGGTGGCGCACTCTTTTGCTCCCTGATTCCCATGCGCAGTATTCCACATAAAGTAGTAGCCATGCTCGGCATGAATTATGATGAATTTCCGCGCAAAGACAGTCGCCCTGACTTCGATCTGCAGAAACAACATCCTGCAAAAGGGGACCGCAACATTCGCAACAACGACAAACACCTCTTACTGGAAACCCTGCTCTCAGCCAGAGAACACCTCATCATCAGCTACCTGGGACAAGATGTAAAACAAAATCAGTCCATACCGCCCTCCGCATTGGTAGATGAACTCATCAACTACATTGTAGAAGGTATTCCTGGGGCAGACTATAAAAAAAGAAAAGAAGTCATCACCGTACATCCACTTCATGGATTTAGCGGAAGATATGGCAATGGTGGTCCCGATCAGCTGGTTTCCTATCTGCAACCACCGCAGACTTGGACGCCTGCGAAAAAAACGCCCCTCGCCTCAACTCCTCCGGAACAGAACATCATTGAACTGTATAATTTGTGCAAGTTCATCAAGAGTCCATTCACCTGGTACCTTCAGAAAAAATGGCAACTTTACCTTTATCAAGAAGAGATCTTATTGGAAGATTCAGAAATGTTTGAGCTGGAAAAATTCAGTCAAAAAAATCTGTTGCATGAAATACTTCAGCGACCTCCTTCGGAATATGATGCCTTGTACCGGGAAATGCTGCTAACCGGCAAACTCCCGCTCAGCAATCGCGGCAGAATCATCTTCGATGGAATTGCTGCCGACGCAAAAGTTTTATATGAAGAAATGGATAGCATTCGATTGGGACAACCCATCGGTCAGATACCGGTAAATCTGCAATTATCATCAGTAACCATTCAAGGAGTAGTAGAAGTATATGGCGACAAGCTCATAGAGCGGCAGGAGCATAGCAAATTGAAAAAAGAATTGTTCCCGGCATTCACACGCTACTGCTGTTTGCGGGCACAAAATTTACCCATCAGCTTTCATTTTAGAAAAAAGGGGAAGCTGGTGACAGTTGATGCCGGACAATTATCGCCACAACAAGCAATGAGTTGGCTGGAATTTGTTGCCAAAGGAATGATAGAAGGAACTGAAAAGCCCTTTCTGCTATTTCCGGAATGGAAAAATGCGAAAAGTGAGTATTATTTTGAAAATGGAAGAGATGGTGTGCTAGATGCAATGGCGACAGACTTATATAAAAATCAGGATCAGTACCTGACGAAAGCAATTGAATGGGGCTACTTCGGACCTGCCTATTTTGATGAGTTAAAAGCCAACGCTGATTTTGCTTGGGGATTTCTGAACAACATTGATAAAAATTTGACCAAAGAAAAATAGAGCTGCATGCAAAAATTTGAGGTAGAGGAAGTAGTGCTGCAAAGTAGCAATGTGATAGAGGCCGGTGCCGGCACCGGAAAAACCTATTCCATTGGCATTCTCGTGCTGCGGCTGTTGCTGGAAAAGCACTTACCGGTGCAGGAAATTTTGATGGTGACCTTCACCAAAGATGCCGTAGCCGAGCTGGAAACCAGGATACGCGAATTCATTACCCTGGCATACCAATCCGCCATGGGAAAAAATATCGGAGATGCTACGATTGAGCGGCTGGTGGAGAAATCGATCGATCAACAAGGACAGGAGGAGACGCGTAGGTTATTAAAAGAGGCCCTGGCAATGATGGATGAAACATCTATTCAAACCATCCATAGCTTTTGTCAGAAAACCTTACAGGAATTTGCATTTGAGACCCAACAGGTTTTTGGTGCCGAGGCGATTTCCCCGGAACAAATGCGGGAGATGATGCAACAGGCTGTCAATGATGCCTGGCGCAACTACATTACACCCCTTTCATTGGAATTGCTTTTGCATATCAACCAGTTTTGTGACAGAGCCGTATTATTAAATATGGTAAAAGAAATGTTGGGAGGTAAAAAATTTCATATCCAGGTTCCACCCCGAACACCCTTGCTGGATGCCAACCACCAACAAGAACTGCTTGACGAAATTGAAGCGGCAGAGAATGCCACTGATGCACAATGGCAAAGTGTACTGGATCTCTACAACAATAATAAAAATGATTACCAGGCAGCGATTGCTGCTAATGCTACAGCCAGACGCAATCTGGCAAACTACACTACTGCTGAAACATTGATTGCCTATATCCTTGACAAATCCGGTTCCGCCTATATACAGACTTTGTTTCCAGACATCCTTGCCGGACTGGAGCGATGGAACCAACTACTGGAAACAAGTGCGAAAACCAAGCAAATGGTGACACTTCGGATTTACGCATGGCTACTAGATCTTATTCTCCAAAAACTAAAAGAAAAAAAAGAAAGACAATCTGTATTGAGCTTTGACGATATGATTGAACACCTGCACAGAGCTGTTTGCATACAACAACATGCCGGGCTCATTCAATCGCTGCGCAAAAAGTACAAGGCAGTATTCATTGATGAGTTTCAGGATACCGACCGCCTGCAATATGAAATCTTTTCTGCACTTTTTACCCAACAACCCGATACCATCTCGTTTCTGATAGGTGACCCCAAGCAATCAATTTATGGCTGGAGAAAAGCAGACCTATTCACCTATTTCAAAGCAGCCAAAGAGGCCGACAACCAGTTCAGCATGACAGTGAACTATCGATCTGTCACTTCACTGATTGAGGCATTCAATAAGTTCTTTTTACCGCGACCTGATTTTGATACCTTCTATTTCACCGGGGCAGCAGATGCCATCTTATACCAACCCGTAGAAGCGCCCGATCCCAATGATAAAGGACAACTTACTTTGAATGGCGAAGAAGTGATGCCCATCAGCATCTGTCGGGAAACGGGCGAGATTGCAGAAAGAGTGGGACTACAGATAGCGAATTTGTTGTATCCACCAGGATATTGCATCCAAAAAAATAATCAGCCGCGCGGTATCCGCCCCTCCGACATTACAGTGCTGGTCAGATATGGATATGAGGCGAATAATGTTAAAAAGGTGCTGAGCCGTTACCAAATTCCGGCAATCACCGTATCCGATAGCACCATACTCACAACTGAAGAGGCAAAAGAAATGCTCTGTTTGTTATACGCCCTGGAAACGCATGTGATCGGGAAAATCAATCAGGCCATGATTGCTGGCATAGCAGGATTTAGTATTGCCACATTGGAGGATATAGATGAAGAATCTTTGGTAGAAAGATTTCGTTACTGGCATTCGATGTGGGTGGAGAAGGGTATCTATGTTGCATTGCAATCGGTTTTTGCCTGCTTCGATATAACAAACCGCCTGCTGCAATCTTCTTCCGAGGATGGTGAAAGAAAATTATCTAACTACATCCAGCTGGCTGAAATTCTTCACCAGACCGAGAGCCGGCTGAAATGTCGTCCTGCAGAACTAGTCAACTGGCTACACAAGGCAACCGAAGGAAAAAGAGAAGAGGGAGATGAATATGAACAGCGCATCGAAAGTGATGCCGAGGCGGTGCAAATAATTACGATACACAAGAGCAAGGGGCTGGAGTTCAATATTGTAATGGCGCCTTTTTTAGAACTGAAACATAAGTTTAAAGAAGACTATCTGTACTCATTTCGAAATGATACAGGTGAATTTTTCTTTGGTAAAACCGAATCGCTCACCGATGATGAAAAGCAATGGATTGAGACCCAGCAAGAACAAGAAAATCGCAGGTTGCTATATGTTGCTTTGACCCGCGCCAAATACAAGTGCTATCTCTTTACAAAAACGGCTGATACGGCTGCCGGCACATTGGGTTATTTTATTGACGAGCTGGCCGGTTACCCTTCCACCATGATTGAGACAACCGATGTGTTGCCAGATATTCCGGCTAATTACCGGTACAATTCAGCCGCCACGCAACTAGCCCGCTTCGAACAGGCTGACTCCTTTGTGCTGAAAGACAAAAACTGGCAGAAACTAAGTTATAGCTTCCTGAACTACGACCCGGGCATCGGTCATGCAAGTGATGCACCCCGAACAACCGTATCCGGAGATGACATCTATGATCAATTTATTTTTCAACAGCTAAAAAAGGGAGCATTCACAGGCAATCTGGTACACTACCTGATGGAGCACCTGGATTTCAGTCAGCCTGCCTATTGGTCAAATACGGTCAGCAAATCACTTCAGCGCATGGCACCCGGACTGGAAGCCACGCATACGGCAGGACTGGTGCGCCTGGTGGAGGAATTGAGTGAAGTACAACTCAACGCCCGTGATGCCAGTTGGCAGCTACGGCAGCTTTTACCGGCGAATCGACTTACGGAACTGGAATTCAATTTTCCTGTACAAGCGTTCATGACCCGCGAGTTGATGTCACTCTCAACCAGCGATACGCCCTTTCATTTGAAAGACGGACAAGAATGGCAGGGGTTGATGAATGGGAAGATTGACTTTATCGGTTATCATGAGGGAAGGTATTATATAGTGGACTGGAAGACCAATCATCTCGGATACCAGACCGATGATTATGGCGCTGCTGCGGTGCAGGAAGCAATGAGCAATAATAATTATCACTTACAGTATTTCATATACCTGTCTGCCCTCTATAAGTTTTTACAGCAGCGACTACCCGATTTTGAATACGACAAGCATATCGGAGGCGTGTACTATCTGTTTGTTCGCGGCATTCGCCGGAAAGGAGAACAAGGTATTTTTTATCGCCGTCCTTCTCAAGAAGAGTTGTTAGCATTCATGCGGGTGTTGGTACAATAGCATAAATCTCTACTCCGAATTTCGCCTTTTCTCCACCGCATAGTCTTTCAAACGAAGTGAGAAGAATTTTCTCCTCCACATAGTCTTTCGAACGAAGTGTGAAGAATTTTCTCCTCCGCATAGTCTTTCAAACGAAGTAAGAAGAATTTTCTCCTCCGCATAGTCTTTCGAACGAAGTGAGAAGACTATGCGGCAGATTGCATACCAACCACATTAATAGGTATCTGCATCAATGTATGAACTGAGCAACTGAAAAGCATGCCGCAACGTCTTCTTGATCGCTTGCGCATAAGAGGACTTTGCAGAGGAAATAGAAAAAATATCCAAGTAAGTTCCAATTCATCATAATTGTTAAAATCAGCAGATAGGGGTGTTGCCAATTAAACCCACAAGTCCTTCTGAAGTCAATCTAAAAAGAATGTCATGAAAATACTATCCTACCTTTTAGTAATGACCCTGCTCGTTTCCTGCACAACAGCAAGAACAGTTGCTACAGTGCAGCCTGGGAGGACTATGTTGCGTTCTCCGATGCCCCGAACCCAGGTAATAGTGGCGCCGCTCAGCACACCCCGTACCAAAGTAATCATTATTCCGAACAGAGGTCGACACATGCGACCCGCTGTGGTGACTCCGAGGGTTAATTTAAGAGTGATATAAATTTCGCTTGTGTAACTGGAAACTTTAAAGCGAGCGTGTTAGCCTTCGCAAGGAACTATCGAATAACTGGTTGAACTACCTTCACTCAAGTTTGTTAGAGCATACATGCACGCCTTCCTACTCTTTCCCCACCAACTATTCGAGCAAGCCCTGCCCGTTCCTGCCTCAACACCCATTTTCCTCATCGAGAACGATCTGTTCTTTACCCAATACCGCTTCCACCAACAAAAAATAATCCTCCACCGTTCCTCCATGAAATACTACCAGCAACGGCTGGAAAAACAAAAACGCATCGTCACCTACATAGAACACCACCAACCCGAAAGCAGGCTACCCCAAGTCATCCGCCAACTGGCGGCTAAAAAAATTCAACACATCGATTGCTACTTCCCCAACGATAACTGGCTGCAACAACAACTGGAACATGCCTGCCATGAACACATCATCCAATATCATTACCTGCCGAGTCCAAACTTCATCAACAACCTGCCCCAACAAACAGCCAACCTGGGCAAACGAAGACCTTTCTACCAAACCGGCTTCTACATCCAACAACGCAAAGAACACCAGCTGCTGCTCACTCCTACAGGTGAACCCTTGGGCGGCCAATGGACCTACGACGTGGAGAACAGAAAAAAAATTCCGGCCAAAACACCCATCCCATCTCTCCACTTCGGCAGCAGCAATGCCTTCATCAAAGAAGCCATTTCTTATACGCGACAATACTTTGCTCATCACTATGGCTCCTCCGAAGCCCCTTTCCAATTCGGAAAATCCGACCAATACTACCCTTGTACCCATGCCGACGCCGCACACGCGCTGGAAGAATTCATGCGTACCAAACTAACGGACTTCGGTCAATATGAAGATGCCATACTGGCGCAGGAAACTACCCTCTTTCACAGCGTGCTGAGTCCATTACTGAACATCGGTCTCCTCCAACCCATGCAGGTCATTCATCGGCTGATTGATTATGCGAACACTCATTCCATACCTCTGAACAGTATTGAGGGCATCGTTCGGCAGATACTGGGCTGGCGCGAATTCATTCAACTGATTTACCAGGAAGCCGGCAGCCGCCAACGCAGCAAAAACTTTTGGGGCTTTACCCATGCCATGCCCGACGCCTTCTATACCGCCACCACAGGCATCCCCCCCATCGACCTGACCATACAAAAACTCTTGCGCTCGGGATACAACCACCACATCGAAAGACTAATGGTGCTTGGCAACTTCATGCTGCTCTGCGAAATCGCTCCCGATGAAGTGTACCGCTGGTTCATGGAAATGTACGTTGATGCCTATGACTGGGTAATGGTACCCAATATATATGGTATGTCGCAATACAGCGATGGAGGTATGATGACCAGCAAACCCTATATCGGCGGTTCCAACTACCTCATGAAAATGGGCAACTTCCCGAAAGGAGATTGGCAAGCCATCTGGGACGGACTGTTCTGGCGCTTTCTCTCCAAGAACCGAAAAGTATTTGGAGGCAATCCACGCTGGGCCATGCTCATCAAAACCTGGGACAAAATGGAGCCACAAAAACAACAGCAACACCTGCAGGCAGCCAATCACTTTTTACAACAGCTACATTCCACCGGCAAAAAAAATATGCCCCTTCCCCGACACCCGCAATTGACGTAATTTTAGGGAACCAATTTTCTTGCCCCATGCGTCTTTTAGTACTTATATGCGTACTTGTCATTTCAGGTTCTTCCTTCTCCCAGGTGCCCAACTACACCCGCAACGGACATCTCATCATCATCGGTGGTGGCACCATCACTGATACCATCTACAGGCGGTTCGAACAACTGATCGGAGGCAAAGACCAACCGGTCGTTTATATTCCCACCGCTACAGGTGATGAGCCCTGGATACAGCAAGGAAAACACCTGGAAAAATTCACCCGCCAGGGCTTTACGCGTTTGTTCACCGTACATACCCGCGATCGCGCCAAGGCCAATGACCCGGCTTTGGTGGCACTGATCGATCAGGCGAAAGGTGTTTTTTTAGGTGGTGGCGATCAGGAAAAACTCGCTGAAGCATATGGTGGAACAGCAGTGCATCGTGCGCTATTAGCATTGCTCGACAGGGGCGGAGTGATCATGGGTACTTCTGCAGGAGCCACCATTATGGGTTCGGTATTAATCGGAGGAGACCATCGCAAAACACCCCATCTGCCGGCACAATTTCCCGAAGGATTTTCTCTCATGCCTAACACCGCCATCGATCAGCATGTGTTGGTGCGCAACCGGCAATTCGATCTGGTACCTGTTTTAGAAACCAGGCCCGGGGTTTTCGGACTCGCCATCGACGAATCTACCGCCGCCGTTGTTAACCGCGACAGCATTAGTGTAATTGGTGAATCTTATATGCTCGTCTTCGACCCAAAAGAATGGAGCCAACAACAAAAACAGTGGGGCAGGGTGTATCGCCCCTTTCGCATGTATGCGGCAGGACAAAGTTGGAAGTCAAGCCAATAATACTCTAATACATAAGATATGATTTGTATCAAAGCCACCATCCCCGAAGAGCTCAACGCCATCGATGATGAATGCAAGGCAATCTACCACAGCAAAGACAGTGTCTGCTTCTTCCTCTTCAACAACCGCGCGCAGCGCAATGCCTTTGTAGAAGAAACGCAGGGCATGATGAAAGATGCCCGCATGGAAGTGTATAGCCGCTACCAGCAGCTGCAGTAAGAAAATCTTCAAATAGATGTTGGTATGCCTGACAGGTACACCAACCGGGAACTTGCGTGTATTAGAAAAATAGGTGCATCTACATTTTTTCTCCCTCTGCCAATTGGTTACAGACTGCCTCTTTTACTTGCACCTAAAACAAGTATATGAGAAAAGAACAGCTGCAGCCTATTTTCAGCCGGCTCTTTGCGGGCCTGTCACCGGACAGACAAAAAGAAATACGTATCATTTTTGATGCCGGTCATCCCCTACGGGAAAAAACGGACTTGCTCCTATATATGGGAGACACTTTAATGGCTGCGGGCAGCTGGAGTCATCGGATTACAGGTCGCTCGGAAAGAACCAACCAGGAAAAACTCAGCACCCAATGTGCCCGACTGATGGCGCTCGAGACGATGCCCTGGTATTTATTTGAATTTGATGGTACCAACCTGTTGATCTACGATCTGAGTGAAGATCAGCCCATGGCAGAGATCAGTTCAGATCTGATTATGGGTATCCGAAGGCTTTGTACGCTGCCGGATGTATGGAAAAGCCAACAAACACAACTGGCTTCCATGCAGCGATATGTTCATACCCTGCTTGCACTGGTGAATGAGGAGCAGTCCATGGCCTGAACCTGCCTTTATTCAAAAAATTGCGCGGTAGTACAACTATTTAGCAGCTGACGAGTTACATATATGAAAAATCGAAGGGCCGTTTCGGCAGTAAAGTAATTTAGCTGAAATGCTTATCAGCACTGGCTTTTTCGTAAATTACTAATCAAAATCTACGATTATGAGCGAACTGACAGCAAATTCAGCAGGCAGATCGTTCATAGAACGCGGACTCGAATGGCTGTTATCTTCTAAAGCCCGCTTTCGTTTCGAACGCATCATTCTAACCATCGCCATTCTCAGCTACCTGATTCACCTGGCATTGATTTTTTTAGTCAGCCGAGGAATACTGCACCCCGTATCCGGACTTTTAGCGAGTCCGATCTCGGCCATTTATACCCCCTTTTCTTTCATCCTTGTTTACGAAGTGTACTTGCTGATCTATTACCTGCCCAAGTCAACCACTTTTTACATCGGAAAGCAATATGAGATTATTACCCTCATCATCATCCGGCGCATTTTCAAAGACATCGGCAGTCTGGAACTTCTGCCGAACTGGTTCCAAAATGACAATGACCTGCGCTTTACTTATGACGCTGTCACCTCCCTGATTCTTTTCATCCTGATCTGTCTGTTTTATATGCAAGTACTGCGTAAAGATGATGGAGAACAAGCTACCAGTGAACAGGCAGAGATAAAATCCTCTACTTTTCTCGTTCTCAAAAATTTTATTGCGTTGTTACTGGTACCAGTGATGATTGCACTTGC
>JBEIUM010000184.1:0-5539 GCA_040374385.1 Sediminibacterium sp. | reverse complement strand
GGGTTAGGGGAAGCTGGAATTACTATGAAAAAGTAGGGAGGGGCCCAGATCAGTAAAGGGAGAAGGTTGTATGCCTCCTGATGGCAGAAATTCGTTGAGCTATTTGGGCCCGGGGAGTCTAATCACCCCGGGCCCTCTTTATTTGAGAGCAGGATTGGTTAATCCTTGGTGTCCCACCATAAAGGCGTCTTCAGGCGTAAGGCGGGGGAATTGTCCCCAACATTAGCACCGTTGCGAACCTCCTCGTTGCCCTCCATAATCATTCCGCGAATCCATTCCCCTTCCGCGAAGAGGGGATTAAGATTTATCGGACGGTTAAGAGAGGGTCCGTAAATATCCTTACTGTAGTCCATCCGGCGCATATCCACCCAAGTTTCTGGATTGAAAACCAGCGCGATATATTTTTGCCGCATGATATGGCTCAATCCAGTAGTCAGATTGTCAAAGTGCTGTTGCACCCCATTGGTGACCAGGCCACTCCAGAAAGCGTCTATTTGTGCTGACGGCACACCCAAACGGCGCATATTTGCCCGAACACCTTCCTGATAGGCAGCTAGTGCAGCGGGCTTGTTTCCAGAGCGCAGGCGGGCTTCCGCTTCGATAAATTTCACCTCAGCATAAGTAATAAAGGGGTAGGGCGAAGTGGGCCGTGCATAAAAACCGCCGGTCACCCTACCATAGTTATTTCCGTTTGCGGCCACCCCGCCTGGTACGCCCTGGCCGGGAATAAGTCCTCGAAACTGTCCATCAGAGGGTGCGGGATTCATGATAATGCCGATGCGGGGATCTTTCAGGGTAGCATTAGTTACTGGGGTGGTGGACAAGAGATTGACGAAGAATTGGGTATAGGAGAAATATCGGGGTGCTGTTGCACTTGTAAATCCACCATAACCTTTAATACTCCAGGGATTGGCATCCGTAGCTGAGCCATTGTCGAGATAGGGATATTCTGCATCCATACCATCGGCATTAAAGGCATTGGCGCAGGCATCCAGGACCGCCTGGGCATTATAGGCCTTCTTTTTGGTCAAGTGATTGAGATAGCGGGCTTTCAGGGCGTAAGCAAACCGACGCCATTTGTTAATGTCCCCTTGATACATAATATCTCCCTTGTCGAGATTCAGGTTTTTCTTGTTCCCGGAATCATTAAAAAGGACAATGGCCTCATCAAGTTTTTCAATAATCTGCTTGTACACCGCCTCTTGACTGTCAAAAGCTGGAGTAAGGCGGGCGGTGGTAATTCCGTCATACGCTTCTTTTACTGGAATACTACCATATTGATCGGAGAGCATGCCAAAGTTGAGCGCTTCCAGGGTACGTCCTGCGCCAGCAAAATGGGGTGATCCTTCGGCTTTACCGAGTACAACCATGTCGACACAATTTGGAATAGCCCAGGTGTAAGCATTTTGCCAGAAAAAATTACTGGCGTTGAAGCGCCAGGTTTCCGCAGCATTGGTTGCGGTAGGAGCTGTGGCATATTGGCAAACGGCTGCAATTTCGCGGGCAGCACGCCACATGGAAGCCCCATTTGACATGGTAATTGCACCTACAAGTCTGCTTTCCAAGGGAATAGCCTGCGGATTATTGGGATCGGCATTAACGTCCAGGAAATCCTTACAAGAATTGCCGAGAAAAGCCAGTGCGAAGAGGATGAAATATGTTAAACGTTTCATGACTTATATTTTAGCTTTAATAATCAAAGGCTCAGACGCAAACCGAAATCCAGTCCCCGAACTGCCGGGGTACCCAAATTATCCATACCCATGGAGCCCGAACCCACGACGCCGGCGCCTCCAGAACTTACCTCCGGATCAACTCCGGACTAGTTGGTGATAAGGAGGAGATTCCGCCCAGTGGCATAAAATTCAAGACCTTTTATCTTGGCACGTTCTAAAGTCTTCTTTGGGATACGGTAGGAAAGAGTCACGTACCGCAGCCTATACCAGGTGCCATCTTCCACGAAAAGCGGTCCATCTCCCCTGGCAATTAGCTGAAAGTAGTTCTGGTCAAGCACTACTTCGCGGGTATTCTTCTCTCCAGTGGATTCAATTATGCCGTTAAATACCTTTTTAGACCCCCTTTCCAAGGTTTTTGTACTCAGACCACTCCGAATCATTGCATTTTCGGTGGCGTTGTAGATATCCCCACCAATGCGGAAATCGAGAAGGAAAGAAAGGCTTAGGTTACCAAATTGGAAGGAGTTGGTCAGGCCAATCATGAAGTCGGGATTGCGATCTCCTATAATCTCTTTGATGGAGCTGATCTGAGGATACCCCTGATTGTTTAGCAATAACTCTCCCTTGGTATTGCGCTTCCATACATCGCCGTTTATGCCAAAAAGGGACTTTCCGAGGAAGCCGGCTCCCTGGGCTGTAAATCCGTCAGTCGAGGCGTCCGATTGCTCCACCCGATCCAGTGTGCCAGGCAAGGATACCACGGTTGACCGGTTTCGGGAGAAATTCAGGTCAAAAGACCATTTGAATTTGTTTGTTTTTACCGGAGTGGCATTGATCATCAACTCGACCCCTTCGTTGTCTATGCTTCCACCGTTCAGGTAGGATATGAAGGAGCTAGAAGAAGGTGGAACCCGGGTAAAAAGTATCTGGTCATCGGAACTCATCTTGTAGTAGGTGAAGTCCACGCCCAGCTTACCCTTAAAGAGCTGAAGGTCTATGCCGGTCTCCATGGCATTGGTGAATTCTGGTCTAAGCGCTGGGGCACCAAAAGCATAAACGTTGGTGATGAATCCCCTGGGTCCGGCGGTGAAGGAATTCGTGGTATTGAAATAGGTGTTTCCCAGTACATGCGGGGGAGCATCCTTACCCACTCGCGTCCAGGATCCACGGATTTTGGCATAAGGCAACAGGTTGCTCTTGCCACTTGTCAGACCCAGTTCGTTTAGTAAGTCAGTCAGCACCACACTACCACTGAAAGACGGATAGAAGAAGGAGCGATTGCTTACGGGAAGCGTGGAAGACCAATCGTTTCGTGCCCGAACATTCAGGAATACAATCGACTTCCAATCTGCATTGAAATCGGCGAATGCACCAACAATCCGGCGCCGAAAGCCCCCAACAGAAATGACGCGTTCGTTCTGCACTACATTATTTATACTCGCAAAAGTAGGTACGATGAAATTGCGACCATACCATGTGGCTACGTTATTTCTGGCTGATTCGACATTGTGGCCTAAGGCGAGGCTTGTATTAAAGTTACTGCCGATACGCTGTGAAACAGTGGCCACCAGAGTGGAGGTAGTTATTTGGTTGAAACGGTCCGCTTGGGTGATGGCCCCCTTTTCTTCGCCTCCAATCACCGTCCCAGCGCCCCGAATAGAAGTGAATTCCTCATTGAAAAAATCGGTTCCGGCCCGGTAAGTTACATTCAGAAAAGAAAACGGATTGTAATCTAAGTTAAGTGTGGTGATAATACGGTTGACATTACTATTACTCGGATTGTTATAAACGCTCCAGTAGGGATTGTCAATAAAGGCGGCATCGTTAGAAACGCCCAAAATCGTACGCTGCCTTCCGTCTGCCGTAAGATAATTACGGGGATCGTCATTCAAGGGCCAGTTATAAAGTCCCCGGATGGTACCGCCACCGCCACCGCCGGCAGCACTGACCACATTGGCATCAGCAATACCTGATCCGCCCAGGGTTGAGCGATTCCGGGAATTGATGTAATTGACGGAACCACCGGCCTTGATTTTCTTACCTATCTGGCTTTCATTAGAAAGCCTGAAGGAGGTACGGTCAAATCCCGTGTTCGGCACAATGCCGTTCTGGTCGAAACGGCTACCGGAGAGAAAGAACGTGCTTCGCTCTGTGCCGCCGGATGCAGACAAGTCGTGCCGCTGGGTGAACGCAGGCTCAAAGAAATTCCGCAGATTGTCATAAATCGTCTCATTTGCCCCCAGTTCCGGTCCCCATGAGCTTCGAGCATCAGGATTCTTTTTACCATCTATCCCCTGTCCGAAGCGCGTCTGAAACGCTGGGAGTTTATTTACAACATCACGGGAAAAGGAATTGGTATAATTTATCCGAAAGGTCCCTGGCTGCCCTCGCTTGGTAGTGATGATGATAGCGCCCCCTGAGGCACGAAGTCCGTACAAAACGGCAGCCGCAGGCCCCTTCAATACGGTCAGGGAGGCGATATCTTCGGGATTGATATCTATCCCGCGGTTACTATTGTTCGTATTCTGGGCATTCAATCCTATCCCGCCGCCCACTGGGGCACTGTTGTCAACCGGGATGCCATCCACTACGAAAAGGGGCTGATTGCTTCCACTGAGGGAGGTACCGCCACGAATCATGATGACAGCTCCTGCACCCGGCGCACCGCTGGAGTTGTTTATCATCACGCCAGCTACCTTTCCCTGTAGGCTGTTTACCAAATTGGGCTGTTGGGCCTCAACTAAGGATTCGGCTTGGAGCGTCTGTACGGCGTAGGTAAGCGCTTTCTTGTCCTTTTTCATGCCCAAAGCTGTCACGACCACCTCACCTAATTGCTCTTCATCTGCCGATAACTCCACGTCGAGGGTAGTGGCAGTGCCAGAAACAAGATCCTGAGTGAGATAGCCAATGTAGGAAAATCGAAGGGTAGCACCTCCCGTCACATTAATGCGGTAATTTCCGTCAAGGTCTGTGACAGTTCCATTGGACGAGGAAACTTGTTGTACCGTCGCCCCAATGAGTGGTGTTCCCGTTCCTGCTTCTGTAACCTTTCCACTAATCTGTCGCTGGCCAAAGGCAGCGGTGATTAGACTAATCCCAAACAAGCAAAGACAAAGGAACTTCCTTAAAACTACTTCTTTCATAGATAAATCATTTGGTTAAAAAAAATGATAAAAGATAAATGACAGTCTAAGATAAAATATTTTAGTTTTTTTTTAAAAAACCAAATCTGAAATTTTTATTAATTATCAAAAAAATTTGGGTAAATATCCTTCAATAGTTCTAAATTTGGGCGAAATTAAAAAAACCAAAGCATAGACTAAATAACCAACGATTATGCCATTTGATATTAATATGATTGAAGCTTGGTATGCTGCATTACCACAACGCATTGCTGACGCAAGAAAAGTACTTGGAAGACCACTAAATCTTACCGAAAAAATACTTTATGCCCATCTTCATAATGCTTCTCCTTTGCAAGGTTATCAAAAAGGTAAAGATTATGTATTTTTTGCCCCTGACCGTGTGGCCATGCAAGATGCCACCGCACAAATGGCTCTCCTTCAATTTATGACTTGTGGAATGCCCAATACAGCGGTTCCGACCACTGTTCATTGTGATCATTTGATTCAGGCTGAAGTTGGTTCTGCAGAAGATTTAAGTACGGCACTTCGAGAAAATGATGAGGTTTATCAATTTTTGGCTGACGTTTCTATCAAATACGGTATAGGTTTCTGGAAACCGGGAGCGGGTATCATTCACCAGATTGTTCTTGAAAACTATGCTTTTCCAGGTGGAATGATGATTGGGACAGACTCTCATACTCCCAATGCGGGTGGATTAGGTATGGTGGCCATCGGGGT
>JBEIUM010000222.1:0-4464 GCA_040374385.1 Sediminibacterium sp. | reverse complement strand
GGCAGTGGCCTATACACAGCAATTGCAGCTGATGATCATTTTTGGCGGCATGTTCATCGCCGGTTATTATGTGGTTCACTATTTACCTGCAGGCGTCGGATTTACCGATGCTCTTACAATCAGCGGGGCCTCGGGAAAACTCAATATCATCACCACCGGTATTTCCGAAAAGGGGTTTGATTGGAAAGATCGCTATAACATCATCAGTGGTGTTATTGGGGGATTCTTTCTAGCGCTCTCTTATTTCGGTACGGATCAATCACAGGTAGGTCGATACCTCACTGCAAAAGATAACACACAAAGCAGACTTGGTTTACTGATGAATGGTCTGGTGAAAGTACCCATGCAGTTCTTTATCCTCTTATTAGGAACACTTTTGTTCAGCTATTATCAATTCAATCCCGGTCCGGTATTCTTCAATCAGTCGGTGGCAGATAAGGCGATGAAAACGAGCTATGCTCCACAACTTCAACAACTTGACAGCAGTTATCAGTTGTTACAAGTGCAACAAAAAACGAACAGCATCGCTTTTATTGATAAGCAAGATGCCGCCAGCCGGCTTGTATTTCAAACAACACGTCATACCATGGATTCTTTGCAAAAAGAATACAAGGCGGTTTTGAAAAAAGCAGTGCCAGCATCGGATACCAATGATACCAACTACATTTTTCTTCGTTTCGTGGTGGATCATTTACCTGCCGGACTGGTAGGTCTTTTGATCGCAATCATTTTTCTGGCAGCCTGGGGGTCGATTGCGGCGGCACTCAACTCTCAGGCAGCCTGTACCGTCATTGATTTCCATATTCGCTTGCGCGGAAAAAAGCACGATAGCACCCAGATCGAAGCCTCTATGCAGGAATACCGGGTGTCAAAATATTATACCCTGGGGTGGGGCATCTTTTCTATCATCACAGCAGAACTTGCTACCGGTATGGGAAGTTTGATCGAAGCAGTGAATGTATTAGGATCATTATTTTATGGGGTCATCTTGGGTATTTTTCTAGTAGCGCTCTATTTCAAGAAAATCAGTGGTCCCGCCGTATTCAGAGCCGCCATACTTGGTGAGTGTTTGGTCGTTGCTTGTTTCCTGCTCGACAAATGGGGTTATATTGGACTCGGATTTTTATGGTTGAATGTGATTGGAGCACTGGTAGTGGTTGCATTAGCACTTGCCTTTCAATTCTTTTTACCGGTACATACCAGTTCTGAGTCTGCAGCAGAAGTTGCTTAGAACTGAGGTGAATGTTTTTTAAATCTAAAACCTAATCATGTCAGCAAGTATCGTGGAATGGGCGTTGGGAGCAAATGTGTATGAAGTGAATATCAGGCAATACACGCCAGAGGGCACCTTCCGCGCTTTCAGTCAACACTTACCTCGTTTGCGCGACATGGGTGTTCAGATCATCTGGTTGATGCCGGTGACCCCCATCGGAAAGGAGAAAAGATTGGATACACTGGGCAGTTATTATGCCTGCAGCAGTTATATAACTACGAATGAAGAATTCGGTACCCTAGACGATGCCAGGGCACTCGTTCGACAGGTACATGAATTGGGTATGTACCTCATTATTGATTGGGTAGCCAATCATACCGGTTGGGACCACCACTGGACGAAGGAGCATCCGGAATGGTATATCAAAGATGCCGACGGAAGCTTTACCGAGAAAAATGGATGGACAGATGTGATTGATCTGGATTATAGCAATGTAGATATGCGTTTGGCTATGATGGAAGCGATGGCATTTTGGGTACGGGAAGTAGGTATAGACGGATTTCGCTGCGATATGGCACACCTGGTTCCCCTTGATTTCTGGCAGGCTGCTCGGCGGCATTGCGATGCCATTCGTCCCTTATACTGGTTAGCTGAGTGCGAACAACCGGAATACTACCGGGTATTCAATACGATTTATGCCTGGCATTGGATGCACGTAACCGAGAAATTCAGTAGGGGGGAAACAGGGTTAGGTGCTGTTCGCGATGTGCTGCAGGAATACACAGAAAAGATACCTGCTGATGCTACCCGACTTTTTTTTACGAGTAATCATGATGAGAATAGCTGGAATGGAACGGAATACGAAAAGTATGGCGTGACCGCCAAAGCATGGGCTGTATTCACCTGCACCTGGCAGGGCATGCCATTGATTTATAGTGGACAAGAGCATGCTAACAACAAGCGACTGGCTTTTTTCAAAAAAGATCAGCTGACATGGCAGACGCCAACTTTACTGCATGATTTTTACCAGCGGCTTCTTCGCCTGCGTCAACGTAACATTGCCCTCACAGCTGGTGAATGCAGGCTTTTATCAACACCGGCAGATGGTCAGCTGTTGATTTTTTTCAGAAAAAAAGATGCAAATATAGTATTGGTTATACTCAACGTAGCTCGCCAGGGAAGAGCTGCCGTTACCTTAGAACATCCTTGGTTGAACGGCTCTTTCAGACAGCTATTTTCTGAACTCAGTTATACATTTAATCATCGGGAACACTTTGAGTTGATGGAAGGGGAGTTCCTAGTATATGAAAAGCTGACATAAAAAAAGGAAGCAGTGAACGGCTTCCTTTTTAATAATTGTTTCCTGACATTAATTATTCGTCATTCCCTAAATCGCTTAGATTCAGCGGAATCGGGTAGATGCCTTCCGCACCGGGATAAATACATTCCATGATCACCGTTTTACCTTTATTCGAATTCAGCACCCGTTCAAAATCTGCAATCGTTTTTATTTCCTGATTGCCCACTTTCGTGATGATGAAACCTTCCTCGAGGCGGGTTCTCTTTCTTAAGAGACCGTCTTTTATTTTCCGAACCACCACACCGCCGCTAATTTTATTGGCAGCAGCCGTTTTTGCATCAACCGTAGAAAATTCAGCACCCAGTTTATCAATGATGGTGTTGTTCTTAACAAGGTCAGTGTTGCCGGATTTGTTTCTTAAGACAATGGAAACCGTATTTTCCTTTCCTCCACGTTGATAAGTAAGGGAAACCTTATCACCTGGTTTGTAACGAGCTACCTGTTCCTGCAATTCGGGACCGGTATTTACAGCTACACCATTCAATTTGGTGACAAAATCACCTTTTTTGATGCCTGCCTGTGCCGCAGCACCCTCCGCCGGAACATCCGTTACATAAACCCCTTCACCTTCTTTATAACCGGGAATATTCTTTTTCTCTTCTTCCGGAATTTCGACTCCCTCGCGATTATATTGAATACCTATGAAGGCACGTTGAACGGTTCCAAATTTCACCAGGTCGGTCACTACTTTTTTTACAATGTTCACCGGAATGGCATACGAATATCCTGCATACGATCCGGTAGGAGAGGCAATGGCGGAATTGATTCCAATCAATTCTCCGGTGGTATTCACCAAGGCACCACCACTGTTGCCCGGATTAACTGCAGCATCAGTCTGAATGAATGACTCAATGGCTGTTGTACTCTGGCGATCATTCACGCCTATAGAACGCGCTTTCGCACTCACAATACCAGCTGTCACCGTTACTTCGAGTGAAAGCGGATAGCCAATAGCCAATACCCACTGTCCCAATTTGGTATCGTCACTGTTACCATAGATCAAATACGGCAATCCCTTGCCTTCGATCTTGATCACTGCCAGATCGGTACTGGCATCTGCACCCACGAGGGTAGCTTTATAAGTTTTTTTATTGGCTAGGGTTACATTGATCTCATCTGCTTCGTTGATGACGTGGTTATTGGTAACGATGTAACCATCCTGTGTTATAATTACGCCACTGCCACTGGCTCTTTGTTCCGGAATAACGCGCGGACCTCCACCAAAGAAATCACCCAGGTCATCACCGAAAAAGTCGAAGAACGGATTATTGCGTGGACGCCTTTGCTCTTGTACCGTTGCCTGTCTTGCCTTGGTGCGGGTCTTAATGTGCACCACCGCTGGTGTTGCCGTGGTTGCGGCTGGGGTGAAATCCACACTCGAGCCGTTGTTGCTGCCATTGTTAAAAAAACCGGCATAATTCACCGGCAGTTGGTTCGTTGCCTGCGAACCGGAGCTATTATCTGCCTGCACAAATTTTCCATAGCCCCAAATACTGACAATGGTTGTACCAGCACTGATGGCCATAATCGCCAAAACGTTTTTCCAATTCAGACTCATAAAAAGGTGCTTTTTAAGATTCAATCAAAATATGTGCCTCTATTGTTGCAAAGAAACTAAATAGGTAGAAATGGCAGTTATCCATTCTCCCCATTTAACAAAGTTTTACGAGCGACTTCGTAGATGGGGTAGTCCCCCTCCTCAGGCGCGTTCTACCGATGAAGGTAAGTCAATCAGAAATTGTAAAGTATCTACACCATCGGCATAGTCAAAAAGGGTAGGTTTTTGGGCTTGCCCGGCAGGAATACCGCCTCTTCCTACCACACACTGGATGTTGTCATCTTTCAGCAATCCGGTCCGGGGGTCGGTTCCTTGTGTATAATACTGGTAATG
>JBEIUM010000205.1:0-5042 GCA_040374385.1 Sediminibacterium sp. | reverse complement strand
CAGGTCTTACACGGTGAGTTCTTGTATCGCCAGAAGATCGGGTTTGAATGGAGAGCCTTGTTGACAAGGAAATCATCATTCATGAATAGGGCATCATTCCACGCAGGGAGGCAAGGCGTGAGGACTGAATTGTAAACCAATTGACCATCTTCAACTTCATAGATCACAGAGCCAACCGTTACAACTGGAAACGCTTTGAAATCATGGTCGATGAAGTATTGGTCAAAAGGATCAACATCCTTTGCGTAGGGCTTGATCTGACGGGTTAAGACAAGGCCCATTTCGGTAATCGTCAAGAACTGATCCCACTTCATGTAGTTCCCGTTCATGTCCTTGGCCTTGTACTGATCCAATTTGACAATCAAGGTGTATTCATCTTTGAAAAGAATGTCCTCCTCTTCAAATATCTGCGGAAATGGTTCTTCAAAGTTGATTAAAGCCCCTTGGTTCAATGGCTCTTTGATCCATGATTCAATGTCAGGCCCGATAAATATTGCGGCATTTGGGTTTTCCAGGTACTTGCACAGACCAATTGAAAAAACGAATGTCTCGATTGACCCGTACAGAGGCAAGTCGTACATCAGATAGTTCTTCAACGACCCTTTTGGGTTAGTCTCAGCGATTCCCGTCTCTTTGAAATCTTCCTTGAACTGGACTTTAAAGTCATCAGCTTGTTGGATTTTCTGGAGTGTCGTAAAGACTCTTCCAGTTGCCGTTCTGGTCTTTGGTTGCCATCGTTCCTTCCGATACAAGCGCATCCAAGGCTGCTCACCGGGGTGCTGAACCCGAAGCAATTTCTTAGGGTAATCCTCATCGAAATGTGGTTCAAGTTCTTCCGCTATCTCACGGATTTCCTCGACATATTCAGACTTACCCTCACGGATTTTATCATCCATGAGCATTTGAGCTATCACCCTAAGAAATACTTCGTTCACGTTATTAAGGAGCTACGGTTACAGTTACTACTACATCCAATGTTCCAAATATACATCCGGCAGCGTTAGTGACCACAACGGTAATGTCAAATGTACCAACCTCTGTTGGTGAAAATGAATATGCACCAGTTGTTGCATTCATTGACCCATTAAGAGAGGCAAGAACCGCAGCAGTACCTTCAACAGACCAAATCTGATTCGGCAGAGTTTGTGAACCAAAATCATAGTTCAAAGTAGCCGTATAAGTTTCAGTTTGAAACGTACCAACCTCTCCGGCAATAGCTTCATTTCCTGAAACCTCATAGAACACACCTTCAAGAAGGGTGTCCGTGTCGAAATTAGACGGAATCGGATTGGTATCTGCTACCCACTTCACCATCGTTTCACCGTTGATGAATTGAGTTAGGTCGTTCTGGATGATTGGATCACCGATGACAGTTACTTGCGTTCCAGAAGCATCCCAATATAACTCCGGTGTGAAGTAGTATAGATCATAGTTCTGAGACGAGCGAAGGATTCGGTTGTACGAATCAACATTGGCGATCACTTGAGCATCGACAAAGGTCAATGTGTGAGTCTTCGCCCCTGGTCGATTGATACGCATTCCCACACCCGGAAGTTCTGCCGTTTCTGGCTTTGGCTTCTCCCCTGCGATGTTTAGGAATAGAATTGCATCACCTTGAAGAGCCTGATATAATAGCGAGTCAAGTAATGCAGTTGCATCTGTCTTGTCAATTAGGCTCGACACGGTCTTCTTAACCAATGCGGCCCCAATGATCCGACCTTTATAATCAACGTCACAACGGTAGTTCTTATAACAGGTTACCGGAGGACAATTTAAAGTAATGTTCATTTGAATTTTAGCGTTTTCAACATCCTATGCAGACGTTGTTTTCAGGTTGGAAACCCTGAATCAGTGCTGAAAACTTGACTTGAGCAAGCTTTCTAAAGGAGGTTTGTTTAGAGTAGTCCTGAACGGTGGCAACGTCAAGATCACCCGAAACGAAGATGTTTTGATTATTGAAAATCAGGATGGGGTGTCTGGTGGCAGCAAACAACGCATTCCGTGTTTCAACATCAACATAATCTGAATGCAAATCTAATGTATTGTCTGAATAATTAGAAGGGCGTTGATAGGTTCCGTCTGAGTTGCGATAAATTGACTCTTCAATCTTTGGCTTCTCACCGCCTCCGTTGATCGGTAGCCGTACCTGCTGAATCCATCCGTTGTAATACTCAAATCCTTCCACCACCGAATTTTCAGAAGTTCCAACCTGCCAGATGGTCGAGAAACACTCTGAATTGTCAAGGATTAGAGCGTTGGAGAATGAATAGATTTCAGCAATCGTGCCATCGTAGTTGTAAAGCCCGAAGGAATAGCATCCGTCAGGTGCGTAGGGGATTGTAACGGTTGTTTGGAATTGAGTTGGATTTATAAGTTGTTCGTATGAATTAGGTCTGATGAAATAAACATATCCATACAATTCAGTATATTGATAGGCTGCAATAGCACAAAAACAAATTGGACTATTTGTAATTGTAAACTTCATAACTACAAATCCGTCCGAATTTTGTGTTACTATAACACTCAAATAACTGGGCCATGCAAGACCTTCTACAACTGATTTAAACTCAGCAAATGTGCCTAAAATCAATCCGCCTATTGGAATAGTTGCAAGAACATCTCCTATCAAGTTGCCATCGCAATCGGTCATTTGAAAATCAACGGCCAAGTCTGAATCGTAATCAGCATCTATCCAAGAATCAAAGGTTACTCTTGATGGACCAGAATAACCATACATTCCAAGTGATGTAAATTCATAAGATATAGTAGCCGTTCCAATTTCCTGCACAAAGTTCAAATTCGAATCAAACAACCCAACCTTTGCGGTTGTTATCCCGAATAGATTGGCCTGAGATGGAATCACATTGAATTGATAGATGTCACCCGTCTTGATTGGCATCTGAAACGTGTCAGAATCATCCGGTTCACAACCGTTGTCAAACTGAATTTGTTCAAGTGAATACCAATCATCTGGGAATAGCTGACCACTCAAAGGGGCATATGGCAAATCCTCTGAGATGTTGTAATTAGCGAAGAAGTCATTGGTGGCTGCAGTCGGACTGAAGAACCTTTGGAAAGACCAGGTCACGTCAAAACGCCCAATCAACAAGAAATCTCTGGATTCAGAGAATTGAATTGAAATCCTTTCCAGAATGCCGGATGTCTCAGTTGCAGTTGTAGCCGTCAGACCACCCAATATTGAATTGAAGTACGTTTCAACGTCAGAGTCCGTTGCTGACGGATTCAGGACGGTGTAATTAATGACCCGATCGAATAGTGTGAGGATATAGGTTTCTTGTGCTGACAAGACCGCAAAAGGGTAATAAGTGACCGGGCCGAATGGGTTAGCAATTGCCGGGTAGCGATCAACAACACCCGTTGTCAGGTCTAATTGCCAGTCAGATGCTTCAGCCAGAAACGAAGTTGCAATGCCTGTTACCGGATCAAATGAATAGGCCAGAGGAAATATAGCTGCACCGTTCTGGTAATACACCTCTAAGGCTCTTCTGATCTCAAGTTCAACCGGAATCAAAGCGTTAGCATACGTTGCCGTGTTGGTGATTGTACCAAGGAAGACAAACGTAGTAGAGGTTACGATGTTATCATTTAGATCAACCGTGATGCTAATCACTTGCGTTGAATCAACGGCATACAACTGATCGTTCTGGATGTAGAAAGTCAATGTCTGGATTCCAGAAAGGACGGGCCACGGTGACGGATAGACCAACCTTAAATTCGCCCCATCTAAAGGATTGTTGAATCCGTCAATTGTGGTTTGCAGGAAACTAATCAATAGACCAATCGGATCACCCACGAATATATCATCCGAAAACTCACCATAGACAATGTTGAGTTGACTTGATTGCAAGTTTGACTCCGGCATGAATCCGCCATTGGACGATGCCGGACTGAATCGGTAAAAAGGGTTAGCGTTGCCCATTATGCAATCGGGAATTTAGCGTACGTTCCATAAACTCTTAATGTGCGGTTGCCTACAGTTGCATCTGAAAACGCTGAGAGTGCTAAACCGCCTTCATTTATGGCTGTCTTAAAAGTTAAAAATAAATTATTGGTACTCGGAAGGTTGATGGGCAGGGTGCTTACAGATGTTGTGCCAGATCCAATACTAACATCCATAGATGCACTAAAAGCTTTAACATTACTGTCTCCCGTGCCAATAATTGACATATAACCCGTAAAGTCATAATTAGTTGTGCCGTCATCATTCATCAAGATAGTTGCTGAAATCAATTGCAGATAACTAACCCCGTCATCCTCTACCAATGGAATATATTGGGTATTCAATGCCCGAATCGCTGCCGTGTCGGTAATGGTAACATCGAATTGATAAATGGATGTATTTGGATTAATCCAGATTGCATCGCCTTCACTTGCCTGAGTGCATAGATAAGTAACACCCGTTACCAAGTTGGTCAGCCTTGAACCAACCGCCCAACTGTCTGTCTCATCGTACGTATCGTCAGGGATTATGTTGTTTATAGTTTCAGCATAAACAATAGTGTTAAAGCTACCAGTTGTTGAAATCAAATACCTAAACCCATCCTCCCATTGGTCTGCCTTTTCATTCGCACAGACCCTTGCAATGCCTCCACCGAATCCATGCGGAATTGCTCCTTCCCGAAGCTTTGATCCGTTTTGAAAGGCAAATTCAGCATCTGCCGCAAAGGTGTCACCTTTGATGTTTACGGCTGAGTCATTGACATCCTCGTTAAATGCCTTCTCCAATTCTGGCGTGATGTCACCAGTTGAATTATTGACGAATAAGGCCGCATTGGCCGCATTCAGTTCTTCTCTTGTTCTTTGTGCCATTATGAATTTAATTCAGGTGGATTGCCGAGTAAGTCAATTATTTGAGTTCTGGTAGTGCAAGTGACACCATTGATTATTGTCGTATTTGCACCCATGTATAAAGTGGTTTGATGCTCTTCGTTTTGCAAAAAAAGATGAATGCTTGCCGAATCAACTGATTGATATCCATTGATGGTATATTCGATGCCATTGACCGTTGCAAGTCCGTTTTG